>NZ_JBIWKX010000008.1:0-190026 GCF_044765885.1 Amycolatopsis sp. NPDC102389
CGGGCCAGTTCCCGCAGCACCCACACGGCCGAAACGTCGCGGTGATCGAGCGCGCCCCACAACTCCTCCTGAACCTGGCGCACCCGGTCGAGCCAGCCCCCGTCGAGCGCCGGGCGGCAGGCCACCAAGAGCAGGGAGGTGAAGTCGCCCAGCACGCGTTCGATGTCGGGGTGGACCTCCTTGCGGTCGAAGAGCGTGACGTTGAGTGTCAGGTCCGCTCTCGCGCTCCATCTGCCCAGCACCTCGGCGAACGCCGTCATCAGCACGGCGGACGGTGTGACCCCGTGTTCCTTGGCCCGGTCGGTGATCACGCGCCATCGTGCGGGTTCCACCCTGGCGGACCGCCGGTCGAACCGCGGTACCGCCACTTCGGCCGGGTCCTTCGCCAGCGGCAGCCGCGGCGCGGGGGGCAGTTCGGGCACCAGCCCGCTCCAGTAGGCCTTGGCCTGGTCCAACGCGGCGGGTTCGACGCCGAGAACGTAGTCGCGGAACGACATCCCGATCGCCGGGAGTTCGACGTCCGGGTTCTCGTACAGCGAGGCGAGTTCGGCGTAGAAGACGAGGATGCTCAAGGCGTCGAGCACCAGGTTGTCCATGCCGATCGCCAACCTGGTCCGGCGACCGGCCCGGGCCGTGCGCACGGTGAACAGCGGCCACACGGCAGGGTCGAAAACGGTGTGCGAGGTGGTGGCACGGAGTTCGTCGAATCCGCCGTCGATCAGGTCCACCCGGAACCACGGCACCTCGGGCAGCACCCGCTGGTCGCCTTGCTCGTCGAAGACGGCGCGCAGCATCTCGTGCCGCTCGACGAGCCGGTTGACCGCGGTCTCCAGCCGCGCCAGGTCGAGGTCCTCCACGTCGTACTCGCGATAGAAGTGGCAGCCGACACCGCCGAGGGTGAAGCCCTCGTCGCGCCCGAGCCAATACGCGCGCTGGACTTCCGTCGGCGGGAACGGCTCGTATCGGTTCGCGGGATCGGAGACGAGCCTGACCGGCGCTTCGTCGGCTGAGGTCAGGGAGAGCCCGGCGGCGAAATCGGCCAGCACCGGACGCGCGAAGAGATCGCTCAGCGACACACCCGATAGCCCGGCCGCGCGCAGTTTGCCGATCAGCCTGGTCGCCAGCAGCGAATCTCCACCGAGGGCGAAGAAGTCGTGTTCACGTCCGATCTCCTTGCTCAGCAGCACTTCCGCCCAGGCCGCCGCGACCAGGCGTTCGATTTCGCCTTGGGGCGCGGAGACAGCCGCCTCTTCGCTGGGCCGGTCGTCCAGCGTGCGCGACAGCAGCCCGCGGTTGATCTTGCCGTTCGCGGTCAGAGGCAGCGACGGAAGCGCCGAGAGGACGTCCGGCCGCATCGCCGCCGGCAGCCACCCGACCAGGAAGTCTTCGAGCTCCGCGATCGACACCGTCCCGGTGACGGCGGCGGCCAGCCGCCGATTCGCCGTCACGACCACGGCGGCGGCGGTGACGCCGGGGTGCGCGGTGAGCGCGGCCTCGACCTCACCTAGTTCGACACGGTGACCGCGGATCTTGACCTGGTGGTCATCGCGGCCGAGGAACTCCAGGCTTCCGTCGGGCAGGTACCGCGCGCGATCACCGGTCCGGTACCAGCGCGTACCCGCGAACTCCACGAACTTCTCCCGCGTGCGCGCGGGATCCCCTCGATAGCCCCGCGCGACCCCCGCCCCTCCGATCCACAGTTCTCCCGGGACCCGATCAGGACGGTCACGACCGAGCGGATCGACCACGCGGCACAGGACGTTGTCCAGCGGCGTGCCGTAGGGCACGCAAGTCCACTGTGGATCCACAACGTCGACTTCGCACACCGTGGAATGGATGGCGGTCTCGGTGGTGCCGCCCAGTCCGGCGAAGCGGCACTCGGGCGCGTACTCGGCGAGCCTGGCGGGCAGGTCTCTGGTGACGCGGTCACCACCGAGCAGCACCACCCGCAGCGGCAACGGCTCCTCCGCCACGGTCAGCACCATGTCGAGCAAGGCGGGGACGCAGTTGAGCACGGTGGCCCGGTGCCGCAGCAGCGCATCGACCCACACGGAAGCGTCACGGCGGCCGGAGTCGCGTACGCACACCACCGCGCCGCCCACCGAAAGCGGGCCGAACAGGTCATAGACCGACAGGTCGAATTCGAGCGCGGACAGCGCCAGCGAGCGGTCCTCCGGCCCGATGCCGAACCGGTGGTTGAGGTCGTCGACGGTGTTGACCGCGGCAGCGTGGCCGATCTCCACACCTTTGGGTTCGCCGGTCGAGCCCGAGGTGTAGATGACGTAGGCGAGCGCGGAGTCATCACCGCTCACGGGTTCCGCGAGCGCCGTCGCCCCGCTCGCCGGAGCCAGGTCGTCCAGCACGAGGGTCACCCCGGCGGTCCGCAGGATCCGGTCCCGTCGCACCGCGGGCTGGTCGACGCCCAACGGCAGGTACGCCGCGCCCGCCGCGAGCACCCCGAGCACCGCGGCCACCTGATCGGGCCCCTTGGGCAGCGAAACCGCCACCAGATGCCCGGGGCCCGCTCCCTTGGCGGTCAGGTGCCCCGCGATCCGCAGGGCGTGTTCGGCGAGTTCTCCGTAGGTCCTGGATTCCCCGTCGGAGAACACCGCCGGTGCGTCCGGGCACGCGGTGGCGTGGGCGAAGAACGCGTCGTACAGGCGACGCGCC
This sequence comes from Amycolatopsis sp. NPDC102389, assembly GCF_044765885.1. Lineage (NCBI taxonomy): Bacteria > Bacillati > Actinomycetota > Actinomycetes > Pseudonocardiales > Pseudonocardiaceae > Amycolatopsis > Amycolatopsis sp. NPDC102389. The sequence continues at coordinate 2,671 of NZ_JBIWKX010000008.1, forward strand.
CGCCTGAGCACCTTCGTGTCGTTCACCTCGGCCCTCACGAGGGCTTGGGCGGGCGGGATCAGATCCGGGATTTCCGACCAGACGTCCTCGTTCTCGATGAGCCGATCGAGCAAGGTGCGGTAAGCGGCGAACATCACGTCCGGCACGCCCTCGACGAAGACGTCCTCCCGGACGTCCCAGTTCACCAGCAGTCCGCCGTCGAGTTCGGTCACCTGCGCGTCGAGCCAGACCTGCGGGCCCTGGGAGATGATCCACGAGGCCTGGCCGAAGGTGCCGGTGACCTCCGGGGCGAACAGCTCACCCAGACCGAGCGCGCTGGTGTAGACGACGGGCGCGAGCACCTGGTCACCGTGCAGACGTGAGAGGTCGCGCAGCACCTCGACACCGGAGTAGGCGGTGTGCGCCACGTCGGCGTGGAATCGCCGCTGTAGCGACCCTGCCCGTTCGGCGAAGGAGCCGGGAGCAGCCCCGTCCCATTCCAGCAGCACCGACGAGGTGAAATCGCCGACCAGCGAGTCCACCTCGTCGTGCAGCGGCTCACGGTCGAACAGCGGAAGGTTGAGCAGGAAACGCGGTTCGGCGCTCCACGCCGTCAGTGTCTCGGCGAACACCGCCGCCAGGGCCATCGCCGTGGTCAGCCCGTGGCGACGAGCCGAGCGCTCGATCGCGCTCACGGATTCCGGTCCCAGCCAACGGTGATGCCGCACTACGGCGGGCTCGCCGCCCACGTCGGTCGCCGGGAGCTGCGGCGCTCCGGGAAGCGTCGGCAGCCGGGCTGCCCAGTACTCGCGCGCGACGTCTTGGCCACCGCTCCCCCGATCGGCCAGGTAGCGCGGGTAGCTGTAGCCCAGTGTGGGCAGCGCTTCGCCTTCGTAGGCGCGGGCCAGGTCTGTGAGCAGCACCCGCAGGCTCAGCGCGTCCGCCGCGATCATGTCCAGGTTGACGTGCATCCGCGTGCGGCCTTCCGGCAGCAGGGAAAGCTGGACGTCGAAGACCTCACCGGAGGAGATGTCCATCCTGCGGTGCGACAGCGCGGTGCGACGTGCGTCCAAAGTGGACTGATCGACCCAGTGGTGGACACGCAGGCCGGCCCAGGGGCTCTCGGGAAGCACACGCTGGGTTCCGTCGTCCGACACCGCCACACGCAACATCCCGTGCCGGGCGAACAGTGCCCGGACGGCGGTCTCAAGCCGCTCCGGATCGACGCCCGTGCCGTCGAACTCGTGATAGAAGTGCGCGTCGACGCCGCCCAGCCGTTGCCCCGGCGCTCGGCCGACCCAGTAGGCGTGCTGCATCAGCGCCAGCGAGAACGGCGCGGACTCGTCGATTTTCTTGTCCGCCCGGGCGATCTGTCCGGACTCGACGGCCAGCATGGCTCGCCACGCGGCGAGCGTGGGCGTGGTGACCAGATCGGCGAACGTGACGTTCGCTCCTGCTTTGCGCCAATTCCCGGCCAGTCGCATCATCGTGATCGAGTCCAGGCCGAGTTCGATCAGGTTCTCGTGTTCGTCGATGACTTCGTCGGACAGGTCGAGGAGCTCGGCGACTTGCTGCGAGAGTTCTTGCGACGAGAAGTTGCCGGGGTGGACGCCAGGACGATGCATGGTCACGATCGGCTCTCCAGAGTGGACAAAGCTTTGCGGTCGACCTTGCCTAGGCCGGTGCGAGGGAACGACTTCACGAAGCGGACCCGATCCGGCAGCTTGAAAGCCGCGACACCGTGTTCGCGTAGATGTGCCAGGAGGTCCTTGCGACTGGGTGGCGTGCCGCGAGCAATCACGTAGGCACAGCTCCGTTCACCCATCACGTCGTCGGGGATTCCGACGATCGCGACATCGTGCACGGCTGGGTGGCTCAGCAGGAGGTTCTCCACCTCTTCGACGGGTATCTTGTCGCCGCCGCGGTTGATCACGTCCTTGACCCGGCCCTCGACGACGAGTTCCCCGCTCGGCAGCCGCCGGACGAGGTCTCCGCTGCGATAGAAACCATCGGCGGTGAACGCACCCGCGTTGTGTTCGGTGGCCCGGTAATAGCCGCGAATGGTGTACGGCCCCCGGACGTGCAGTTCGCCGACCTCGCCCGCGGGCACCGGCTCGTCGTCCGTGGTCACGATCCGCACCTCGTCGTCCGCGCAGAGCGGCCTGCCCTGGGTGTCGTTGACGATGGCGTCCGGATCACCGATGCGCGTGTAGTTAAGCAGGCCCTCGGCCATGCCGTAGACCTGCTGGAGCACGCAGCCCAGCACCGGCGTGACCCGGCGAGCGGCTTCGGCCTTGAGCCGGGATCCGCCCGCCTGGAGCAGTTCCAGGCTCGACAGATCCACTGTGGACTGTTCGGCGGCATCCAGCCACACCAGCGCCAACGGCGGCACGAGCGCCGTCACGGTGACGCGCTCGGCCTCGATCAACGGGAACGCCGTTCCCGGATCCGCGCCGGTGCACAACACGACCGTTCCCCCCGCCCACAACGTCCCCAGCACACCAGGGCACGCGAGCGGGAAGTTGTGCGCCATCGGCAACGCCGCCAAGTAGCGGGTATCGGCGGTGAAACCGCACAGCTTGGCGCTCGCCCGCAGGTTGTACTCGTAGTCGTTGTGGGTACGCGGAATCAGCTTGGGCGGCCCGGTCGTACCACCGGACAGCAGCAGCACGGCGATGTCGTCCGGATCGGGTCCCTCGCCCGGATCACCGTCGGCCGACACGTCGTCGAGTGCGGTGAACTCGCCGGGCTCGCCGACGACGAACACGTGAGCGATCTCCGGGACGGCGTGCGCCAGGTCCCGAAGGTCGGACGCCACGACGTACGCGACCGGGGTCGCGAGCCGGGTGAGGTGAACGATTTCGGTCCGGCGATGTGCCGGCAAGGCGAGCACCGGGACCGCACCGATCCGGAACAACGCGAACACCAGCGACAGGAACTCGGCCACATTAGGCAGATGGACCAGCACGCGGTCGCCGTGCCCGATCCCCCGCGCACGGAGGCCACACGCCAACCGGGCCGCCTTCTCGTGCAGCTCGGCATAGGACCAGCGCCGGTCGCCGTCGACCACCGCGGTCCGCGACGGCCACCTCCGTGCGCCGTCGTCGAGCAACGCGCCGAGGGTACGGTCCCGCCAGTACCCGCGGTCGCGGTAGTACCGGGCGAACTCGTCCGGCCAGGGGACGAAGTCGGTGGTCATCGCAGCCTCAGCTCCAACGATTCGAGACCGTGCATGGCCGTGCTGTCTCGCCAGCGCAGATCGTCCACAGCGGACAGCACCTCGATGTCGGCGAACCGGTCCAGCAGGCGGCCGAAGGCGATCTCCCCCTCCAGCCGGGCCAGCGGCGCTCCCAGGCAGAAGTGCAGGCCGTGGCCGAAGGCGAGGTGACCGCCCATCGGCCGGGTGATGTCGAGCCTGCCGGGGTCGGTGAAGCGGGCGGGGTCGCGATTCGCCGCCAGCCACGACACCATGACGAAGTCCCCGGCCGGGATCACCACGCCCGCGATCTCGACCTCTTCGGTGGTGTAGCGCGGCGAGGACAGGATGTTCGGTGTCTCGTGCCGCAGGAACTCCTCGATCGCGGTCGGCATCAGGCTCCGGTCGGCCCGCAGCAGGGCGAGCTGGCCGGGGTCGCGAGACAGGCTGAGGACGCCGCCGCTGATCAGGTTCACCGTGGTCTCGAATCCGCCGATGAGCAGCACGACGGAAACCGCGATCAGCTCCGACGGCGAGAGGCGATCACCGTCTTCACTGGCGTGCACGAGCTGAGAAAGCAGATCGTCTTCGGGGTTTTCGCGTTTGGCCGCGATCAACCCGTGCAGGTAGCCCGCCATCCGCATCGTCGCCGCGCCCGCGGCTTCGCTCGCCCCGCCGTCGACCATGGTCTTCGACCACGCGGTGAACTGGTCGCGGTCGTCGAACGGCACGCCGAGCAGCTCGGTGATGACCCGGATCGGCAGCGGATAGGCGTAGGCCTCCAGCAGTTCCACCGAGTCCCGGCCGGTCATCGCGTCGAGCAGCTCGTCCGCGATCTGCTCGATCCGCGGCCGCAGGGGCGCGATGGCCCGGCCGGTGAACGTCTTCGCGACCAGCTTGCGCAGCCGGGTGTGATCCGGTGGATCCAGGTTGAGCAGGTTCATCGCGAAGTCCTCGGAAAAAGGACTCTCGTCGTCTTCGCCAAGGGCCATCCGGTGCATCCGGTCATAGACGCGCTGGCTGCTGAATCGAGGATCGGTCGCGACGGCTCTGGCTTCTTCGTACCCGGTGACGAGCCACACGGGCAGGCCGCTGGGCAGTACGACATGGCGGATCGGTGCGCTCTCGCGCAGCTTCGCTCCGACGCGGTGCGCGTCCTGGACGAAGTCCTCGCCGAGTACGAGCGGTCCGGTTGTGGTCATGGTGTTCTCCTTGTGGTGCACCGGTTCAGCCGAGCCGGAGCTCGGGCCGGTACAGGTCGAACCAGTGGTACATGTCCAGTACGCGTTCCAGACCAGTGCGGAGCCTGCCGGTGACCACGCCGGGATCCTGTGCGGCCGCGTCGCGCACCCAGGTGGCGTCAAAGATCTCGAATAGGGGATGTCCGGCCTCGGCGAGCACGTCGTTCACCTGTCGGTGCAACGATTCCGCGTAGCTGGTGTCCTGTGTGGAGGGATAGGGGCTCTTGACGCGCTCGGTGACCGACCTGGGCAGCAGACCGGCGACCGCTCCGCGCAACAGGCTCTTTTCCCGGCCGCCGTCCGCCTTCATCGACCACGGCGTGTTGTAGACGTATTCGATGAGGCGGTGATCGGCGAAGGGCACCCGGACCTCCAGGCCCACGGCCATCGACATCCGGTCCTTGCGGTCCAGCATGGCGCGGACCAGCCGCGTCACGTGCAGATGGCTGCTGCGGCGCATCCGGCGCTCCAGCTCATCCTCGGTGTCGAGATGGTCCACGGCGGCGACGGCGGTGCGGTATTCGTCGGCCACATACGCGCCGATGTCCAGATCCCGGCGAAGCCCGGGACGCAGCATTTCGGTGCGGTCGCCGGTGTAGGCGTTGCTGAACGCCAGCCACGGGAACGTGTCGGCGTCACGGGCCGCCGGATGGTGGAACCAGGCGTAGCCCCCGAACAGCTCGTCCGCGAACTCGCCCGACAGCGCCACCGTGCACTCGGCGCGGATCGCCTGGAACAGCAGGTACATCGAAGAATCGATGTCGCCGAGCCCGATCGGCATGTCCCGCGCGGCCACGACGGCACGGCGCAGCGCGGGATCGGCCAGCGCGCGGGAGTCGAGCACGATGTCCCGGTGCATCGAGCCGACGTGCGCGGCGACCTCACGGACGAACGGGGAGTCCGGGGTCTCGCGCAGTTCGTCCGGGCGGAAGTTCTCTTCGTACCCGGCGAAATCGACCGAGAACGTGCGAGTCTTCTCGCCACGGTCGCGCAGTTCGGCGGCGGCGACAGCGGTGACGGCGCTGGAATCCAGCCCTCCGGAAAGCAGTACGCACTGCGGCACATCGGACACCGTCTGCCGCCGCACCGCCTCACCGAACAACGCTCCGACCTTCTCGACGGTGGCCGGGAGGTCGTCGGTGTGCGGCATGGTTTCCAGGCGCCAGTAGGTGTGGTGCCGGATCCCGGCGCGGGAAACCGTCACGACGGTGCCCGGTTCGACCTCGTGCATGTCCTTCCACAGCGACCAGCCGGGAGCCTTGGTGAAGCCGGTCAGCTCGCGGAGACAGCCGGTGTCCACGACCCGCGCGAACCGGGGGTTGGCCAGGATCGCCTTGGGTTCGGAGCCGAACAGCAGTCCGTCAGTCGTGCGGTGGTAGTACAGCGGCTTCACGCCGACCCGGTCGCGGACCAGGACCAGTTTGCCGTGGCGCTCGTCCCACAGACCGAAGGCGTACATGCCGTTGAGCCGTTCGGCGACCGCCTCGCCCCACTCCAGATAGCCGCGCAGCACCACCTCGGTGTCGCTGCGGGTGGTGAAGCGGTGGCCGCGTCCTTCCAGTGCGGCACGCAGGTCCTGGAAGTTGTAGACCTCGCCCGAGAACGTCAGCGCCACGGTTCCCGACGGCGTCCGGGCCTCCATCGGCTGTGCGCCGCCGGGCAGGTCGATCACCGCCAGCCGTCGATGCCCCAGCGCGACATGGGTACGGATCCAGGTCCCGCCCGCGTCGGGACCACGGTCGCTCAGGGTCTTCGTCATCGCCTCGATGACGGGCACTTCCTCGGTGAGGTCGCTGTCGAACGCGATCCAGCCGGTGATTCCACACATGCTCGTTGTCCTCAATGTCTGTTGGTGCTCAGGTTCGGTTCGGCACGCGCGCGACGAAGACGCGGTGGCCGAGGGGGGTGAGCGGATGACCTTCGCCGGGCAGGCCGAGAACCCGCTCCAGCCCGGCGCCGTCGAGCACCGCGTTCCATTGCGGCAAGGTCAGGAAGGTCGCGCCGGTGGCGGAGCGGCCGTCGTCGGCTTCGGCCATCAGGAACGCCTGGGAGGTCAGGATCCAGAACTCCTCGACGGTCGGTTCGGTGAGCACCAGCCGGCCACCGGTGTCCAGCAGGCCCGCCAATCGCCGCACCGACGCGTCGGTGTCGGTGGCCGCGTTGAGCACACCACCACCGATCACCACGTCGAACGAACCGCGTGGCAAAGCCGGATCGGCGTCGATGTCGAACCGGCCGAACCGCACCCACGGGTAGTCGCGCAACCGGACGGCCGCCTGGTCGAGGAAAAGCTTCGACACGTCCGTGTAGAGGTAGTCGACCTCGATCCCGGCCGCCGCGAGCACGGGCAGCACCCGCTCGGTGGTCGCGCCGGTGCCGGCGCCGACCTCCAGTACGCGCAGCGGCCGGTCGGCGGGCCAACGCCGCGCGAGGCCGCCGATGAACGCGCTGACGGCACGGTGCTGGTAGCGGCCGGTCACGTTCTCCCGGTACAGCGCTTCGGCGAGATCCGTGCGACCTTCGGGGAACAACAGGGTGACCGCGTCGCAGGAACCGTCGAGAAGATCCGGCAGCCGCTCGGCATTGGCACGGGCGTACTCGACGGTGCCCGCGGACCCTGTCGTCTCCTGCCAGGCCCGGGCCGCCTGTGACCAGGCCCGGTCGAGCGCGGCATCGGAATAGGCCTCGGCGTCGGGCACCGGGATCAGGAGTCCGTTCTCCTCCCGCAGCAACCCTTCGGCGGAGAGGACTTCGAGCCAGCCGCGGAGCAGCCGAGGGTAGGCGACACCCTCCAGCACCTCCTGCTCGGTGTTGCCCCGTCCCCGGAAGAGACCACGCCGGTGCAGGGCGTTGAGCATCGACAACAGCGCGGTCCGGCCGAACTCGTGCACCGCGGCCACCGCCGCCCGCAGGTCGACGCCGTCCAGTTCGAGGTCTGCCTCGTCGGCGATGCCGGCGAGGAAGTCGTCGCCGACATCGACCGGCTCGATCCGCGCGAGTTCGACGCCGAGCGCGGCGCGCACCGCGTCACCGACCTCGTCACCGTGATAGCGGATGACCTTCAGCGCCGACAGGTCGGCGAGCAGGAGCGAAGGCTCGTCGGCCAGCGCACGCACCATGGCTGCCGGCAGCACCACCTCGGTGGTGCGAGAGCGTTCCAGGTGGGCCAGCACCTTGGCCGCAGGCCAGTCACCGGGGATGCCTGCCGCCGTCGCCGTGAAGAGCTGCTGTCCGGCGGCCGCCAGCGGTGACGACGGCTCGGGCAGCGTCGTCCCCGGTTCGAAGCCCGCGGCCACCAGAGCCGCGTGCCACTCGCCGAGATCCAGGAACGGTGTGCGGTCCCGGTGTTCGTCGCGGGACAACAGGAACTGCACGGAGGTCAGGGTCGTCGCCGTGTCACGGACCGACTCGGTGAACACCACCTTGCCCCCCGGAGCCAGCACGCGGCGGATCCGGCGCAGCGCCGCGCCGATGTCGGTGGCGTTGTGCAGGACATTGCCTGCCGATACGACATCCACGCTGCCGTCGGCGAAGCCCTGCCCGGCGAAATCGGCATCGAGATCGAGCACCCGGCAGGAAACCCTGTGGTCGTCGCCGAACCGTGCCTCGGCCGCGCGAACGGCCAACGGTGCCATGTCGGTGAACGTGTAGCTGTAATCCTTGCCGCGCAACGCCGCCAGCGCGGCGGCGGTGCTCAGTCCCGCTCCGCCACCGAGTTCGAGCACGCGCGGACCCGCCTGCCGGACGGCCTCGGCGCACGCGGCGTTGAGGTATCCGGTGAACACGTTGTCCTGGTAGGCGGTCCGCACGTCACCCGCACGCACCAGCAGATCCCGCAGCGGGACTGTGTCGTCGAGAAGGTGCGGAAGCCATGCCAGCGTCTCGCGGTGGAAGCGGGCCATCACCGGCGGGAACCCGAGAGCGGCGTAGGCGGCCTCGAACTCGTCCCCCGGCTCGCGGTACGCACCGGGCGTGCGCCCCCGCAGCGCCTGTTCCCATCGGTCCGCCAGCCAGCGGTGGCGCGGAGCGACGACGCCGGACACGGCCGCCATCGCCTGCAGGCTGACCCGCTCCAGCACCTCCATCGCGGCGGCGAAGGTGCCTGGGTCCAGGTCGCCGAGCGCCGTGAGCCCGGCCTCGTGGAGGCTCACAGCACACCCGCCTCGAGCGCCGCTTCGCCCTCGGCCACGAACGGTGCCGCCACGCCGCACTCGCCGAGACGGGCGATCGTGACCTCGGGGTCGAGCACCTCGGCCGCGAAATGCCTGCCAGGCGGCACTTCCCGGCGGAGCACCGCGAGTACGGCCAGCGCGGTCAGCGCACCGGTCAGCGCGCCGTTGCCCCGGCCACGCAGGACAGCGGTCCTGGTGACCGGGTGACCGGCGCGCACGCCCTCCATGCGCATCAGGAGGACCACGTGCGGTTCGCGTCCGGCGAGGTCCAGTTCGCTGGCATGGCACAACGCCGTCACGGCGTCGGCCCGGTCCAATGAGCGGACCCGGTCGAAGGCGGCACGGACATGCTCGCCGGACACCGCGGTGAACCAATCGCCTCGGTCGAGCCCCAAGTGCTCGGCCACCTTCGCGCTTTCCTCGGTGAGGTACGGCAGCAGCGACACTTCGCCGGGGAAGAACGGCAGGGTGACGTCAGCGCGCCGGGTGAGCACGCCCGAACGGCGTCCGCGCCGCCAGGCGGCCAGCGCCTCACCGTGTTCGGCGCCCGCCAGATAGTCGTCGGCGGCGGTGCGGGTGAATCGGTCGAGCACCCCGAGGTGGGCGACCAATCCGTGCACGGTGTCGAACTCCCGCCGCGCGAGCCAGCGCGGCAACAGCCCGGTCAGTCCCGGCTGCAATCCCGCCCCGATCACGGCCGTGCCGCCCACCGCGGCGCCTTCCGGATCCGACGCGTCGACGTGGCCTGCCCCGGCATGGGCCGCCGCCCGCGCGACCCGGTCGCCGACCAGGTGGGCCGGTCCGGCGCAGTTCACCAGTACCCGGCAGCCCTGGGCGAACCGGTCCAGCGACGCCTCGTCGAGGACGTCCACGTCCCGGCTTCCACCGGTCCGCAGCGGTCCCGCGTCGAGCGCGCGCAGTACCCGGACGGTGTGCGAGCCGACCTCGCCGGTGGCTCCGACGACCCCGATCATTTCGGCTCCTCACCGGACACCAGCCGCCAGCCTTGGGTGCGGCGGCGTTCGTTCCAGAACTCGGTGTAGCGCCCGTTCAAGACCAGTAGCTCCTCGTGCGTGCCGGACTCGGCGATCCCGCCGCCGTCGAGCACCAGGATCTGGTCCGCGGCCACCACGGTCGGCAGCTTGTGGGCGATGACCAGCAGGGTCGCGCGGTCCATCAGCGTGCGGAGTGCTCTCTGCACGTACCGCTCGTTTTCCGGATCGAGCGCGGCCGTCGCCTCGTCCAGGAGCACGATCGGCGCGTCCTTGAGCACGGCCCTGGCCACGGAGACCCGCTGGCGCTCCCCACCGGACAGTGAAGCCCCGCCCTCGCCCACCCTGGTGGCCCAGCCACCGGGCAGCCGGTCGACGATTTCGTCGACGCCGGCGATCCGGGCGGCCTCACGGACCTCTTCGGCGGTGGCCTCCGGCCTGCCCACGCGGATGTTCGCCTCCAGCGTGTCGTCGAACAGGTACACGTCCTGCATCACGACGGAGAGCTGCCCCATCAAGTCCTTTGTGGACTGTTCGCGCACGTCGACGCCACCGACGGAGACGGTGCCCGAATCGACGTCGAAGAACCGCATGATCAACCGCGTGATGGTGCTCTTGCCGGAACCGGACGGCCCGACGATCGCGGTCATGCCGCGTGCGGGCACCCGGAACGAGATACCGTCCAGCACCGGATGGCCCGGCTCGTAGCCGAACCGCACGTCGGTCAGCTCGATCTCGCCGGGTTCGGTCACCGACCGGGAGACGGCGGGTTCGGCCGACGGCTTCTCGTCGAAGATCGCGGCGAGGCGGCGCAGGTCGTTCGCGGCCATCCGCGTCATGCCGCTGTGCGCTGCGACCTCGGCCAGCGGGCCGGTGAAACGGGCCGTCAACGCGATCAGCGCGATCAACGTCACCGGGTCGATGGCGCCGTTCACCGCCAGCGTCAGTCCGAACGCGATCACCGCCGCGAACGCGAGTTGCACACCGAGTCCGTTGGCCAGCAGGCGTGGCGCGGCCATCAACAGCAGCGTCCGGCCCGCCGTCTTCTGGTTCTCGATCGCGTCCTCGAGGGGACGGTAGCCCTCGGTGGTGCGTCCGAACGCCCGCAACACCTGCTGATCGCGGGCGAACTCCACGACCCGGTTACCCGCGGCCGTGGTCGCCGCGTCGGTGAGTTCCTCGCCTCGGCCGACGGCGTTCACCGCCCACCGATGCGTGAGCCACAGCAAGGGCGCGCACACCCACGTCGCCACCCCCAGCCGCCAGTCGAGCGCGAGCATGGCCGTCGCGACGGTCGCCGGGGTCACGACGGCGCTGACCAGTGGGGTGAGCAGGTGCGCGGTCACGGTGGTCACCATCAGCGTGCCATTGGTGGCACTGCGGGAAAGCCTGCCCACCTTCTCGGAGGAGAACCAGCCCAGCGGCAGCGAGGCCACGTGATCGCCGAGCCGGCGGTGCAGGCTGGTCAGGGTGATCAGGGAGAGCGCGAAACCGTGCATCGCCTGCTGGTAGCGGGCGACGCAGGTGGCGACGACGACGGCGAGCACCACGGCCAGCCAGCGCCACGCCGCGTCGGCGTCCCCGGTCAACACGGCTCGCAGCACCGGTACGAGGGCGACCATCGCCAAGCCCTGCAACAGGGAGTAGGCCACCAGCCAGGTCAGGTAGATCTTCACGGCCCGATCATGTTTCGGGCCGAGGATCTTCATCAGATCCCGGATCATCGAGTGCTCCCCTCGGTGTAGGCGATGCTGTTGGGCAAGTCAGGACTGGGGTTGATCGGGCGGGCAGAATCCGCAGCGTCGGTACAGGTGGTCGTGAGTGGCGTGTCGCGAAAGCCACGTTCGCGACGTCTGATGTCCCGAAAGTGGCTTTCGGGACACGAACGCGGCCGGGTCCGCCACGAGTCGTCCGCCTGATCACGCGTGTCGTCCCTGCAGTCACGCGAAACCGCCCGACTACAGGTAGCTGAGACACGGTTGGTTCTCTCGACCCGTCGAGCGAAGGTGGCGTCGTGATCGACGGCGCTCCGGCGACCCGATGCGCCCACACGGCACCACCAGCAAGACGCGAAGGGGCCCATCACCGCATCAGACGCAGCGAAAGCCCCCTTCAGCCCAGCTGACGAGCACGTCACCTTTGCCTTACCCTCAAGAGAACCCGAAACGCCACTCACGACCCCGGCCCAGTCGTGACTTGGCTGACAGCACCACCGGCATCGGTGTAGGCGTCCCACATCCGGGCGTAGCGGCCGTCCGCGGCGATCAGTTCTTCCTGCGTCCCTTGTTCCACCACGACCCCGCCGTCGAGGACGACGATCTTGTCGACGCCGGCGATCGTGGCGAGCCGGTGCGCGATGACGAGGACCGTCCGGCCCCTGGCGAGCACGGACAGCGCGTCCTGGATCTGTGCCTCGGATTCCGGGTCGGCGTAGGCCGTCGCCTCGTCCAGTACCAGGATCGGGGTGTCGGCGAGCAGGGCCCGCGCGATCGAGATCCGCTGTGCCTCGCCACCGGAGAAGATCGCGTCCTCGCCGATGACGGAGTCGTAGCCCCTGGGCAGGGCCAGCACGCGGTCGTGGATACGCGCGGCGGTGGCGGCGGCGATCACCTCGTCTTCGGTGGCGTCCGGGCGGCCGAGGCGGAGATTCTCCACCACCGTGCCGTGCAGCAACCGGACGTCCTGGAGGACGAAGCCGACCTTGCGGTAGAGCACTTCGGGCGCGATGTGGCGTACGTCGACGCCGCCGACGCGGACGGCGCCGGACGTGACGTCGTAGAACCTGGGCACCAGCTTGGCCAAGGTGGACTTGCCCGCGCCGGAACCACCCACCAGCGCGGTGACCGTGCCGGGCAGGCAGTGCAGGCTGATGCCGGACACGACGGTGTCGGTTCCCTCGTAGGCGAACGACACGTCGTCGAACTCGACGTCGTGTCCCGCCGGTTCCCGCGGCTGCCCGGGAATCGGCAGCGGCGGGATGTCCAGCAGGGCCACGATGCGGCTCGCCGCGGCGGTCGCCTTGCGCTGCGCGGTGATCCCCTGGTTCAGCACCAGCAGGGTGGTCGGGATGATCATCGCGACGAGAACCTCGGCGAGCGCCTCGATCGGCGTCACCCAGCCCTCGGCCACGAACCAGATCCCGCCCGCGAGGCCGACCAGCGCGACCACCGGGGCGGACAGTGCCATCGAGGTGAGGGCTTCGAGTTTGAGCATCGGCCGCACCCAGCCCGCGTATTTGTCACCGAACTCACCGACGGCGTCGTCGTAGGCGCGGTGCGCGCGCTTGGCCTGTCCGAACACCTTGACCACGGTGATGCCGTGCACGAATTCCACGATCGCCGCGCTGACCCGGGCCACCCCGGCGTCCAGCTCGACCATCTTCTGCACGAATCCGCGCATCATCGAGCCGTAGGCCACCAGGTAGACCGGCAGGGTCGCGATGGCCAGCAGCGCGAGCCGCCAGTCCAGCCAGCACAGGTAGGCGACGCCGCCGAGCGGCAGGACGATCGCCCCGGTCATCTCGACGTCGTGGTGCGCGATCAGGTGGTGCAGATCGTCGATGTCGTCCTGGGCTGCCTTGCGCACCAGGCCGGAGTTCGTGTCGGAGTACCAGCCGAGCGGTACCCGGCCGAGCCGGTGCACGATCCGGCGGCGCAGGCTCGCCTGAAGCCGGTGGTCGGCGGCATGCGTCACCGACAGCGCGGCCCCGTTGGCCGCCCAGCCGATCACCAGCGCGAGGGCGACGACCCCGGCGATCGGCCAGACTTCGGCACCGTCGACCGGCCCGGGTTCGAGCAGGACGCGACCCAGTTCGGCGATGCCGACGAACGGCAGCAAGGTCGCGAGAGTGCCCAACGCGGAGAGCGCGACACCCAGCCTGGTCAGCGAAGCCACCGGCTTGCGCAACGCGCGCAACGCGGCCCCGGCGGCCTTGGGGTCCATTGTGGACTTCTGCCGGGTCTCCGCCTCCGACGGCGCGGATTCTTCGATCACCGTGCTCACGAGTGTGCTCCCCGCTTGATCGACGCGCCCAGATGACGGGCCACCACCTCGACGTGTGGTTGCTCGATGACGCTGAAGTGGTTTCCGGGCACGTCGGTCACCGTGAACTCGCCGAGACAGAGGTCCGCCCAGAACGGTGCGGCGAGGTGACCGACGCCCGCGGTGACACCGAACGACTGCTGTTCGGAGGCACGCAGGAAGGTCATGTCACCGGCGTAAGGCTCGGGGTCGAACCGGGCGGCCCGCATGCTGTGCCGGCAGACCTCGAACAACGCGGGCACCAGTTCCGGGCCGACCGGGATGCCTGCCTGGCTCGCGGCGGCCTCCGCGTAGGAAGCGAGCCGCTCGGCCTGCGTGCGCTCATGCTGTCCGCGCACGGCGGCGGCGACCGCCTCCAGCCCGGGATCGCCGGTCAGCGAAGCCATGGCCCCGGCGGGCACCTTGCGGTCGTGCTCGGCCATCAGCCCGTCGATCGCCCGGTAGACGTCCGCACCGTCCACCTCGGGACCGAACACCGTGGCGACCGGGTCGAGGTTGAGGTTGGGCACGAAAATGGCCTCGAACGCAAGCTCCTCGTCGGTTTCGAGGAACATCGGGATGCTGTCGACGAGCGTCAGATCCGCGACTTCGGCACCGCGTTCGAGCAGTCGCCGGGCCACCTCGGTCGCCAGCAGCCCGCCGAGGCAGTACCCGATGAGCTGGAACCTGGTGTGCCCCTCGGCAAGCAGCCGGTCGGTGTAGTCGTCGGCGACCCGCCCGATGAGTTCCCTCGCGTCGATGGACAGGTAGGTGTCGGTGTCGGCGACCGCGATTCCCAGCACGGGCCCGAGGTCTTGGGCCACCAGTGCGCTCGCCAGCGAATGGAAGTAGTCCATCGTGCCGAGTGCCGCGTGGAACAGCACCCGGGCCGGGCCGTCGCCCCCGCCGAACGGCACCAGCAGGGAGTTGCCCCGGTCGTCGCGTCGCGCGATGGGCGCGGGGCGATCTCGGGCACGCAGTGACGCGGCAAGAGCCGCCACCGTCGGCTCGTTGAGCATCTGCCGCAGCAACGTGTCGTAGGCGACGTCCGCCGCTTCAGGCACCTGTTCGCGCAGCTGTCCGGCGACCCTCGCGAGGATCAGGGAGTCGGCGCCGCGGTCGTAGAAGCTGTCGTGCCGGCCGATCCTGGCCAGCCGGAGCGCCCGCGCCCACAGCCCGCACAGCCTGCCCTCGAGCTCGTCCTCGGCGGGACCGTCGTGAGCGCCCGCGTCGTCGGTGGCGGCGGGGCGCCAGCCGGCCAGCGTCTTGCGGTCGATCTTGCCGTTGCCGGTGAACGGGAGTCCATCCACCACCTGAAGGTGCGACGGCACCATGTGCGCGGGCAGCCTCCGGGCGAGGAACGAGGTCAGCTCTTCGGGGGTGACGGACGCGCGATCGGCCTTCACCCGCTTCGCGAACAGCTGGATCCCTTGAGCCGCTTGGGGATGGTCGTCGCCCGGCAGGCACAGATCGGCACCGCCGATCAGGTCGAGCCAGTCCTGGCGGGACCGCAACGCCGGGCCGTCCATCATGAAGCCCTGCGTCAGCATGATGTGCGGATGCTCGACGACGGGTTCGGTGACCACGAGCCACCCGCCGGGAGCCACCAGATCCAGTACCGTTTCCGGCCGCCGCACGCTGTTCAGCACGCCGCCGCAAACCACGACGTCGAACGAGTTCGGCGCGAAACCCTGCGACCGGTGGTCCTGGTCGAGGTCGAACAGCCCGAAGCGGACGCCGGGGTGCTCACCGAAGCGTTCCCGTGCCTCGGCAAGGAAGAACGGCGAGACGTCGGTGAACAGGTAGTCGATCTCGTGGCCCGCGAGCATCGGCAGGACGGCGTCGGTGGTCGCCCCGGCCCCCGCGCCGACCTCCAGGATCCGCAGCGGCCCGCCGGTGTGCGCGGCGGCGATCCGGTTGAGCACCGCCGCGGCGGCGGCGTTGAGGTACCGGAAGATCGGATTGTCCCGATAGACCGCACGCGCGCGGGCCATGTCGCCCTGGGGGAACAGCAGCTCGAATGGGTTCTGCTCGCCGTCGAGCAGTTCGTGCACCCGCTCGACATGGGCACGATGAAACGCCAGGAACTCAGGCGTGCACAGGGGGTCGTCGTCGAGCAGCGACCAGGCCTCTTCAGCGCTGATCCCCATGGCATTGATCTCCGGGGCGCCGGCGACCAGGTCGCGCCAGTGACGGGCGAGCCAGCGGTGCCGTTCGTGCACTTCGGGATGGCACGCGAGCGCTTCGCGCATCGAGGTGAGCGCGGCCTGGTGCAGCAGCCGGACGTGCCTGGCGACCTGTGCGGCGTCGAAGTCCGCGACCTGCCGGTCCGCGAACCGGCCTGCCATGGCGAGATCGGGTGAGGTGGCCGGTTCGAGAAGGCGAGCGGGTTCGACGAAACCGAGAAGCGCCCGCTCGCCGTGGCGCTCACCCGCCACCACCGCGGCCGCCGCGCCCACAGCGTCATGGGCCAGCAGCGCCGCCTCCACCTCGCCCAGTTCGACCCGGTGGCCCCGGATCTTGACCTGGGTGTCCTCCCGGCCGAGGAACTCGATTTCCCCACCGGGCAGGTATCGGCCGAGGTCGCCTGTGCGGTAGAGCCGCTCCCCCGCGACCGTGACGAACCGGGCCGCGGTCAAGGCGTCGTCACCGAGGTAGCCCGTCGCCAGCCCTGCGCCGCCGATGTACAGCTCCCCGGCCGTCCACACCGGACAGTCGCGGTGGGCCTGGTCCAGTACGCGGAAGGTCTGGTTGGTGAGCGGGACGCCGTACGGGATGGAGGTCCAGTGTCCGGGCACATGGTCGATGGGATGGTGAATGGACCAGATCGCGGCCTCGGTGGCGCCGCCGAGACCGATCACCTCCAGGTCCGGGGCGAACGCGCGGATCTCGCCGGGCAGCGTGACCGGGATCCAGTCACCGGAGAGCAGCGCGAGCCGCAACGTCCGCAGCGACACTGGTTCCGCGGGCAGGTAATGCGCCAGCATCTGCAGCTGCGCGGGCACCGAGTTCCACATCGTGACGCCGTGGTCGGCCACGAGCCGGGCCCAGTGCGACGGGTCGGCGGGCCGGGCGGGGTCGGGCAGGACGAGCGCCCCGCCTGCCGAAAGCAGACCGAAGATGTCGTAGACCGAGAGGTCGAATCCCAGCTGTGCCAAGCCGAGCACGCGGTCGGCCGCGGTGACGCCGAAGCGGCGGTTGACGTCCTCGACGGTGTTGGCGGCGGCCCGGTGGGTGATCATGACGCCCTTGGGCTCACCGGTCGAGCCCGACGTGTAGATGACGTAGGCGAGCGAATCCGGGTCCCCTCCGGCGACCACGGGAATGTCCTCGACCGGTGTTAGGTCCTCGAACCACGCCTGGGTCACGACGTGGCCGGCGGCGGCGACGAGCTTGTCCCGTCGTAACGGCGGCTGTGTGGTGTCCACCGGCAGATAGACGCCGCCCGCGAGCAGGATCCCGAGCACCGCGGTGATCTGATCGGGCCCCTTGTCCAGGTTGACCGCGACCAGCTCGCCCGGAACGATCCCCTTCTCGCGCAACGCTTCCGCGACACCTCCTGCGCGGCGAGCCAGTCCGCCGTAGGTCAGCGTGCCCGCCGGGCCGTCGACAGCGACGGCTTTGGGTGTCCGGGCGGCCTGGTCGAACACCCCGGCGTGCAGCAACGCAGACGTGAGCGGCGCGGCGGTGTCGTTGACCCGGGCACGTTCTTCGGCCTGCCACGCCGGCAGCGGCACCAGATCGGTGACGAGCCACGCTCCCGGTGACTCCGCCAGCCGGACAAGAGCGGCTTCCAGCGCCGCGAACATGTCCTCGATCAGGCCGTCGGGGAAGATACCCTGCCGGACGTCCCAGTTCACCTGCAGACCATCGGCGTCGTCGGTGACCTGGCAGTCGAGGAAGACCTGCGGGGTCTGGGTGATGCCGGATCCGGTCCGGCCGCCGAGGCCGATCGCGCTGGTGAACACGATCGGCATCAGCGCGGCGTCACGGTCGCGGCGGCGGGTGATCTCGCGCATGACCTCGACGCCGGAGAACAGCCGGTGATCGAGGTCGTCGAACATCCGCGCCCCCGTCCGGGCGGCCCACTCGTGGAAGGGCAGCCCCGCCGAGTCCTCCACGGCCAGCAGGCTGACCGACGTGAAGTCGCCGACCAGCGCGTTCACCTGCGGATGCAGGGGCTGCCGGTTGAGCAGGGTGAGGTTGAGGCTGAACCGCGGGCGACGGGACCAGCGGCCCAGCACGGCGGCATAGCCGGCGAGGACCGCCGTCGAGGGGGTGATTCCGTGCTGGCGGGCTTGCTCCCGCAGCCCCTCCCATTGTGGTGCGGAGAGCCTGGCGTGGTGACGGCGGAAGCCGACCGGCCCGGATTCCGCGCCGCTGAGCGACGGCAGTTCGGGCGCGCTTGGCAGGTCGTCGATACGTGCCCGCCAGTAGTCGCGGTCCGCGCGGTAGCGAGCGGTGTCGCGCAGCCCGCGTTCGGCGAGCAGGTAGTCGCGGAAGGTGATCTCCAGCGGTGGCAGCACCACGTCCGGGTTCGCCAGCAGCTGGTCCAGTTCGTCCAGCAGCACGCCCGCGCTGGCCCAGTCCGCGATCAGCGAATCCATCGAGATGTGCAGGACGTCGCCATCCGGGCGGTGGGTGACCCGCAGGTCGAACAGCGGCCACACATCGGTCTCGTAGTGGCGGTGCCCGAGTTCGGCGCGGACGGCCTCCACCGATTCGGCCACCGGGACCGGGCATCGCGACACCTCGGGCAGGACGTGCTGGTAGCCGTCGCGTTCGACGACCGCGCGCAGCATGTCGTGCCGCTGCACCAAGGTGTTCCACGCGTCCTCGACCCGAGCCGCGTCCAGTTCCGGATAGCGCACCTCGAGGTAGCCGTGGCAGGCCACGCCCCCGAAGCCGAACGACTCGCGACGGCCGAGCAGATACGCCGTCTGCACGTCGGTCAAGGGAAACGGTTCGTGGCGTGCCTCCTCGTCGTGGGTGACGGCGGCGGGTTCGCCGTCGCGAGCGAGGAGTTCCACGATCTCGGCTTTGTGCGCACGCAGCGCGGTCCTCCACTCGTCGGTGAGCACCCCGTGAGGGGCACGGAAGCGGATCTGGCCGCTGTCCTGCCAGAGGTCCACCCCCAGAGTCCGCAATTCGGCAACGATCTCGGGTGCGCTCATGCCGGTAGAACTCCTTCAGCGATGGGGGAAACGAGCAAACGGGTCACGAGCTTCTCCGGATCCTCGCCGACCGGGAGCAGGCCCGCGGTCGGCCCGGACGCGACGGCGCGGCCACCGGCGAGCACCAGGACGCTGTCCGAGGCCGACGCGGCGACCCACGGGTCATGGGTGATCAGCAGGACCGCGACGCCGAGCTCGGCGCGCAGTCCGGCCAGCAGGTCCAGAACCCCGGCCTGGGACGCGGTGTCCAGCGCGGAGGTGGCTTCGTCGCAGATCAGCACCTCGGGTCCGGCGGCGAGCGCACGGGCCAGCGCGACCCGCTGACGCTGGCCACCGGAGAGTTCACCGGGCAGCCGTGACGCCAGTGCGGACGGCAGCCGCACGGCCTCGAGCAACCGGGGGACCTCGGCGTCCTGCCCCGACCGCGACGTGATTCCCCGTAGCCTCCGCAGGGGCCGGGAAAGAGCGGTGCGAACGTCCTGGTGCGGGTGCAGTGCCTCGGCCGGATTCTGTGCCACCAGGGCGATCGCGGCGCGTTCGGCGTCGGAGCGCCCTCGCACGCCGGGCGCCAACGCGGTGCCGTGCAGCAGGACGGACCCGCTCTTCGGCCGATGCAGCCCGGCCAGGCACCTGGCCAGGGTGCTCTTCCCGACTCCGGACACCCCGAGAACCGCGAGACAGGCGCCGCGGTGGAGGTCGAAGTCCACATCGGACAGAATCTCCCGCTCGCCGAAGGAGGCGGTCAGCGAACGTCCACTGAGGACAATAGCGGGATCTTCCGCCCTGGCTGCCGCGCGTGTGACCGGGACCGCCGGGGCGGCGGTCACCTCGACGGCGGAACGGTCTTCGGTGACCTTGCCCACGTCCAGCACCACCACCCGATCGACCAGTTCGCGCACGGTGCTCAGGTCGTGACTGACCCAGAGCAGGGCGACGCCGGTTTCGGTCTGCCGCCGGATCTCGCGCAGGACCTCGGCTTTGGCGACGAGGTCGAGTGCGGTCGTCGGCTCGTCGAGCACGAGCAGCCGCGGTTCGCGCGCCAGCGCCGCGGCGAGGACCACCCGCTGTTGCTGACCGCCGGAGAGCTGATGCGGGTAGCGGCGCGCGAACGCGTCCTCACGCGGCAGCCCGACGCGTTCCAGCAGATCGCGCACGCGTCCGGCCCGGGCGGCGCGCGGGGTGGGGCCTGCCGCGGAGAGGAGGATCGAGGAGATCCGCGCGTAAGGATTGAGGGAGACCCCGGGATCCTGGCCGACGTAGCCGATCGTGCCACCCCGAACTCCCGGCGCCGGTGTGGGCAGCATGTCCTTTCCCCGCACCGAAACTCTTCCGCCACCGTGCCGGACACCGGACCGCAGATGGCCGAGCACCGCCAGCGCGAGAGTCGTCTTTCCGGAGCCCGACGTGCCGACCAAGCCGACCGATTCCCCTTCGGCCAGCACGAGATCGACACCGTCCAGGACAGGGCGGCCGCCGGCCAGCAGGCGCAGGTCCCGCACTTCCACGAGCGCGGTCATCCGAGCACTCCCCTCGACCGCCGGGCCAACGCGTCCGAAGCGAGGTTGGCCGTCACCGCGACCAGCGCGATCCCGGCCACCGGGGCCAGCAGCGCCCACGGCTGCAAAGCCGCTCCGGGCAACGCTTCCACGATCAGCAGTCCCCAATCCGAAGCCGATGTGCCGAGTCCCAGGAAGCCCGCCGCCGCGACCAGATAGACGGCCGTGACGAAACGGATGCCGAGATCGGCCAAAACGGTGCTCGCCACCAAAGGGAGGATTTCGCGGCCCAGCAGCCACGCCCAGCTCTCGCCGCGGGCGAGAGCCACCTCGACGTGGGCTCGGCCGATCACCTGTTCCGCCGCCGCGCGGGTGATCCGGGCCGAAAGCGGGACACTCGACAGCGCCACCGCCAGCACGATCCCCGCCCGGTTCGGCAAAGCCGTGAGTACCAGCAGCAGCACCAGAATCGGCGGGACGGCGGCGAGCAGGTCCAAGGGGCGCACGAAGATCGCTTCCACCCAGCGCCTGCCGGAAGAGGCCAGTGCCGTGAACAGTCCCGCCGTCACCCCGGCTCCCGAACCGATCAGCGCGGCGAGCGCGCTGGTGAGCAGCATCGGCGCGCCGCCGTGCAACAGCCGCGAAAGGACGTCGCGGCCGAGCTGGTCGGTGCCCAGCGGACCGGCCGTTCCCGGTGGGGCGAACGGCGGACCGATGGGGGCCGTGGCCGGATGCGGCGCGACAAGCGGTCCGAAGAGGACGGCCAGTACCGCGAGACCGAACAAGGTCCACTTGAGCCTGGTCACCGTGTTCCCGTCCGCAGCCTCGGGGTCAGCAGCACCACGGCGAGATCGGCGAGTACGAGCGCGGCCAGCATCGCCGCGCCGAGGATCAGCACGAGTGCCTGCACCACCGGCAGATCGCCGGACTGTACGGACGCGACCAGAAGTTCCCCGATGCCCGGGTAGCCGAACACCTTTTCCACCAGTACCGCCCCGCCGACGAAGGCGACCCCGGTCACCAGCCACACCTGCGCCGCGACCGGCAACACCGCCGGGACGACGGCCCTGCGCAGCACCGTCCTCCCGGAAGCCCCGCCGAGCCGCAGGAACTCCACGTGCGGGCTCGCCAGTACGGCACACGCCGACGCGCGGATGACCCGCACCGCGTAAGCCAGTCCGACCAGCAGCAGGCTCAGCACCGGCAGCACGAGTACTTCCGGATACGCCAGCGGACTCGCGCCCACCGGCAGCAGCGACACGGCGGGGAACATCCGCAGGCTCACCGCGAACAGCAGCACCAGCGCTCCCGCCACGACGAACTCCGGCACCGACACCAGGAGCAGCGCGCCCGTCGACACGACCCGGTCGGCAGGCCCGCCTCGGCGCCACGCCGCCCACAGACCGAGCACGAGCGACAGCGGCGCGAGCAGCAGCACCGCCATGGCCGCCAGGAGCGCGGAGTTGCCGACCCGGTCGGACAGCATCCCGGTGACCGGCCGACCGGACGCCGAGATGCCAAGGTCACCGCGGAACAGACCGGCGACCCATTCGCCGTACCGGGCGAGCACCGGACGATCAAGGCCGAGGTGGTGCCGGAGTTCGGCGATCCGCTCGGGCGGGGTGTTCGGGCCGAGCCTGCTGGTGACCGGATCCCCTGGCAGCAGATCGACCCCGACGTAGACGACGAAAGTCAGCAGTGCCAGCAGAACAGCGCCTGCCGAGAGCCGTCCCGGGAGAGAACGGATCACGCGAGCCCGGCCTTGCCGAGGTAGGGGTACTTGGCCTGGTCACGGACCGTGATGCCCGCCACCGCCTTGCGGGCGAGGCTCAGCACGTCGGCCTGCCCCCACACCACGGTGTTGCCCCGGTCGTACATGATCTCCTGGGCGTCTTTCCAGGCCTTGGCCCGTTCGGCCTCGTTGGCACTGCCGATGGCCCGGCCGAACGCCGCGGTGAACCCGTCGTCCTTGAGCGCGAGCGGCGGGTAGGCGGCGAGCCTGCCGTAGATCACGGCCAGGGGTACCGCTCCGCTGGAGAAGGCGACCGCGTTCGCGGCACCGACAGCGTTCGGCTCGAAGAACTCCGGCGGGCTCACGATATCCGCGCGGACCTTCAGCCCGGCTTCCTTGAGCTGCTCGACCAGCAGCTGAGTGGAGGCGTTGTAGCCGATCTCCCACTCCGCGGTGCGGATCACGATCTCCGCCGCGTCGGCACCGGACTCCTTGACCAGTTTCCTCGCCTGGTCGAGATCACGCGCCGGAACGTCACGCGGCGTGAAGTACTTGGCCCCAGCGCACAACAGGTCGTTGCCGGGCACGCCGTAGCCCAGCAGCACGGTGTCCAACAGCGCCCGCCGGTCGATCGCCAGCCGCACCGCCTTGCGGGCCCGCGGGTCGTCGAACGGCTTGCGGGTCGTATTGAGCACCCAGCCGTAGGCCGTCCGGTTCTCCTCACCGGCGGTGCGGACCTCGAAGTCGTTGCCGGCAACACCGGCTTTGCCTGTGGTGAAAGGGATATCGCCCGCGTAGTCGGCCTGGCCGGTGACGACCGCGTTCACCTTGGCCTGCGGATCGGAGAGGCTGAGCAGCACCAGTTCGTCCGCCGGGGCCTTCCCCGACCAATGTCCGTCGAACCGCTTGAGCCGCGACTCACGGCCGGCCTCGAACGCCGTCACCTGATAGGCACCGGTACCGATCGCGGTGGCCCCGGTGAACGTCGCACCGTTCTTCACCATCTTGCCGGGGAAGGCGGCCAGGAACAGTGCGGGGTCGCCCACCGGCCGGCGGGCGGGAACCACGAGCGTGAACGGGTCGCGGATCTGGAGCTTGTCGAAATCGAAGTACGCGGAGAGCTGGCTCGGATAGGCCCGCTCCGGGGAACTCATGAACCGGAAACCGTAGGCGACGTCGTCCGCGGTGAACGGCGACCCGTCGTGCCATTTCACGCCTTCGCGCAACGTCAGCACGAACGACGTAGCTCCTGGTCCTACCTCGATCCCGGTCGCGAGTGCGGGCACGACCTCACCACCGCCCAGCGTGAACAGTGAGTCGAACACGACATCACCGCGCACGAAGTCGACGGGCGAACCACTGCCGAGCGGGTCGAGACTTTCGGCCGCTCCGCCACCGGTGAACACCGCGCGCAGGACGCCTCCTGGCCTCGCCACGGAGGGACCGGTGTGCCGCACCGGTCCCGAGGCGGGGATCGACGTGCCACACGCATTGAGCAACGCGCCCGCGCCGGCGACGCCGGCCGCGAGTCCGGCCGTCCGGAACAGGACACGACGATTGATGGACATGATCTCCTCCGGGTGGTTCAGCAAGGCAGAAAGACCGCGCCGTGCAGCAGAGCGGGGTCGAGCGGGCGGTTCAAGCCCGGCAACACGACGGCGCGGATCTCGGTCACGTCCGCGTCGCGAAGCTCGAAATCTCCCCCGCCCGCGGTGATCCGGTCGAACTCCGCGCGTTCAGTGGGTGTGACGTCCACGAGGACACGACTCACCCTCTCGGCACCGTTGGCGTGCCACACGTTCGCGGGATGTTGCGGAGGGTCGTACGGGGTGACCAGGAACGGGGTCCGGTCGTTCCGCGGGTATGTGAACGCGAACGCCGTCGTGGAACCGTCGGGTTTGGTGCGTTTCCAGTTCACCACCCGTCCCGCGCGCCGGAGTTCCTCCCGGCCGGCGAGCACCGCGGCGTCGCAGAATCCTTCGCCGGCACGAGCCCAGCGAGTCATTCTCGCCCCCGCGCCCCGGCCGAACGCCAGATTCAGTGGCACCGTCATCAATGACGCGCCAGGCGGAGTGGAGAGCAGTTCCACGATCGGCCCCGAGCTGAACCAGATGTGGGCGTGCCGGGCCTTGCGTCCGGCCGAGGCGTAGTCGACGGTGAACCCGAGTTTCCGGAAATCCCGGACGGCTTGGTGCAGGTCGTCGACCTTCAGCAGAACGTGGCTGCAGTTCATGCGGTGCCCTTCACGGCGAGGAGATCGGCGAGCGGAATCGGTCCGGGCTCCGGTGGTTCCACCAGTTCCGGCATTCCGATCCGGGCGGTGAGGGCGCTCCACATCCGGGACACGCCCAGCGCCCACTGGCCGTCGGTCATCCGCCGGTTCGGCTCGGCGGCGGCCCTGTGCAGTGCGCGCAGGCTCTCCGCGACCGCATCGGGCCACAGTTCCGCGAACACCTGGTGGTAGGTGCCAGGTGCCTCCTCGCCGAGTACGACGGTGCTGGGCACGTCCAGGCGTTCGGTGCCGGGTCCGGCCATCATCAGCCGGCCGGTTTCGTCCCGGGGCGAGTGCAGGCGCGGATTCCACAGCACCGGACCGTGCGTGTCGGCGAGGGACAGCACACCACCCTCACAGCCGGCCGAGATCCGGTGCAGGAGGTACGAATGGTTGTCCGGGTCACCGGGATGCACCTGATTCTGGATTCTCAAGGTGACCGGCACACCGCCGACTTCGGCGTGCATGCTCGAGAACGGTTGCCGCTCCGCGCTGTGCGCCTCACCGAACGCCCACGGCCGCAGGCCGCCCGTCATCCGGCCGAGCACGTCCAGCAGGGGATAGGCGACCTGGCTGTTGCAGGCCGCGTCGATGAAGTCGAGCCTTTGCCTTCTCCGCAGCACATCCACGGCGGCCAGGAACCTGCGCACCGGCCGGAGACGCGGATACAGGGTGTTGACCGCATACGCGACCTCGTTCGCCCGCGCGATCCGCAGGTTCGCGGCGATTTCGTCGGCATGCACCGGATGTTCCTGCAGGACGTGTACGCCCCTGCGCAGGAACGCTTGCGCCAGTTCGGTTCCCTGACCGCCGAGCGCACCGGACCGGACGACCACGCAAGCCGTGCCCACGTCGCCGGGCACGTCGTCCACCGACCCGAACAACGGAACCCCGTAGCGCGCCGCACAGTCCCGCGAATAGTCGCTCCCGTTCGCCAGGATTCCGTCGAGGGTGAGGTCCGGGGCCGCCGACACCGCGTCGAGGTAGATCCGTCCGAACGCCGTCCCCGCCACCACCACACGGGTCACGACGTCGCCGCCGGGACGAGCGCGGGGACCGGCGGCACCAGAAACCGCGATACGCTGTGCAGCTTCTCCACCGTCTCCTCGAACTCCCTGTCCGGAGTGGACTGCGCCACGATCCCCGCGCCCGCGCGCAGCCAAGTGCGCCCATCGCGACGGAACACACTGCGCAGCACCAGTGCGGCGTCCATGGCGCCGTCGGAATCCATGGTGAGCACGGCTCCGCTGTAGAGGCCGCGGGTGCCAGGCTCGACCCGGTGGATCACTTCGCAGGCCTTTGCCTTGGGGATTCCCGAGGCCGTGACCGCCGGGAACAACGCTGCCAGCGCGTCCAAGGCCGTCCGGTCGTCCGCAAGCGTGCCCGCCACATCGGACGCCAGATGCTGTACGGTCCCACGCTCCTTGACCGACATGAAATCAGCCACGTGCACCGATCCCGGCACGCACACCACTGCCATCTCGGCGGCGGCGAGCCGCACTGAAATGGCGTGTTCGAAGACTTCCTTGGCGTCGCAGTACAACTCGTCACGACGTGCCGCGTCGAAGGGCGCGTCCCCCTCGAACGCCCGCGTCCCGGCCAGTGGCTGGGTTCTGACCGCGCCGTCCGCGCCGACTCCCGCGACGATTTCCGGACTGAACCCGGCCGCCTCCCAGCCGCCGAGGCGCAGCAGGAACGAGCGCGCAGGGGTGTTCCCCTGGCGACCCGTCACGTAGGTGGCCGGGAAGTCGATCTCCTCCTTGATCGGCACGACACGGGAGAGGATCACCTTGTCCAGCAGGCCTGCCCGGATGTCGACCACGGCGGCCGCGACCGCGTCCCGGTACCCGAACAGGTCTTCGCGGTCATCGACCGCCACCCGGTCCGAAACCAGCGGAGAGATCGCTGACAGCACCGCGCCGGAGAGCCGCTGTTCGAGTGCGTCCAATTCGGACTCGGTCGCCGCGCGCAGGATCGCCGCGCCGTTGGCGAGCCGTATCTCACGGAGCGGCACCGCGAGATACGCCAACGGATCGTCCGTGTCGGCGCGAACACCTCCGTGCAGCAGGTGGCTCCACTCGAAACTTGCCCAACCATAGGCTCGCCACCCCGATGTGGCGATGGCGCCAAACGCATCCGCGACCGCCGCCGACGGTCGCTCTCCGGGGAGTTCGGTCCGCTTCCCGTTCTCGGTCAGCGTCACGCCCGTGGCGTGCACGGTGAAAACGGCCGCTTCACCTTCGGCCCAGCAAACCGAGCCCTGGTTCTCGTAGACCATATGGGGTTCGGTGGAACCTGCTGCCAACGCGCCCGCGACCCGGATGTAGTCCGAATCGAGCGGGATCCGACGTTCGACTGTCACGAACTGCCTCTCATCACCGGGATGGGACGGGCGAGGAGATCCAGTACGGCCTCAGCCTCGTCGATCAGGTAGAAGTGCCCACCAGGCAGCAGGATCAGGTCG
The DNA here is from genome assembly GCF_044765885.1 of Amycolatopsis sp. NPDC102389. NCBI lineage: Bacteria > Bacillati > Actinomycetota > Actinomycetes > Pseudonocardiales > Pseudonocardiaceae > Amycolatopsis > Amycolatopsis sp. NPDC102389. The sequence goes on from NZ_JBIWKX010000008.1 coordinate 29,409, forward strand.
AACGGTCCGGTGGTGTGGTCGGCCCAGCGTGCCGCCTGCGCGGCCTTCACCTCGGTGTCCTCGTTCCCGATCACCGAAGTGATGGGGCAGCTGAGGTCCACGCCGGACACGTGCCGGTAGGTCTCGGCGAGCCGGAAGTCCTCACGAATCGCGGGCAGGAACACCGACCGCGCGTCCGGGTCGGCCAGGAGAACGCCGTCCGTGCCACCGAGTCCGACCAACTCGTCCACCAGAGCATCGTCGGACATCAAGTGGACCGACCCGCCTGGCGGATCGGACGGCGCTCGCCGTCCGGACACCACGAGTCGTGCGGGCATGATTCCGTCGCGAAATTCAAGAGTCCGTGCCACCTCGTAAGCCACAAGCGCACCGAGGCTGTGTCCGAAGAGGACGATCGGACGCTCGTCCAGTGAGACGAGGACTGAAGCGATGTCCTCGGCGAGAGTGGACATCCCCACGGTGAACGGCTCGACCAGACGGTCCTCCCGACCGGGGTACTGCACGGTCACGACCTCGAAGGCAGGCGAAATCGCGGCCGCCCATGAGGCATAGAAACTGGCCGCGCCCCCAGCGTGCGGCAGGCACACCACGCGAGCCTCAGCCCTCGGCCTTGACTCGTGGCAGCGCAACCACGTGGTCGATGAGCTCACAAACCCCTCCTCCGAAGGTCACTGACAGCGATCGGAATTTCACCGGTTCGATACATCAAGTCACTATCGACAACGGTAGTCACTTTCATTAGTCCTAGGCAACCGGCACCCCGGGGCCGCCCACTTGCCAGCCCTTCGACCCAATCCCTTTGCATGCCAAGGGACGCTGACCCAAACAAGCAGGTCAAGGTCGTCGAGAGTAGCTGAGGTTAGGCTAGCCTTTGCTCAACCCTGGTGGCAGTTGATCACTCATCCGGCCCAGCAAATAGGAACTTTCAGGCAGATCTTCAAGACTCAAGGACACGGTCGCCGGAGCCGCTGACCAAAGTCAGCCGAGCTCAGCCGACCGCAGCACCCAGGTGGTCTCGGCGAACGGCTGGTTCAGCCACGGCCGGATCTCCCAACCCCCTGGGAGCCTGGGGATCTGCTTCCCCGACGGTCGTCCGAGATCTCGGTCACTCCAGCGTGGACGATCATGCACCTCGACCGGCCGAGCGTCCCACAAGCGCCGATACCCATATAGTGCGCAGCGCGCGGACCAAACCGTGGCCGAAACACACGCCGGCCAGATCGCCCGCACTCTCACCCCGGTCAGCGGGCGCGCCGAGCGCATGGCCGGAGCCATGCCGGCCGTGTCCTCGGCGTGGAACGGAGACAGGGAATGACAGCCGACTCGTCGGGACCATGCCGGGCTTCGAAGGCTGCTTCACGACTCCACACCAGCTTCGCACCGTAACTGAGGATCACCATCCGGTTCGTACTCATCAGTGAATCCACACCGATTGCGTCCGGCCAACACGCCAATGATCCGACTTCTCCTGATTCTGATCACGCACAGCACAACGGCATGATGCCTCCAGACGAGATCGGTGCGCAGGCGGGTACTAACGGTGGCTACCTATTTCCGACCGATAGTGCACGCCACTACGGTACAGATTGAAATTGATCACTACCGCCGAAGAAGGGCGTCAAATGCGTCAAGCTGAACACCTTTCACATAAGCTTCCGTATGCTCATAGTGTCGCGAGGAGTAGTGCGTGTTCCCCGATGTTGTCGTACTTGGTCTCGAGCATGCGCCCGCCGTGACTGCCGGACAGTCCCGCCACGCGCCGCGCCGCAGCCCGGACCGATGGCGCCCACCTGCTCCCCGACATGCAGGTCGCACTCAGGAGCGCCACCTGTTCAGGCGCCTCTGGCGAAAGGGAACTGCCGATCCCGGAACCCACGCCTTCGGACCGGAAGCGCCCCGACGACCGTGAGCGGCGTGACGCCGGACGAACTTGCCGCTTTTCACCACTACCCCTCAGACAAGGAACGCGATGTCCCGGTACGAATGGGAAGTCGACCACCCCGGAATTGAAATGATCCGCACCAAGAGCGAACCGGAACGCGATAAGGTAACCACCCACAGAATTTATGACAGCTTCGAGTCACCCTCCGACATCGCTGTCTTCATGGAACACCACGTGTTCGCCGTGTGGGACTTCATGTCTCTGCTGAAAAGCCTGCAACGTCAGTTGACCTGCGTGGAGGTGCCCTGGATTCCACAGGGGCACGCGACCAGCAGGCGACTCATCAATGACATCGTCCTTGTCGAAGAGAGTGATGAGCTGGATTCGGGATTCAGTAGCCATTTCGAGCTCTATCGCGCCGCCATGGCGCAAGCCGGCGCAAACACCCGAGCCATCGACGAGTTCCTCGCGGCCCTTCGGCTCGGGAAAACCGTGCCGGATGCACTGACTATCCCCCGGATTCCAGAGCCATCGGCGAAATTCGTTTCGGCGACCTGGCGGCTCATCACCGAGGCGCCCGTGCATTGCCAAGCCGCCGCATTCGCCTTCGGCCGAGAGGATCTCATTCCGGAAATGTTCGACAAGGTGATCTCAGATGAGCCCGCCGACGACCGCTTCCGCTTGTTCCGCAGCTACCTCGAACGACACATCGAAGTCGACGCCGACGAGCACACCCCGATGGCGATGCAGATGCTCGCCGACCTTTGCGGCGACGACGACGCCAAATGGGACCAGTGCGTCGGCACCGTTCGCTCGGCGATGCGCGCCCGAGCCCGCCTTTGGGACGGCATCGTCCTCGCGATGGAGTCCACCCTGACCGGCGTCCGGTGAACGTAACGCCTGCCCGGACAAGCGTTGCCACAGGAATTCGAAGGGTTCCGGGAGGACAGTGACCCACCGACGAACGGGCAGCGTTCGATGCGCACCCTTGGGATTTCGGCCTGTGTATGGCCTCCTGCGCGGGTAGCTCGATCACGGCTTCGAGACACTTCCGAAACTCACGTCCCTGCCGGGGATCTATCCATAAAGGACCCACAGGTGTGCAGGACGGTGCGGCGTGGGATGAGGAAGCCCCCGACTAGGGCAGCGACTCCCTAACCGATCGACACGGGGGCTTCCTCACTCGCCACTCTCCGGCGCCACACACGGGGCAGTCAAGAGGAAACCGACCCGGCTGCCCATAATGATCAGCGTTTTGCACTGGCACTCCCTCGTGAGAATGTGGTCACCCCAGCCTGCAACTGGCCGTTACTCCACCGGGACGAGGGGCCACCGATTCAGACCGGACCATTGCCGGTGAAGCAACACCGTGCACAGCCGGAAATATCCACCGACGGACCATGGGAGAACGGCAGCGGCCCGCTCTACCAGCCGGGGCCTTCCGGCGGGAGCGGACCGCTGCCCTCCTATCTCCTCCACGTGGCAACCCCGAGTGTGGGTGTGCAGGGGGTTCATGACCGCCACGCAACGACCAACATAACCCAACCGTCAGCGTCAATGTGGGCAGAAAATCATGACAGAAGCACCCTTACCGGCAGCAGCAGATCCCGCGCTATCACTGCGATCAGGTGAGCAGCCCGCTCACCACACCGGACACTGGCCAAAGCCGGAAGCCCGGGCTAGTGTCCTGAGCCGGAAGTTCGTGCGGTGATCCGGCGTGGTGTCGAAGGATCTTGTTTCTTGTTTCGTGCGGTGAAGATGCTGTCGGCCGAGGCCGTGAGCACTTCGCTGACTTCAAGGTAGCCAGGAGGCCTTCATAGCGAGGTTCCGAACCGGCCACGGGAGCCGGCCCCGTCCTGCACCCGCACGGGCAGCACGTTCATCGGCGGCGAACCGATGAACCGCGCGACGAACGCGTTGGCGGGACGGTCGTAGATCTCCTTCGGCTTGCCGTACTGCTGGACCACGCCGTCGTTGAGCACGACGATCCGGGTGCCCAAGGTCATGGCCTCCACCTGGTCGTGTGCGACGTAGACGAAGGACTTGCGCACCCGCCGGTACAGCGCGGCGATCTCGGCGCGCATGGACGTGCGCAGCTTGGCGTCGAGGTTGGACAGCGCTCGTCGAGCAGGTAGTGAAGGCTCCCTTCGTCGTGTCTGATGCGGTGATGAGAGCCTTCGGCCCTGGTCTGCGGTGCGAGCCCGTTCGTCGCGGGGGCGGGTGGAGCGAAGCCGTGACTCGCGTGCTTGGACACGTAACTCGCGTGTTGGGATGCCGCACTCGGGTGCCCAGCGTCCGAACACGCGGGTCAGTGAGGGGTAAGGCAAAGTTGGGAGCGTCGCGAAAGCCACTTTGGCAACGTTCAACGTTGCGAAAGTGGCTTTCGCAACGTCGGGTACAGGGTGCGGTAGCGAGGAGGGGCTTTCGCTACGCCGGTGCCGTCGCTGAAACCCATGGTCGAGATGCGTCGCGAAAGCCACTTTCGCGACGCCTGGGGTCCCGAAAGTGGCTTTCGCGACACGGCCACCCCACGGCCGCGAGCGAATCCCCGCCACCCGACACCTTTGCCTTACCCCTCAATAGGTGTCAGGGATCGGCGCACCAGTAGCCATCGTGCCCAGCCTGGCGGGGTGCTGTCCTCGCACACCGGTAACGAGGCGACCGCCCAGTCGTTCTTCCCACCAGCGGCGCCAGCAGACCACGCACGTGGGTGCCCGGTGATCCAGACAGCAAGATCCTCATCAGTCAACACAAGACCGGCAGACCAAGGACTGTTCCAAGATCGGTGTTTCCCGGCCCGGCACGCCGGGTTGAGGCTCCGCAAGAGTGAGTCCGGGCCGGCGGCGGGAGCAGGCCGCCGCGGTGGCGATGGCGTGGGATACGGCCACCGGTAGCGCCCAGCCGCAACGGGGCGAGACATTAGTCGCTGTCGACTCGTTGTAGCACGGGTCAGGTGTCACGGAACGTGCCGACAGATTCCTGTGCGTGCAGGAATCTGTAGTCATCCCTGCAGAGGGTGCGCAGGCGCAGGCGATAGTGCAGGGTCGAGCTCGGCCAGAGGACCGTTCCGCCCGGCGAGTCGCTCTGGTACCAATTGCGGCACTTGTCGGGCGCCCAGATCGTCCGGGCGAAACGTGTCCGCATCTCGGCCAGGAAGCGGGCGGTCGCGTCGTGGCGCACTGTCAGAGCTCGAGCGCCGGTCGACCGCGTCGTGCGGATGGCTTGAACCACGTAGCGGGCCTGTGCCTCGATGTTCGGCACGACGCTCGTGTACGGCGCGAACCCGTTGGGCCCCCCGACCATGAACATGTTCGGGAAGTCCGGCACCGCGAGCCCGTGGTAGCCGTGTATGCCGCCCCTCCATGCCTCCTTCAGCGATCGGCCGCCGATGCCGGCGATCTCGATCCGGTCGAACGAGCCGGTGAGGTCGAATCCTGTGGCGTAGACGAGAATATCGGTTTGGTGTTCCCCGCCGGCCTCGTCGACGATCCTGTCCTGGCGTACCTCGGCCGGGCTGCCGGACACGACGTGGACGTCCGGCCGGTTCAGCGTCGCGTAGTAGTCGGTGGAGAACAGGACTCGCTTGCAGCCAAGGGGATAATCCGGCGTCACGAGTGCGCGCAGCGACGGGTCCGCGATCTGCTCGGCGATTCGCCGCCGCACGATCGGCTCGGCGACGCGTAGCAGGTCCGGCCGGGTATGGAAGCCGAAGCCGCGTTTCTCCCGTTGCAGGTAGATCCCCAGCCGGTGCAGGGACTGCGCGGCCGGGAGCCACGCGAAAAGCCGTTGCCGCCAGGCCGGGATCGCCGCATCCGCCTTCGGCAGCACCCACGGCGGGGTGCGCTGGAAGATCGTCAGCGACGCGGCACGTTCGGCCAGGTGCGGCACGACCTGGACCCCGGAGGCGCCCACGCCGACGAGCGTCACGTGCTTGCCCGCCAGGTCGACGTCGTTGTTCCAGCACGAGGTATGCCAGGTGCTGCCCCGGAACGTCGCCGCGCCAGGCAACTCCGGAATCCGGGGCATGTGCAGGCCACCGACCCCGAGTACGAGGAACCGGCTGACGTAGGTGGTGCCGTCCGCGGTCTCGACGGTCCACTCCGCCGCGCCCTCGTCCCAGCGCGCGCTCACCGCCCGGATGCCGAAGCGGATCCGCGGCAGCAGCCCGTGCCGCACCGCGACACCGCGAAGGTACCCGAGGATTTCCTCCTGACCGGCGTAAGTCGAGCGCCAGAAAGGATTCTTGGTGTGCGAGTACGAATACAGGTGCGCTTCGACGTCGCAGGCCGCACCTGGATACGTGTTGGACTGCCAGGTGCCGCCGAGATCCGGCGCCTTCTCCAGTACCACGAAATCGATCCCGGCTCGCGCGAGTGCCACAGCCTGACCGATCCCGGACAGCCCGGCGCCGATGATCAGTGCTTCCGTCCGAGTCGTCATCGCGTACCTTCCCTGAGGAACTGGCCGATCTCGGGCCACAATCCGGTCCACACCCGATCTTCGTGTTCGCTGTCGTGTGCCAACCCGGGCACGGTGATCATTTCCGCGGGCAGCTCCGCCTCCCGTACCCTGGCGGCGAGTTCTTCCGACTGTGCGAGGGGCACGACGGAGTCCGCGTCGCCGTGCACGATCAGCAGCGGTGCGCCGAGCGTGCCGACGCCGGCGAGCGGCTGCCGTTCCGGTGCGCCGAAGTAGCGTTCGACGTCGGCCGAGCTGAACCCTGAACCCGGCGGGAGCAGAGTGCCGGGCTGGGCTTGCTCGGCCGCGACCAGCACTGCCGGGTCGTACAGGCCCATCAGCAGTGCCGCGTGCCGCCACAGATCGGGACGGCGTTCCAACGCCAGCAACGCGGTATAGGCACCGCGGCTGGTGCCCACGATGCTGATCCGGGTGCCGTCGATCTCGGGCAGGTCGGCGAGGTACCGCGTAGCCGCGACGACGTCGTCGACGTCTCCGCCGCCCATTTCGGCCCTGGCGGTGAAATCGGGACCGTGCCCTGGCGCGCCGCGCTGGTCGACGGTGAAGACCGCGAACCCGGCGGCGAGCAGTGGCGCGTGCTCGCTGAGGTGCGCGTAGTCACCGTCGGCGTTCAACGCTCCGCCTTCGCCCGCCGTGCACACCACGACGGCCGGATGCGGTCCGGGGTCCGGGGGAACGCTCAGGTGGCCGTAGATCACCAGCCCATCGGCCGAGGTGATCTCGTGCGGCACAGCGGCCGTTTCGGGCCGTGTACGGTCCAGCTCGTCGACGAGAAGCTCGGCGAGCACACCCACGCTGAGGCCGCGCTGCAACCGCACCGCGGGCACCGCGACCCCGAGATGCCTCTGCAGCAGCACCCGTAGCTCGACCGCGGTGAGCGAGTCGACGTCGACCGCCTGCTCTTCGCCGAGCTGCTGTTCGGTGAGGCCCGTGGTCCGCTGCAACAACGGCATGACGAGCGCGGGCAGCATCGACGCGCGGCCGTCAGGGCCGGCCTCCCGCAGCCGCCTCCCCACGGACTCGTCCCCGCTGTCCGCGGCGCCCGCCGGGACCAGGGTCGCAACCGTCGGCAACGCCGCGAGCTGCGGATTCGCACGCGCCCACCGCGGCCAATCGATGTCGGCGACCGACACCTCCGCAGGCCGCGTGTGCAGCAACGCTCCCAGCTCGGCGACCAACCGTGCAGGGGAAATACCACGATGACCGGTGCGGCGAAGGACATCCCCGACGTAGCCGTCACGGCTCACCGCGACTCCGACCTCGTCGATCATTCCCCAGCCGACGCTGGTCGCGGGAAGCCCCTGCGCGCGCCGGTAGCGGGCGAGGCCGTTGAGGAACTCGTTGGCTGTGGCGTACGCGCCCGCGCCGACCGCGCCCAGTTGCGCCGCGACCGATGAAAACAGCACGAAGAAGTCGAGACTGTCGCCGAGAGTTTCGCGGTGCAGATGCCAAGCGCCTTCCGCCTTCGGCCGGGTTGCCGTGAGCAGCCGGTCAGCGTCGGCGTCGGCGAGCACGACGTCGTCGAAATCGGCCGCGGCATGCACGACACCGGCGAGCGGGGGCAGCTGGGCGCGGACGGCCGCGACGAGTGCCCGCACCTGCGCGTGGTCACCGATATCGGCCTTCTCGACCCGCACCTCGACGCCTTCGGCGGTCAAGTCCGTCACCAGCCGACCGGCGACGTCCGTGGTGGCCCCGCCGCGGCCGACGAGCACGAGGTGCCGCGCGCCTTGTTCGGCGAGCCAGCGCGCCACCGTCCGGCCGAGGCCACCGAGACCACCGGTGATGATGTACGTCCGATCCGGCCGGACCGGCGCCTGGGGCATCGACGCCGCCGGCACCAGCACCTCCTCATCGGCCATGCGCAGCACGATCTTCCCTCGGTGTTCGGGGCTCGCCATGGCCCGGAAGGCCTCGGCGGCGTCCTTCGCCGGCCACTCGGCGACCGGCAACGGCGCGATCACCTTCTGCTCGCAGAGTTCCGCGACCGCCCGCATGCAATCCCGGACGTCGCCAGGGCGCAGGGCCATCATCTGGTCGTAGTCGAAGGAGTGGAACGACAGCGCCCGCCGGGTCGAGGCAAGCCGCACCGCGTGGTCCGCGACGTCTCCCGGTTTGCCCAGCTCGACGAACCTCCCGAAGGTGCTCAGCGCACGGAGGCTGTGGTCGATCATGCTGCCGGGCAACGAGTTCAGCACCACATCGACGCCGGCGCCACCGGTCCAGTCCAGGATGTCGTCCGCGAACGACGACGACCGTGAATCGGCGACGTGCGCAAAGCCCTCCTGTCGCAGGAAATCGCGCCGCTGTGCACTGCCCGCGGTGACGAATACCTCCGCGCCGAGCCACTTCGCGATCCGCGCCGCCATCAGCCCGACGCCCCCAGCGGCGGAATGGATGAGCACCCGCTCCCCGTCACGGAGGTCCGCGAGCCGGACGAGCGACAGGTGCGCGGTGACCACGGGCAGCAGCGACGCGGCCTCGGCGGCGGACAACGCTGCGGGTTTCTTGACCACGCGTACCGCGTCGAGCGTCACGTACGAGACGAACAGGTCCCGGCTGTGCGCGAACACTTCATCTCCGATTTCGAGATCGGTCACGCCGTCGCCCACCGCCACGACCGTTCCCGCGCATTCGAGTCCGAGCGACTCGCCGGAATGGCTGCCTTCGATCGCGTAAGACGAGATCAGCCCGGTGTGCTTGAGGACATCCTTGAAATTGAGTCCCACATGGGACACCTGGAGCTCGACCTCGCCGGGACCGGGCGGCCGGCGGGTGGTGGCGAGGAAACCGAGTTCACCACCGGACGACTCCAGCCGCACCGGCGTGACGTCGGTGCTGGTGCGGAGGTGGTCGAGTTCCGAGCCGTCCTCGGCCGGTTTCAACCGCCGCACATACCGGCCGTCGGGGTGGAGCGAGACCTCGTCGCCTCCGTCGTGCAGGATTTCGGCAAGCAGCGCCTCCCCGGACATACCCGGTGCGAGATCCACCAACCGGCATCGCAGCTCCGGCCGTTCCGCGGCGACGACGCGGCCGAAGCCCCACAACGAAGCCGCCGGCGGGTTCACTGTGGAGACGCCTTGTGCACCCGTGGTCACGAGGAACAACGGCACGGCAGGCAGTTCCTGCACGAGCCGCAACGGTGCGGCGATCGGTGCGCACGCGGCCTCGGCGTCGAAGCTGTCCACGTAAACCACGCCGCGGCAGGCCGAAGCCGCCGCGAGCACCCGATCGAGCCAGTCGTCACCGGCCGGATCCACGGCGAGGACGCCTGCCCCGGCTGCGGCGAGGTCCCGGACGAGCCCGGCTGCCGCGGCCGACGCTCCGATGACGATCCACCGGCCGTCCAGCTGCCGCTCGGACGCCTCCGGTAGCGGTTCCGGCTGCCACACGTGCCCGTAGACCAGCGCCGACGGCTCGTCCGCCGCTTCCGCGAGCCGCCTGGCTTGCAGCCCCCTCACCTCGGCGACGACTTCACCGTCGTCGGTCACCAGGGACAGATCGCACTCGATCCGGCCAGGCCCCGCGGCGGTCCGTCCCCGGCCGTGCACCCACAGCCGGGTGGCCGGGCAGCGGAAGAACCACAGCGCATCGATCCTGGCCGGCACATAGGTGCCGGATTCCACGCCATCGCCGAGCATCAGCGCACCGGCGATCACCGCCTGTAGCGCCGCGTCGAGCACCACGGGGTGCAGCCGGTGGCCCGTCTGCTCGGCGGTGTCCAGCCGCAGTTCGGCGAACACCTCACGGCTCTCCTGCCGCCACCACAGCCGCTCTACGGCACGAAACGCCGGACCGTAGTTCAGCCCGGTACCGCCGAGGCGTGCATACACCTCTTCATGCCCGAGCTCCGGCAGTCCTTCAGCCAGGCCCGCGAGTATTCCGGTACGACGTTCCGGCAGCCGCGCCTTGGCGAAGTGGCCGCGGCGCAGCTCGGCGTGCAACGTCCACACAGGATCGTCGGGCTGGGTGCGGCTGTGCAGCGTGAGCAGCTGACGTGCCGGGTCGAATCCTGCACGCAGCGTCGGGATCGACGAGGGCGCCAGCACGAGCGGCCGGTGGAACACGACGTCTTCGAGCAGACACGGCTCGTCGTCCGGGAAGGCGGCCAGCGCGGCTTCCAGATAACCGGAGCCGGGGAACACCACGGACTCGCCGATCCGGTGATCATCGAGGTAGGACAGCGCCGAGGTCGACAGCTCGATGTCGTGGACCGGCGTGACCCCGGCGACCGGCTGTCCGCCGAGCAAAAGGTCGGTGGTGCCCAGCCGCTTTTGCCGCGACGCCACCGATTCCAGCCAGTGCCGTTCCCGCTGCCACGGATACCGCGGCAGATCGAGGTGCTCACGCGGCCCCGGATGCACCCGGTCCCATGCCGGATCGGCGCCGGCGGCATACCGCTGACCGAGCGCGGTGAGCAAGTACTCGCGCTGTTGTTCGCCGCGGCGCAACGACGCCAGGCGAATGATGTCGTCGGACCGGTCGGCCAGCGCCTCGTCGATCGCGGACGCGAGCACCGGATGCGGCCCGATCTCCAGCACGGCACCGGGAGCCCGGGTGAGCACGCGCCGGAACGCGTCGGCGAACAGGACCGGCTCGCGGACGTTGCGCCACCAGTGACCCGCATCGAGTTCCGGGCCCTCGACCTGGTCACCGGTCACCGTCGAGAAAAGCGGGACTTCCGCGCGGCGCGGGCGAATCTCCCGCAACGCGGCGAGCAGCGGTTCGCGGATCTCCTCCATCTGGTGGCTGTGGTACGCCACCTCGACGCGGAGCGGTTTCACCGATGCTCCCGCGTCTGTCAGCTCCCGGCTCACCGCTGCCAAGGCGTCGTGGTCGCCGGCGAGCGTTGTCGCGTACGTGCTGTTGACCGCGGCGACCGCGACGCCATCCCGCAGATACGCGGCAACCTCGTCCGCGGGCAGGTCCACGGCCGCCATCGCGCCGCGGCCGGCAAGGCGTGACTGAAGGTTCGCACGGTGGAAGCTGATGGTGAGGGCGTCTTCGAGCGTGTACACGCCCGCCGCATAAGCGGCAGCGACCTCGCCGACACTGTGGCCCACGACGAAGTCCGGCTCGATTCCCCACTCCCGCCACAACGCGGTGAGCCCGGCCTGCACCACGAAATTCGCGACCTGCGCGTACAGAGTTTCGGTCAGCCGTGACTCGGCTTCGTCGCGGTCGAGCTCGTCCGCGACGCACACCCCGAATTTCGCCAGCACCTTGTCGCAAGCCGTGACAACCTCGGCGAAACGCCGCTCCGTCGCCAGGAGCTCACGGCCCATACCCCACCACTGCGGGCCCATTCCGGTGTACACGAAGGCATTTCCCGGCCGCGTCGTCCGCCTCGGCTCAACGGTCAGTTCCCGTAGCTTGGCTGCCGCCTCCGCCGCGTCCCCGGCCACCACGAACGTCCGCAGTGGATGGTGCTCACGCTGCCGCGATGCCGCCCTGGCAACCCGCCACAGGGAAGGGCTTCCCGGACTTTCCAGCGCCGTCGCGTAGGAATCCACCAACGCACGCAAGGCTTCCGGGCTTCGCGCCGACAGCGGCACGAGAACCGGCCCGGCCTCCTCCTCGGTCACCGCGACCGGCTCGGATCCCGTCCACTGCTCCAGGATGGCGTGTGCGTTCGTCCCGCCGAAGCCGAACGAGTTCACCCCGGCCCGGCGCGGGCCCGCTGACTCCGGGAACGGCATCATCTCCGTCGGCACCCTCAGCGGAAGCCGGTCGAACGGGATCTTCGGATTAGGCCGTTCGAAATGCAGGTTGGGCGGGATCAGCCCCTTGCCGAGGCACAGCACCGCCTTGATCACCCCGGCGATACCCGCCGCCGCCTCTGTGTGCCCGAAGTTCGATTTGACCGATCCGATCCAGTGCGTACGCGACGAATCACCCAGGACCTCACCGATCGCGGTGGCCTCGATCGGATCACCCACCGCGGTACCGGTGCCGTGGGCTTCGAAGTACCCGACGGACGCGGGCTCGACGTCCCCGGCTTGGCAGGCCCGCTCGATCAGCGCGCGCTGGGCATCCACACTGGGCACCGTGATCCCCGGCGTGCGGCCATCCTGGTTCACCGCCGTGCCACGCACGACCGCGTGGATGCGGTCACCGTCACGCACCGCCGCGGGCAACGGCTTCAGAAGAAGGACACCCGCGCCCTCGCCACGGGCGTAGCCATTGGCCCGGTGGTCGAACGACTTGCATCGGGCATCCGACGAAAGGAATTGCCCTTTGGACATCAGAACCGTGGTGACCGGATTGACCATCACGTTCACCCCGGCGGCCACCGCGAGGTCGCAGTCCCCGCGGGCGAGCGCGCCCACCGCGTGGTGCAGCGCGACGAGCGACGACGAGCACGCCGTGTCGAGAGTCAACGCCGGGCCGCGCCAGTCGAACGCATACGACAATCGCGCGGCCAGCATCGTCATGCTCACGCCGGTGGGCGTGGCCGAGCCGACGAGATGCCGGTTCGAGTCGGTGAGCTGCAGCGTCGCCGCGTCGAAGGTGAACCCACCGACGTAGACGCCGACGTTGCCGGCCACGGTCGACTTCGGCGGGATTCCGGCGTTCTCCAGCGATTCCCAGGTGACCTCCAGCAGCAGCCGCTGCTGCGGATCCAGCGCGGCCGCCTCGCGTGGCGACATCCCGAAGAAGCCCGCGTCGAATTCGTCGACCGGATTCCGCAGGAATCCACCCTGCCGCACGTACATCCGGCCCGGCGCAGCCGGATCCGCGTCGTAGTGGTCATCAATCCGCCACCGGCCGGCCGGGATATCACCGATCGCGTCGGTCCCGGACGCGATCAGCTCCCAGAAACTCGGCATATCCTCGATCCCGCCCGGAAAACGGCAGGCTATCCCGACGATAGCGACCGGCGTGCCGGTCCATTCCGCAACCCCTGTCGCCATCAATGCGCCTCCCAGACTGAACTCCCGCGCTTTCCAAGCAAGCGCAATTCTGGCCCGCCAAAGCCGATGACGAGAACAGACCGTGTCGAATCTGCTGCCGACTGTGCGCGAAGAGGCAGGCCCGTGACCCAGCCAGATGTTCTCTTACGAAGTGGTGGGCGGACTGCGGACAATGAGGACGCGCTCGGGAAGCCGCGCCGCCCCATGTTCGGCGCCCCGGCGGCGGCGCTCGCCGACGACGGAGAGCCCGAAGTGACGTCTCGTGCGCTGGAAGACCTGCGGCATCGCAACATGGTCCAGCCCGCCCCGCGTGCCACCGGCGCACCCCGCTACCGGGTGCACGATCTTCAGCGCGCGTTCGCGGTCGAGAACTGGTCAAAGTCAGCCGGCGCCGGCCAGGGGACAACATCCTCGGCCGGGTCATTCGCGAGTATGGCGACGCGGTCACCGACGAGGAACTGATCGGGATCGGAAACCTGCTTGTCGTCGCTGGCCATGAGACCACCGCGAACATGCTGGGCATCGGCACACTGGCGTTACTGCGCCATCCCGAACAGCTGCGGCTGCTGCGGAACGATCCGCGGATCGTTTCCCGCGGGGTCGAGGAACTGGTCCGATAGGTCTCGATCCCGCACCACGGTGACATTCGGACAGCCCTCACCGACGTCACCATCGGCTCGACCGTTATTCGCCGCGGAGAGCAGATACTGGTCTCGATCCCGTCCGCCAACCGGGACGAGCGCCGGTTGACCGATCCCGACGCCCTGGATCTCACCAGGCCGCAACGCACCCATCTTGTTGGGGAGAGACCCACACAGCAAACTCTCGACAACCGTACGGACCCGCCCGTGCGGGCGCGATACTGCACACGAGCCAGTGTCTGGCCACCAGCGTCACGATCAAGGGCGGCAAAGATACCTTCGGAATGCTCGCTGCCGCGGCGCGCGACAACCACGCTGCTGGTGAAACATTCTTCGCGGACCTGCGCCCCTACCACGCCCCCGGCGGCAAGCCGCACACCGAGAGCGATGCTGATCGGGCCGCGCTCGAGCAGCAGGCGTCGATGTGCCGCACATCACCGTGGGCCGCAGGTCGGAATCGGGTGAGGTCGCTTAGATTCCGGATGACATGACGACGATCGGGCTTCATCGGCAGTGGCAACATCGGAAGCACCGTAGCGCGGCTGGCGGTGGCCGCCGGGCATGACGTGGTGTGGAGCGACTCGCGTGGCCCGCACACCCTTCAGGACCTATCCAGCTTTATCGACAGCCAAGTTGTCCATATGAGGAGCGACATGCCGGTCATCACACCCGTCGGCGCCACCATTCCCGGCGTCACCCACCACTTGGCCGAGGTCAACGGCACCCGGCTGCACTACGTCGCGGCCGGCGCCTCCGGCCCGCCGATCCTTCTGGTGCACGGCTGGCCGGAGACCTGGTGGGCCTTTCGCGCCCTGATCCCGCTGCTGGCCGCCGACCACCGGGTCTTCGCCGTCGACCTGCGCGGGTTCGGCGACTCGAGCCACGACGGCGAGGACTTCTCGGCGGCCACCTCGGCGGAGGACCTGCACCACCTCATCGCCCACCTCGGCGCCGGCCCAGTGCACTTGGTCGGCCAGGACATCAGCGGTGGCGTCGTCTTCCGCGCGGCGGCCGAGCATCCCGGTGACGTGCTCAGCCTGACCGCCATCGAGAGCACCCTTAGCGGCTACGGCTTCGAGATGATCGCCGACGTCAACAACGGCGGCTCCTGGCACGTCGGTTTTCTCGGCGCCCCCGGCATCCCCCAGCTGCTGCTGTCCGGGAACGAACGGCGCCTGATCGCCGACTGGGCCTACCCACTGATGAACGGGACCGAGGGCGCGGTCACCGAGGCCGACTTCGACGAGTTCACCCGCTCCTATGCGGGCCCGGACGGGTGGGCCGGCACCGCGGGGCTCTACCAGTCGATCTTCACCGATGGCGGCGCGACCAAGGCCCTGGCCGAAGCCCACCCGCTGGCCGTCCCGGTTCTCGCCGTGGACGGCGTCAACGTGCCGTTCACCGCGCAGACCTTCCGGCAGGTGACCGCGGGCGAGGTCACCGCCGTCCACATCGAGGGCGTGGGGCATTTCGTCGCGCAGGAGGCCCCCGAAGCCCTCGCCGCCGCCCTGGTGGAATTCGTCGGGTCACACTGAGGCAGCCAGGCGGATCACTTCGAGCTCGCCGGGGCGCGGTGTCCGGACAATGGGAGGAAGCTCGCCGTCGCCAGAACAGCCCGACCGCGTGAAAGCATTCTTCGGCAAGGAAGAAGCCTGCTACGCGGCAGACTGACACGCCACATTTGACTTACGGGCCCATTGCCCGACTTGCCATTCATGCCCACTCCGAACAACGCCCACCTGTCCCACGAACACTACCCGCTCGCCACCCTGCCTTATCCCTCGATTGTGAACCGGGACGCCGTGCGACCTTGGAGCTTCGGGGTATGAAGATTGGCCAAAAGACTGTAACTGAGGTTACCTGCCGGTAAGCGGCCCCTAGCATCGCGGAGCAACAGAGTCGAGTGCTAAGAGGTGCCCTGTGGTCAATCCCGCATCGTCACGAAAGACCTCGGAGCCGGTCGCGATCGTCGGTATCGGCTGCCGGTTCCCCGGCGGGATTTCCGGACCGGACAGTTTCTGGGAACTGATCGGATCGGGCATCGACGCGATCGGTGATATTCCCGAGGATCGTTGGAGCACAAAGGATTTCTTTGACGCGGACCGCTCGACTCCCGGACGGATGTTCGTCCGCCGAGGCGGCTTCGTCACCACTCCGATCGACAGCTTCGACGCGGGGTTCTTCGGAATGCCGCCGCGCGAGGCCGCCGCACTGGATCCGCAACAGCGGATGCTGCTCGAGGTGACCTGGGAATCGTTGGAGAACGCTGGTATTCCGCCGAGTTCGACGGCCGCCGCGAACGTGGGGGTCTATGTCGGCGCGTTCACCTTCGACGCGGCCACGCTTCAGTTGACCGATTCGAACCAGCATCTGCTCAGCTCGACCACCGCCACAGGGGTGAGCATGACCATGCTCGCGGCCCGGCTGTCCTACGCATTCGACTGGCGCGGTCCGTCCTTCACTCTCGACACCGCGTGCTCGTCGTCGTTGGTGGCGCTCCACCACGCCTGCAACGCACTCGCGCTCGGCGACTGCGACATCGCGGTGGCGGGCGGGGTGAACGTCATGGTGAATCCGGCCACCACGGTCCTCATGTCCAAGGGACAATTCCTGTCACCGGACGCCCGCTGCAAGTCCTTCGACCACCGGGCCAATGGCTACGCGCGCGGCGAGGGCGCGGGAATCCTCGTATTGAAGCCGCTTTCCGCGGCGTTGCGGGACGGAGATCGCGTCCACGCGATCGTGCGGGGCACCGCGGTGAACCAGGATGGCCATACTCCCGGCATCACCGTGCCGAGGGTGGAAGCCCAGCGCACGCTGATCGAGCGTGCCTGCCGGGCCGGCGACGTCGCGCCGTCGTCCATCGGCTACTTCGAGGCGCACGGCACCGGTACCGCGGCAGGAGATCCGGTCGAGGCCGCCGCGATCGGCGAAGTCCTCGGTGAATCCACCGAGACACACTGGATGGGTTCGGTCAAATCCAATTTCGGGCACACCGAGGCTGCCGCGGGGGTGGCCGGCGTGATCAAGGCGACCTTGTGCCTGCAACAGGGTGTCATCCCGCCGAACCTCCACTTCGAGAAGCCGAATCCCCGGATCCCGTTCGACAAGCTGCCCATGCGGGTGCCCACCGAGACAGTTCGCTTTCCGGAGCGGGAGAACCCGAGGCGCGCGGCCGTCAACTCATTCGGCTTCGGCGGAACCAACGCGCACGCGATCCTCGAACAATGGCAGGCTCCCGCAGACACCGACGAGACGGCCGTCGAGGACTGGCAGGTGCTGTTACCGCTCTCCGCCCGAAGTGCCCAGGCATTGAACGCTCTTGTCGAGTCCTATGCGGACCTGCTGGGGAGACCGGACGCCCCCGCGTTCCGGACGGTGTGCCGTGCCGCGTCTCGCAACCGCGACCACCATTCGATGAGAACGTTCGTGATCGCCGGGAACTCGTCCGAGGCCGTCGAAAAGCTGCGAAGCCTCAGCATCGATCCGACCAGGGTCACCCGCCCGTCGATAGCCTTCGTCTACACCGGAATGGGGCCCCAGTGGTGGGGGATGGGACGTGAACTCCTCGAGACGGAGCCGATCTTCGCGGAGGTGGTCACCGCTTGCGACGCCCTGCTCGCCCGCCACGACCTGTCGATCACGGACGAGTTACGGCGACCGGAGACCGAGTCGCGGCTGACCAGGACTCTCTACGCGCAGGTCGCCAACTTCGTCGTCCAGGCCGGCCTCACCGCTCTGTGGCGGCACTGGGGAATCCAGCCCGCAGCCATCGTGGGCCACAGCGTGGGCGAGGTGGCCGCGGCCTACGCGGCGGGGGTGTACTCCCTCGAAGACGCGCTCACGGTGAGCTTCCACCGGGCCAGCCTGCAGGCGCGGCTGGCCGGACGCGGCGCGATGGCGGCGGTCGCGTTGCCGGCGGGCGAGGTGGAACCCCATCTGATCGCAGGGGTGACCATCGCGGCGATCAACAGCAAACACGCGACGACGATCGCCGGTGACCACCAGGCCGTCGCGGCCGTATCCGCCGCGCTGACCGCGGCCGGGGCCTCGGTGAAGGAGCTGCGGGTCGAAGTGGCCTATCACAGCCCGCAAATGGACGAGATTCGCGAACCGCTGCTCGAAGCACTGGCGAATGTGGACCCGCGCCCGGCAGAGATCCCCTTGTTCTCCACGGTGCTGGGCGATCAGGTCAAGGGGACCGAGCTGGACGCGGGCTACTGGTGGCAGAACGTCCGGCGGCCGGTGAGCTTCGCCGACGCGTTCCGCAAGGTCCTCACCAAGGGTATCGGCGCGGTGCTGGAGGTCGGGCCGCACCCAGTGCTGGCTTCGGCGATCGACGAGGCCCTCGCCGACCGGTCGGACGCCGCGGCCCGGTTCGCCTCGTTGCGCCGCGACCGGCCGCAGCGTGAACAGCTCCTGGAGACGCTGGGAGGACTTTACGAGGTCGGCACCGATCCCGATTGGCAGCGCGTCCAGCCCGGCCCTCGGACGCATCCGGCACTGCCGACCTATCCCTGGCAGCGTGACCGCCACTGGGTCGAATCGCCCGCGGCCCGCCGCAGGCGCTTGGGCGCCGACGGACTTCGGATGACCGGACGGGCCGTCGCCGCCGTCACCCCGGTCCACGACGTGGAACTGTCCGCTTCCGCCTTCCCCTATCTCGAAGACCACAAGGTGGCCGGGGCCATCGTCTTTCCCGGCTGCGGGTACCTCGACGCCGCGCTAGCCGCCTTCGCCGAGGACGACCCGTGTGTACTGGAGGACGTCGTCTTCCACCGTCCACTGGTTCTGCCGTCCTCGTCGGTCACCACGTTGCGCGTCGGCTACGACCCGGATCGGCGGCACGTCACCATGCACAGCCGAGCCAACCCTGACGACGAGACCTGGACATTGCACACCGAGCTCCGCCGTGCCCACGTGGCGAACGCCCGGAGCCCGTTGCCCCACCCGGCGGCGCCGGAGGCGCTCGTCGACGGGCTCCCGAACCTCTGTCACGAGGAGATCTACTCGCGCCTCACCGCGGCCGGGTTGCACTACGGGCCCTCATTCCAGGTCGTGGATCGCGTGTGGTGGCGGACCGAGACGCGAGAGATCTTCGCCGAACTCAGGCTCGATACCGTCGAGCGAGCGGGACACAGGCTGCACCCCGCACGTCTGGACGGCGCTTTGCAGGCGGTCGTCGTCGGCGCGCACATGTTCGGGGAAGAGACGGATTTGGGCACCTACGTGCCGACGCATGTCGAGTCGTTCCAGTTCTTCCGGTCTCCCGCAGGCCGGTTGTGGGTGCACGGCCGGGGCAAGAAGTTCACCAAGCCGGGAGTGGTCGAATGCGATCTGACCCTGGTGACCGACCGCGGAGAGGTGGTCGCGGAGATCCGCGGTCTGCGGGCGACCAGGCTTTCGGAGGCCGTCCAGCAGGAGCCGAAGCTCGTCTACCGGCACTCGTGGGAGGCACAACCGCTCGAACGGGTCGCCGACGGCCAGGGCCGTTGGGTCGTCGTGGGCTCGTCGCCCACCGCGACCGTGCTCGCGGATGGTCTCTCCGCGCTCGGCGGCGAGGTCGTCCGCACGACGGTGACCGACGGCGGCTGGGTCGAGACCGCGGTTTCCGCCGCGTCCGGTGACGCGGCCTGCCGCGGCGTGATCTACATCGACGAGACCCAGGCGATCACTTCGCCGCTGTGTTCTCCGGTGACGGAGCCTCTCCGGCTCGTACAAGGGTTGTCCGGCGGCGCGGGCCGGCTGTTCCTCGTCACCACCGGTGCGCAGAGCGTGTCCGCCGACGATCCCACGACCAGTCCGTCCGGCGCCGCGGTATGGGGTTTCGGCCGGATCGTCCCCGCCGAACTGCCGGAACTGCATTGCCGCCTGGTCGACCTGGCCCCGGGTGGCCTGGAGTACGGATTGCTCGACGCACTGCTCACCGAACTCACCTCCGACATGGCCGACGAAGTCGCTCTCCGCGTCCACGGCCGCTACGTCCGGCAGATGGTCCGGGCGGAAGAGGGTTCCGAACTCGACTCCGTCGAGGTGGGCACCGACGAGACACCCGTGCGGCTGTCCCCGGTCCGCACCACCGCGGGTGACCGGCGGTTCGTCGCGGCCATCCGGCGGCCACCCGGCCCCGGCGAGGTCGAACTGAGGATCTCGCACGTCGGCATCACTTTCGAAGACGTGCTCAAGCACGCCGGTCAGTGGACGGCAGAAGGCGGCTTCTCCGGGGAGATGCCCGGGGTGGAGTGCTCGGGCACCGTCGTCGGCATTGGAGACGGGGTCAAGGACCTGCATGTCGGCGACGAGGTTTTCGCGCACGGCAAGGAGCTCTTCGCCTCGTACACCACGCTCGAAGCCGTCCGTGTGGTGAATAAGCCGTCCAGGCTGACAATCGCGCAAGCGGCGTCGCTCTTGCCCGTGGCCACCGCCCACCTGGCACTGACGCGACTGGCCGCGGTCCAGGAAGGTGAACGCGTTCTGGTCCACTCGGCGGCCGGCGGTGTCGGGCTGGCCGCGGCGCGCCTCGCGACCCATCTCGGCGCGGAGGTCTTCGTCACCGCGGGCAGCGAGCAGCGGCGGGACTTCCTGCGCAGCGAAGGATTCACCCGCGTCGCGGATTCGAGGTCCATGTCCTTCGCGGACGACATCCTCGAGTGGACCGGTGGCGACGGCGTCGATGTCATCGTCAACGCGTTGCCCGCGGACATGATCCACCACAGTCTGCGGGTGCTGAACACCTTCGGGCGGTTCGTCGAGCTGCGCAAACCCGCGACTCCGACCGAGCACGCGGCTCGCGCGGCCGCGACCCGGCGGGCCGCGTCATTCCATTCGCTCGATTACGACCGGATGATGGCGCTGCGACCGGAGGCCGTCCGGGAGTGCATGCGCGCGGCCGCGGAGCTCTCCGAGCGGGGCGCGATCGCCTCCTTGCCGCTGACGGAACTGGTCGCGAGCGAGACAGCCGACGCGTTCGGCATCCTGGCGACCCCGGAACACCACGGCAAGGTCGTCGTCCGGATGACGGGGCAGACCGTGCGCGTGCCTGCCACTTCCCTGCCCGGCTCGCCGATCCGGCCGGACGTCACGTATCTGCTTACCGGTGGGCTCGGTGGTCTCGGGCTCACGGTCGCCCGCTGGCTCGCCGACAACGGCGCCCGTTATCTCGCCCTCGTCGGCCGCCGAGGGGTGACTTCCTCCGCCGCGGCGCGGGAGATCGCGGAGCTGACCGCACGAGGCGTCCGGGTGCGGGTCCAGAAGGCCGATGTCAGCGACCGTTCCCAGGTCCGTTCCCTGCTCTCGCGGCTCCGCCGCCATCTGCCGCCGATCGGCGGGATCGTGCACGGCGCGGCCAATTTCGACGACGTCGTGCTCACCAACACCAACGGGGCCAGGCTCGTCGAAGCCACCAAGGCCAAGGCGGACGGTGCCTGGTTCCTGCACGAGGAGACCCTCTCCGACGAGCTCGACTTCTTCGTGTTGTTCTCGTCGGTCGCGGCACAGCTCGGTGCGGCGGGCGCGGGTGCCTACGCGACCGCGAACGAAGCCCTCAACGGCCTCGCCCGCTATCGGCGCGCGCAGGGGCTGCCTGCGCTCAGCATCGGGTGGGGCATGGTCGCGGAGGTGGGTGTCGCGGTCAGCCGCGGCGGGCACGTCGGCAACATCCTGCGGCGCAACGGCCAGGTGGCCATGCCGCCTTCGCGCCTTGTCACCGAGCTGGGCGTGTTGCTCCGTACCCGGCCTGGCGAGGCCTCGGTCGCCGACATCGACTGGCCGCGCTGGGCGCGCGCCAACCCCGAGCTCTCGTCGCTGCCGAAGTTCGGCACGGTGGTGCCGGAGAACATCGCGGATGGCGGCGAGGACGACGGTGGCGAAGAGTCGGTCGTCAAGCGCCTCCGGTCGGCGAGTCCGGCCGAGCGCGCCGCGCTGCTCCAGCCTTACGTCATCCCGTTGATGGAACAGATCACCGGGTTGACCGAACAGCAACTCGGCGAGCAGCAGGCGGTGGACGTCGATTCCCTGACCGCGGTCGAACTGCGGGTCCAGGTGCAGAAGCAACTCGGTATCGCAGTCCCCGCGGGCAGGCTCCAGCGCAGCTTGAGCGCCGATGTGCTCGTCGGGTTGCTCGTCGATGAACTGGACCGCGCACAGCCGGACGAGACCGCGCTCCTCGAGAACATCGTTGTCCACGAGATCACGGCAGACGACGGCCTGACGATCTACGGCCACCTCAGTCTTCCGGCCGGGGAGGCACCACACCCCGCCGTGCTGGTCTGCGCGTCCGGTGACGGAGGAGCACTGAATCGAAACGGCAAATACGCGCACATCACCGAGCACGCGCCGCTGCTCGCTGCCGGATTCGCGGTCTTCACCGTGGATCAGCGTGGCGCGAAAGGGCACGGTGACGACTACCGGGCACTGGCCGAAATCGGCGGTGCGGACGTCGACGACGTCGTGGCGGCGGGGCGGTACCTCGCCGGACTACCCGAGATCGACGCGGAGCGCCTCAACATCCTGGGCACCAGCCGCGGTGCGTATTCCTCGCTGCTGGCACTGGAACGGGCCCCTGGACTGTGGCGGCATGCCGCTCTACTGATGGGTTTCTACGATCCAACGGCGTTCGCGAAGGCGGATCAGGACCGGCAGAGTTCGTTACTGCCATCGAGTTCGGAGGTTGACCCCGCGGAGTATTTCGCGTCACCTCGGCGGCTGCCGCTGATGGCACTCGAAAATGTCGTGGCTCCCTTGCTCATCATCCACGGCGACGGCGACACGGTCATTCCGTGGGAGCAGTCCGCCGAATTGCTGAAGCGAATGGAGAAGGAAGCGCCACCTGCCCGGATGATCACCGTGCCGGGACTCGACCACGACACCCGGCACGAGGACGAAGCCTGGGCCGAGCTGTGGCTCGAGATCGGCCGGTTCCTCCAGGAAGGACCACGATGAAGTACAGCATATTCCTGCCCTCGGGGTTCGCCCGCGACTTCGCCGGCTTCGACGATCCGATCGAGGCCTTCACCCGGCTCGTCGACATCGCCGCGGTCGCCGATGACGCCGGATTCCACGCCTTGTACGCGCCCGACCATCTGACCACGGTGCAGCCTTCGTTCGACATGGTCTTCGAAGCCTGGACGATGATCACCGCGCTGGCGCGAGAGACCCTCAACGTGCGGATCGGCCACCTGGTCACGGCGAACGGATACCGTAATCCGGCCCTGCAGGCCAAAATGGCGTCGAGCCTGGACGTCGTTTCGGGCGGGCGGTTGACCTTCGGGATCGGTGCGGGCTGGCTGGAGAAGGACCACGTGCAATATGGGTATCACTTCGGCACCAACGGTGAGCGGGCGCGCAGGCTTAGTGAGGCAGTCCAGGTGATCTTGGCTTTGTGGAAGGAAAAGCAGGCTACGTTCGAAGGTGAGTTCTACCGGATCCACGACGCGATCAACGAACCGAAGGGTGTGCAGCGGCCGCACATCCCCTTGATGATCGCGGGTAACGGCGAGAAGGTGACGCTGCGGCTCGTCGCGCAGTACGGCAGCGCCTGCAACATCGTCACCTCCCCCGAGTGTCCACATCGGACACATCCGCACGACTGATTGTCCGATTGATGCTTGCGTGCA
The DNA here is from genome assembly GCF_044765885.1 of Amycolatopsis sp. NPDC102389. NCBI lineage: Bacteria > Bacillati > Actinomycetota > Actinomycetes > Pseudonocardiales > Pseudonocardiaceae > Amycolatopsis > Amycolatopsis sp. NPDC102389. The sequence continues at coordinate 52,939 of NZ_JBIWKX010000008.1, forward strand.
CGTTGTTCGTGGGGCCCGCCGAGATCCAGGTGGTCCCACGCGGCGGCGAGATCCCCTGTGAGCCCAAAGGTCGCGGCGTCAAGAGCAGAGGAGGAACTCGCGGCCACTGATTCCCAGTCGTCGAGAGCGCGCGTGCGGCAGGTTCAGATGTTCAAATTCAGGTTGCCGACATACCAGCTTCCGTCGAGTTTCTGCACATCGAGCGTGAGGCTGAACGACGTCGTATCACCGCTGGAGCCGATGAGTGCGAGGCTGCGCAGCGTGCGGCCGTCGAGGGTGATCGCCGTGTCCGGCACGGTGACCTTGTCACCTTCGCCGGTCACGCCGGTCACGTCGACCTTTCCCTGCGGAGGCAACTTGACACCCGGCTTGGCCCAAGCTTCGCGCAGGGACTCCCCCGTCTTGAGCACATCGGGGCTGCTGCACAGGGCTTCGGGATCCTCGCCGGGGGAAGCCACAGGTGCGCTTGCCAGACAAGCTTCAGCGTAGTGCCCGCCTAGAATCTGGGTGACCCACGATTCCACGGCTGCCTCGGGAGTTTCCGAGCCGGTGGCGCTGCGGGGATGAGAAGGCCCGCTTGTCATGGCAGGCGCCTGGCTGGTCGGGCTGATTGCGCCGCTGGCTTCCTGCTGGGGCTGCTCATTCGGTCGGGTGGCGCCGCAGGCGGCGAAGCCGAAAATCGCCACGGGCAGCAGCACGGCGGGCCATCTCGGCCTCTGCTGCCGAGTATTCACCGTCGAGCCGGTCAATCCGCTGATCACAGGAGTCCTCTCGAACCGGGCAGGCATGTCACACGCGTGAGGCCTTGTCCCGAGCTTCCGGCGCCGCGATGGAGAACGTCAAGTGAGGGCACGCGAACGCTGCCCTTTCTGGCAGCATCTTTGAGCTTCTCGTGTCTCGCAGCTCGATGATGACCGACATCAGGGCAACGCCCTTCGCTGAAAGGGCGTCTCAGTCGACGGCCATCTCCGCGAGATAGCTGCTCTCAAGGAGTTCAGGCTGGGCCCTCACTTCTTCGACCGGCCGCTCAGAGCAATTCGCCCACGCCTCGGCACGAGTACGTGGTCGGCGATGTCGAGCACCAGCGATGCGTGCTGTTCCACCAGTAGTACAGCTATGCCCTCTCGGTCTGCCAGTTCACGGACGATGGCGGGAAGACGCGCCACAACCTGCGTCGCGAGACCAAGGCTCATCTCGTCTATGAGAAGTAGTCTCGGTGCGCGGAGCAGTGCGGAGGCGAGAGCAACCATCTGCTGCTCGCCAGCTGACAGCAACCCGCCCCTGCGCCTCCACAGTTTCCGCAAAGCAGGGAATTGCCTGAGCACAGACCCATCTCGATCGGCTTTGCGGCGTCGCACGATTTTCAGGTTGTCGGCCACGCTCAGTTGCGAGAAACAGGACCCTGTCCTCAGGGACCAGGGAGATGCCCAGCCTCGTCGGCTTACGCTACGGGGCTAGCTACTCCCGGATCGCGTGGATCCCTTACCATTATCGTCCACACCCGGCAAAGCAAGCAGCCAAGACTACGGGAGTAGGCGACAGAACCCGGCATCTGCGAGCCCGAGCGGGCCGAAACAGTCCGACAGCAGCCGACATACCCCGACACTGCTGATGCGCGGTGACCAGACGAAAAGGTCTTGTTCGGCATCACTCGACACCATCCGACATAGAAAGCAGCTCACTCTTAACCAGCGGGTTCGTGGCTGGCCCAGCAGCAGGATCAACGTTCAACCTTGCTCACTACGGTGCGGCAGTGGCCGCCATCGAGCCTCATCAGCGGATGAGGCTCGATGGCGGCCACTGCCTTCTCCCGCCGCTCAAAGCACCTTCGCCAGTAGGTGCTGGCTGCGTTCACCAGGACGTAGCCGTAGTGGACTCTCCCGCCTTGAGTGCTGGAAAGCCCCTACACAGCCCTCTAGCACCAGCCGACGTTCCAGCGGTCGATCCGGTACGCGGTGGTACCGCCCCAGAGTGTTGCCAAGAGCTGGAAACCACCGAAGTCGTACACGTCGTACAGGCCCTGCCCTTTGTTCGCGAATCGGAGAATCACTCCGTTGTACCAGAGTGGCGTATTATCTTGGATAATGCACTGGTAGAGATCTTCTCTCTGCTGAGACGCCGACGCTTCGACATCGCCGAGCCCGAGTGCCGCCACACACGCGAAGCCGGCGAGAAGGATCTTTGTCGTGACAGGCATGGTTTCTCCTAAGGTTCTCTCGCCTCCGGACGAAGGCGAGACCATGCCTATCGCGATGTATTCGGGTGAGTGCAACGTAAATCCCTGGTGAGTCTGCCTTCACCAGAGCCGACCAGGGTGCCCACGAGCGCTGCGGTTTCCTCGTCGAGGTCGACATCGAGCGCGGCCGCGATATCGGTCAACTTGTCGGCGGCGGCTTTCACCGCAGCGCGGTTTCCCGCTCGGTGCTCCACGCGGAGAAGGTCTCGATAGAGGAGTTCACTGACGGGTTCGGCGAGGAGACCTCGGAGGATCGCACGGCGAGCCGCTGGTAGGTCACCGGCCTGTTGGCAGGTTTCAGCCAGGGTGTGGGCGACGTCGACGATGGCGTCGATCATTTCTCGCTGGTGCCACGAGTTCCAGGCGTATCGGCCAGGGCCGATGTTGCTGAACGGCATGCCGGTGACGAGTTCCAGCGCTGCTTCGAGATGTGCCCGCCGATCGGAGGTGGCACGGTTCGGCCCAGCGCCGGCGAGTTGCCGGAACCGATACCAATCGCTGTTCATCGACTTCGACAGGCGGTAGCCGCCTCCATCCCCCGCGACGTTCGGGAGGTAGAGGTCGCCGTTCTCGTCATGGCCGAGCCAGGTCCGCAGGCGGGAGATGTAGCCCTGTCGGGTTGCCGGGACCAGGGGCGGGTGTCCGTTCCGAGTTGTCGGGAGATTTCGTCGGCGGTCGCGCCCGGGTGGAGAAGCAGGAACGCGGCGAGTTCGGTGAGCCGGTTGATCTTCTTGCCCTCGACCTTCGTCGGGTCGACGTTGTGCAGGCCGACCGGTCCGAGAAGTCTCAGCTCGGGTCCTGTTGCCGACGGCGGTTCGAACGGAACATCCGGGTAGTCGCTTGCGGGCACCTGCACGGCCTCAGCCTCGGCAGTGAGCGTCGCGATGAGTTCTTCCGCCTGGTCGGCGTTCAGGCGCTGGAGCTCGACTTCGATGCCGAGATCGTCGATCAACGTGGACTTCGCGGAAGCATCGAGCCTCCAGCCATCCGAGGTCGACGTGCCCGCGGCGACCACGGCGGCAAGGCACTCGTGCTGCTCCACGTCGAAAGGCTCAGCGGACAGGACGACGCCCATCGGCGCGTCCGCCTCCGAGAACTCGTCCACCGACGTGAAGTGACGGAAGCGAGCAGGATGGTGCGCCGCGGTTGAGCGACCGAAGCCGACCAATGTCACGTCGATGGACTCGGACCAAGCTGACGTCGCCAGTTCCCAGGCCATGGCCAACAGGACCGGCTGGACTTCTTCCGCGGTCCCGTCGAGCGTGACCGTGCCGATCTCTGCGAGGTTGACCATGACAAGGTCGCGACGAGGGTCATGGCCGACAGTGACAAGCGCCGGATAGGGCGCTGGAACTCCGTCCAGCTCATCGACATCCAGCGAATCGGCGAAGGATGCACTGTGTCCCAGGGGATACAGGACCACGCCGCGACTGCCCACCACCGCGGACCGGACTGCCGGGAGTGAGGCGCCCTTCTCTCGGGCGCGATGGGCGAGACTGCGTAGCGCGACGTCAAGAGCCTCAGCCGTGGCAGGCTCCTCAGCTTTCCTGAGCGCGGTCTCCAGATCCGTAGGCGGTGGGCGACGGATTCGTTGTCCAGGACGACGACGTCGTTGAGCGAGCATCCTGCGCCGGGCGAAGACAGCCAGAATGCCGGCGGCAAGAAGCCCTCCGAGCCCGACGGCGACGAGGGGTGCGACGCTGTCCTCGCTGTCGGGAGTGACCTCGACCGGCGCCGAAGCAGGGGCGGGTGCCGGTGCTCGCTCTGACGAAGGAGACGGTTCCGGTGGCCGGGGAGGTAACGGCGTGGGCTCGGGCCCACAGCCCGGTGGAGCGACCTGGGCAGAAGCCGAGCCTCCGGACGCTGCTCCCCCACCATGTGCAGGCGTCGCCGCTCCGGGAAGTTGGAGGACATCGCCGGGATGGATCAGATCCGGGTCGTCCAGCACCCGGCCTCCAGACAGCGGCCGACCTCGGTTGAGTTCGAAGATCTCGACGTACCGGGCGGCCGAGCCGAGGTGCTTCCGAGCGATCTAGGTCAGCGTGTCACCTGCGCCGACGACGACTTCGACGCACTGCGGTTCGGCAGGCAGCGCGAGACGCCAACCAGGCTTGATCAGGTCGACGCTGCGGAGAGCCTCTCCATCAGCCTGACGCCGGCCCTGGTTCAGATCGAAGATTTCCTGGTAGCGGCTCTCGTCGCCGAGCTGCGCGGCCGCGATGCTCATCAGCGAGTCGCCGGGAACGACTGTGTACCCATCGGCCACCGGAGGATCGGCCTCGTCCGCGGTCTGGTGGCTTCTCTGTTCGGAGACCTGCTGGACGACGATGGAAGCCGGGGCGGCAGGCTGCGAGGCCTCCGCGGCAGTCGTACCGCCCACCAGTCCGAAGAGGACACCAGCGACGAGTCGTTGAGCCCAGCGGAATCCAGGCAGTCGCGGGGCAGCCACTCCCCGCGCGAGCGCGACACATTCGAGCACGACGGCGACGACAAGCTGCAACCAGGCAATCACCCCGGCAGCGGCCACCACGAGAAGGAACACCTGACCGGTATCTCGCTCAGTGATCCAGCCGACGACTTCGGGGAAGGCCGGCACGTGGTCAGGCAAGAAGACCGGCTTGAACGTCCACACGAGGAGCGGCGGCCCGACGACGAGCAGCACGAGACCCAAGACACCGAGGAGGATTCGCGCGAACCTTCTCATAGCGGTGCTCCTATCCGTCGGAAACCAGATCGGCGGCGCCGTGGCCGCGCACGGAGAACTCCGAGACTCCGATGACGCTGAGGAAGATGGTGGTTCTGGTGATCGTGGTGTCGACGACGATCCGGTTGCCCTGCACGACAACAGTTCCGGCAGTGCCCGTCGCCGCGAGGTAGCGCTCCGCTTCGGCGACGGCTTGCTGTGGGTTGACGTCTGCGGCGTGGCCAGCTGCGAGAGCCTGAACGCGGAGCGCCTGCCCGGCGGCGCGCGCGGCTTCTTCGGCGACCGACGTCGCCTCCGAATGGGCGTGCGCTTTGCGACTACCGTCGACCGCCCATCCGATCGCGATGATCAGGGCGATGCTCAGCCCGACCAGCCACACGGAGACGGACCCGCGTTCACCACGCAAGCGGATCATCGGCGGGCTCCGTAGCGATCGATCGGTGATCGGAACTCGGAAGCAGTGAGTCGTGAGCCTGGGATCATGAGGTCGCCGAACGTGATCTGACAGCTGACGGTGGCGATCACGTAGCCGGTCTCGCCCAGCGGCTTGGCAAAATCTCGAGCATCGACAGCGATCTTGAGCTGGGCACAGTTCAAGCCCTGCTGAGCGATGACAGCTCGTGCCCGTGCCTCGGCTATCGACGCCGCCGCATGGCCATCGCGGGCGATGGAAGCCGCACGTGCGGCAGAGCGGGCGGGCTCGTCCACCGCGGATTCCGCGGTGATGACACGCATTCCAACCAAAGCGAGTCCGAAAAAGACGATCAGCGCCGACACGCCGATCACGACTTCGACGTTCACATCGCCGCGATCCTCGCCCTTCATGGCGTCAGCTGCTCGATCGGCCCGGACGCACGTTGGCTCACCGAGAACCGTGCGAACGGTACGAGTGAGGCGGCCTCCGCGGTAACGATGACGGTGACGTTCCTGCCGTCGCTGGTGGCTTCAGCGTTCACATTGGACAGCCAACTGCTGGTCACCCGGTTGACGTAGTTCTTTGCGTGTTGCTCAGCGGCCGCCACGTCGACGGGCGGCAGCCGAGCAGCGTTGACCCCATCACGCGCCGCTTCCAAGGCCACGTTCCGCCCCAGAAAGAGCACAACGACTTGCAGGACGAACCACGTGACCAAGAGAAGTGCTCCGAGCCCGAGGAAACGCGGCGGAGTTCTCGTACTCGGCCAGGTCGGTGGGATGGGTACGGTCGGGCAGTTGACGACGGTGAGGGCATCGGTCGTGTCGGTCGAGGTCTCCGGCTCGTCTGCGGGTTCGTCCGACGAGCCACTGGGAGGAGCATCGGCGGCGAGGATGATTTCGGACAGTTCCGCCCAGCCAGCCGGAAAGTGAGCTTCGCGGAGATCTCCGCGCGAAGATTATCCCCATCACTCGCTTTGTCCGCTTTGACCAGTACTCGGTCCACGGTTGCGAGCATTTCGGCCTCGTCGTGCCAGGGCAGAGATAGGTGTTGTCGACGCCGTCGAGCACCATGGCACGGATCTTCTCCGGGAACCGGTCGGCGTACAACTGCCCGATCCGTGTGCCGCAGGAGTAGCCGAGATAGTTCAGTTTCTCCTGGCCGGTGACCACCCGCAGGACGTCGAGGTCGCTGACGACGTCTTCGGTGCCCAGGTGCCGCAGCACGTTCTCCCCGGTGTTCTTCAGGCACGCTTCGGCGTATTGGCGGGCCTTCGGGACCTCGGCGCCGATCAGCGGCAGGTAGTCCACGGGCACGGTCAGCTTCGTCCACTTTGGTCACCGGCGCCGGGTTTCCTTGCGACGTACTACGTCCCGCGGGGACCAGGCCGAAAAACATACCCACGAGCAGTGAGATCCAGACCACACGATCGGGTCGTGACGATCTCCGCGCGGCTGGGTCTATGGAGTGTGGAAGCGAAAGAACTTCCACCGCAGGCAACGGAATCCGAACCGAGGAGATCGCGATGACGAACACCGCTACCACCGCCACCACCGCCAAGCCGAACTCGAACTCCACCGCCCCCGCCGAGAACAGCGCGCTCGTCTCCACGCAGGGCGTGACCACGATCGCCGACACGGTCGTGCAGAAGGTCGCGGGCCTCGCGACCCGTGAGATCACCGGTGTCCACGCGCTGGGCGGCGGCGCCGTGCGGGCGTTCAACGCGCTGCGCGAGCGCATCCCGGGCGCCACCGCGTCCGCCGGGCAGGGCGTCTCCGTCGAGGTCGGCGAGCGCCAGGCCGCGGTCGACCTGCAGATCGTCGTCGAATACGGCGTCGCGATCGCGGATCTCGCGAAATCGGTGCGCCGCAACGTGATCGGCGCGGTCGAGCAGATGACCGGGCTCGAGGTCGTCGAGGTCAACATCAACGTGTCCGACGTGCACATCCCGGGCGACGACGACGCCGACGAGGGTACCGAGTCCGGCCGCGTCCAGTGACCATCGGCGCCGGTCCGCGCCAGACAGCAAGGAGAACGTTCATGAACGCCACCCAACTCGGCCTGTTGACCGGTCTCGTGCTCGGCGTGGCCGGCGCGTTCGGCGGCTTCGGTGCCTTCCTCGTCGTGCTCGTGCTCGCCGCACTCGGCCTGCTGGTCGGCCGGTTCCTCGACGGCAAGCTCGACCTTTCGGCCCTGGCGGGCCGCGACAGGGGCTGATCGCCATGACGACCATGACCGCCGCCGCGCCCGGAACGGACGGGCGCGGCGGGCTGACCGTGGCCGACGGCGCCGTCGAACGAATCGCCGCCCGGGCCATCACCGAACTCGAAGGCGTCGGCGGCGCGGCCTCCCGGGTGCTCGGGATCGCGGTCGGCGGCGAGGACCTCGACCAGGGCGCCAAGGTGAGCGCGCACGTCACCGGTTCGACGACCACTTTGGACGTCCGGCTCTCGGTGAAATACCCGCTTTCGGTGCGCGCCACCACCGAGAGCGTGCGAGAGCATCTGATCCGCCGCGTCGGCGGGCTTTCGGGCCTGGCCGTCACGCGGGTCGACATCACCGTCACGGCCCTGCATTCCGCCGAGACCGAAACGAGGAGGGTCCGATGAAACGGCGCCCCCGCCGCAGTGTCCCGGCCGTGCTGGTCGCCCTCGTGGTGCTCGCCGGCAGTGTCCTGGCCGCCGTCGTCGCGGTCCAGACGATCCTCGGGGAGAAACCGTGGATCGGCTACGACGCCGTCGCGTCCGCGCTGCACGGCATCCGGTGGGGTGATCCCCTTCCGGCGATCGCCGGCGGCGTGGTCGCTCTTCTCGGGCTGCTGCTCCTCGTGAGCGCGATCGTCCCGGGGAGGCCCACCGTGCTGCCGCTCGAAGGCGGCACGGATTCAGGCGCCTCCCGGCGCGGCTACCGGTCGACGCTGCGCACCGCGGCATCCACTGTGGACGGTGTCTCGGCGGCGAAGCTGAAGGTGAAGCGGCGCGCGATCGTCTCGGTGGTGACCACCGGGCGGACGAACACCGCCGGGCTCGCCGACGCCGTCCGCTCCGCCATCGAACACCGCCTCGCCCAGATCGGTCCCGCCACCGTTCCCGCCGTGCGGGTCCGGGTCAAGGCCACCAGGAGCGCGTCATGACCGACCTCAACCGTCCCGCCCGGCTGAACCGCACCCTGCTGGTGCTGACCGGGGTCGTGCTGCTCGCCGGTGGCGGATTCGCCGTCGGCACCCATTTCGGCCGGATCCCGCTGCTCGACCCCGGCACCACGCTCGTCCCCGGCACCGCCATGCCACCCGGATGGGTCTGGTACGCCGTCGCCGCGGGCGCGGTGGTCCTCGGCCTGCTGGCGCTGCGCTGGCTCGTCGCGCAGTCCGCCCGCAAACCCAAGTCCCACACCTGGCGCTTCGAGCAGGACACCGGCCGGACCGCGCTGGCCGCGAGCACCGCGGTGGAACCCTTCACGGCGGAAGTCTCGGCCTATCCCGGCGTCCACGCCGCGCACGCCACGCTCGGCGGCACCCAGGACACGCCGGTGCTGGCCGTGGTGCTGAGCGCCGAACAGGACGCCGATCTCGCCGCGATCCGCGAACGGATCACCGAGGAGGGTTTGCCGAGGCTGCGTCAGGCACTGGATCTCGGCGAGCTTCCGATGACCGTCGAGTTCCGCTTCTCCGCGAAGGCAGGGCCCCGCATCCAGTAAGAGGTTTCCGCCGCGGGCTCGCCGGGAAGACGCGTACTACGACCGATGAGGAGAACCGCATGTCCATCGTGACGCGAGCCGCCGACACCGTGCTCGACCGGACCCTGCTCGGGTACGGCAACATCGGATACCTCCTGCGCCGGAAGTGGTGGCCCGCGGATCCCGCGCCGGACGCGCTCGCGGGCAAGGTCGCCGTGGTGACCGGTGCGAAGGCGGGCCTGGGCAAGGCGACGGCCATCGGCCTGGCGAAGCTGGGCGCGACCGTCCGCATCGCGATCCGGGGCGACGGTGACGCCGCCCGCGCCGAGATCGAGCGCGCCGTTCCCGGTGCGCGGATCATCGTCGACCAGTGCGATGTCAGCCTGATCTCGTCCGTACGCGACTACACCAAGAACCTCGACGGCGAGGTCGACGTGCTCGTGCACAATGCCGGGGTCATGCCCGCGGACCGCACGGAGACGGCCGAGGGCAACGAGCTCATGCTGGCCACGCACGTGCTCGGCCCTCATCTGCTGACCGCGTCGCTCCGGCCGAAACTCGCCGGCGGCGCGCGGGTGGTCTGGGTCAGCTCCGGTGGTATGTACGGGCAGCCGCTGCGCGCCGACGATCTGCAGTACCGCCACGACGAGTACAAACCGGCCGCCGGATACGCGCGCACCAAACGGATGCAGGTGGTGCTCGCCGAACTCTGGGCGGACCGGCTGGACGGCTCCGGGGTCACCGTGCACGCCGCCCACCCCGGCTGGGCCGACACGCCCGGGGTCGCGACCTCCCTGCCGGCGTTCCGGAAGGTGACGCGACCGCTCCTGCGCGATCCCGAGCAGGGCGCGGACACGTTCGTCTGGCTCGCCGCCGCCGGGGAACCGGGCGAGTACAACGGCATGTTCTGGCACGACCGTGCCCAGCGCCCGACGCACTACCTCGGCAAGACCAGGGAAACCGCCGCGCAGCGCCAGGAACTCTGGCAGGCCTGCGCGCGGCTGACCGGTCTTTAAGTCAAGTCCACCATGACGACCGCCGGAACGGTCGGCGCGGGCGAGCCGCCGTCGGGTTCCGCGGTGATGCCGACCCGGTCGACGCCGCGCGGCAGGTCCGCGAGCACCGGACGAGTCCGATGTGGACCGTCCGATGCGAGCAGTCCGGCGGAATGCACGCCGCTCGCCCCGATGAGCCAGACCTGGTACTCCTTGCCGGGCGCCAGCGGCGGGAGGTCACCGGCCAGTACGACGATCTTGCCCTGGCTCGACGAGGTCACGACCGTGGTCGTCCCGCGTTCGGCGCCCTTGACCGTGGACGCGTCGGGCGCGGTGAGCACGGCGTTGACGGAGGCCAGTTGCTCTTGCACGGGCTCGGTGTTCGTGGTGACCAGGCCGAAAACCAGCGCCCCGGCGGCGGCCGCCGCGGCACCCCACAGGGCGACCCGCGTCTTCAGCACCCCGCCGCGACGCGCGACCAAGGGCGGCCACTGACGGGTTCGGGCGACCCGCGCGAGAGTCGCTTGCCGCAACCTCGGCGGTGGCGTGGTGGCGAGCGCCGCCCCCAAACGCGCGGTGGTCTCGCGGAGTTCCCGGACCTCCTGGCCGCACGCGGGACAACCCCGCAGGTGCCGTTCGAACGCGGCGGCTTCTTCCTCTGGGACGGCGTCAGCGGCGTATGCCCCGGTCAGCGTGTGCAGTTCCGCCGTCATTGGCCCACTCCCAGGCAGTCACGCAGCCGGATCAGGCCGTCGCGGATGCGGGTCTTCACCGTGCCGGGCGCGGTGTCGAGCACTTCCGCGACCTCCGGGTACGTGTACCCGTTGTAATAGGCCAGCACCACCGATTCGCGTTGCAGCTCGGTCAGCGCGGACAGGCATTGGCGCACCCGCTGCTGCTCCAGGTTGCTGATCGTCGACTCGGCGACCTCGTCGAAGGGGCGCCGGAAATCCAGCCTGCCCGCGCGATCGTCCCGGTCGAGGGCTGCCTGATGCGAACGCACCCGGTCCACCGCCCTCCGGTGCGCGATGGTGAGCACCCAGGCCAGCGTGCTCCCCTTGCCCGGTTTGAACCGCGCCGCCGTCCGCCACACCTCCACCAGGACCTCTTGGGTGACCTCCTCGGCGAACGTGCCGTTACGCACGACCCTGTTCACCACACCCCACACCGGTCCCGCCACGACGTCGTACAGATCGGCGAACGCCTGTTCGTCGCCTGCCGCGACCCGTTGCATCAAGCTCGTCTCGGCGGGCTCCGTCCCGGTGCCGCCGCTTCCGCGCGGACTCGTCCGCACACCCTCGACCATCAAGCTGCCTCCACCTCACCCGACGCCCGGCTACGCGGTTCCATGGCGTCCGGGAGGCATTCGGTGCCGAGAGCGGATCGGACTGGTCCGGGTCTATCCCTGTTCTTCGAGCACTTCGTCCATTGTGGACTTCAGATGCCGCAGAAAGGCCTCGAACCGTTCGATCTCCTGCGCCGGGTACTCCGCCACCAGCGCCGCGAGCCCGGCGCTGAACGGGCCGAAGAACTCTCGCGCGGGCCCCTGGATGTCGGGACCGCTGCGCAGGGTCACCATCCGGCGGTCGGCGTTCTCCCTGGTCCGCACCACGTAGCCGAGGTTTTCCAGCCGGTTCAGCAGGTTCGTGGTCGCGCCGGAGGTCAGCGCGATGCGTTCGCCGAGCCGGGCCGGGGACAACGGCGAGCCGGTGTCTTCGGCGTAGAGGATCTCCACCAGCGCGGCGGCGTCGGTGGCGTGCAGGCCGAGCCAGTCCGCGAAACGCCGGGTGAACTCGGTGTAGTTCGCCCCGAAGCTCCGGAGTCCGTCCAGCAGCGACGCGGTCCGCGCCGCGACGTCATCCGCCATCACCCCTCCTCGATTCCGTGCTTTGACAACCTACCGGCCGCAAATATACCTTCATGGTGAAGCTACTTTCTCATGAAGGAGTTGTAGTGCTCCCCGATCCGTTCGCCGCGACGACCCGCGGCATCACCGAACCCGACCTCGTCCGCCCCGCGCTGCGCGCCGCCGGCCCCCTCGTCGAAGTGGCCGCCCCCGAGGGCGGAAGCGCGTGGATCGTCACCGAGGAGGAGCTGGCCCGCGAAGTCCTCTCCGATCCCCGCATCGCCAAGGATCCGGCGCTGGCCCCCGAGGGCTGGACGGCGCTCGAACAGACCGCCGCCGAGCAGCCGTCACTGACCACATTGGACGGCCCCGACCACATCCGGCTCAGGCGCGCGCACGCGCCACTGCTGAGCGCCAAACGGATCCAGGCACAAGCGGGCCGGATCCACGAGATCGCGCGAGAACTGCTGACGGGACTCGGAAAGGGACCCGTCGACCTGATGGACGGTTTCTCCACCCGGTTCCCGCTGACGGTGCTGCTCGACCTGCTCGGCATCCCGCTGGACCGGCTCGACGCCGCCGTGGACGCCTGCCGCCGGATGTCCAGCCCGGAACCGGGCGCGCAGGGCAAGGCGATCGCCGCGATCGCGGATCTCGCGGCGGCGGGGCTGACGCCGGATCGGCAAGGGCTCGCGGCCGAACTGCGTGACCGCGTCCCGCCAGGGACGACCGAAGACGACCTGAGGTATCACCTGTTCGCGTTGATCTTCGCGGGTCAGCTGACCACCGACGCGGCGATCGGCTTCCTGATCTCACGGCTGCTGAACGGGGACAAGGCGTCCGAGGACGACCTCGTCCGCGAGACACTCCGGGACCATCCGCCCGCGCCGTTCACGCTCTGGCGGTTCACCACCGTCGAACTCGACCTCGCCGGGGTCCGGCTCCCCGCCGGAGCGCCCGTCCTCGTCGACATCCAGGGCGTCAACACCGACCCCGGCCGCCGCCCCGGCCCGGATCTGGCCTTCGGCGCGGGACCGCACTTCTGTGTCGGGGCCCAGCTCGCGCAGCTCGAATTGCGCGCGGTGGCGACGGTTCTTCGCACGGACTTCCCCGAAGCCCGGCTCACCGTGCCGTACGCCGAGCTCCGGCAAACGTTCCTCGGCGGCATCCAGGGCACGCGGCTCACGAGCCTGCCCGTACTTCCGCACGGCTGAAAAACGGGCCGGGGCGCGGAAATCCGTCGCCCCGGCCCGGAAGGACCGCTACTTCTTGAAGGTGTCGCGGATCTTGTCCGCCGCGTCACCGACGGCGTCCTTCACGTTTTCGACGGCGCCCTTGAGACCGGCCTTCGCCTGGTCCGCCTGGCCTTCCGCACGCAGTTCCTCGTTGCCGGTGGCGTCGCCGGCGGCCTCCTTGGCCTTACCGCCGAACTCTTCGGCCTTGTTGCTGATCTTGTCGCCCAACGACATCGGGTCCTCCTCCGTCCGTGGCGCCCGGATCGTGCGCCGTACGAAGGAAGGACAACCGGTCACCGGGATTCGTCATGCGCACGGACAGGTGATCACCCTCACTGAAGCGGGAATCAGCCGGACCAGCCGCTCAACCGGGTCAAAAGCCGTTCCAGGACTTCGGGATCGGCGCCGACCGGCTCGCCGGAGACGGGTTCGTCCACCAGCGTGCGCCGGTCGCCTCGCCTCGGCAGCCGGACCTGTCCGGCGGACAGGCCACCGGGCAGCGGCAGCTCGCACCAGAAGGTCACGCCGCCGCTCTCGCTCGGCGCCACCCCGGTCCGCTCACCCGGTGCGGGCGTCGGCACGGTGAGCCCGTCCAGCTCGTGGTCGACCTCGATGGCCAGCACGTCCGACCGCAGGCGCAGTCTCAGCGTCAGGAACGGCGGCTCCTTCGGATCGGCCGCGTCGACCAGCGTGCCCACCAGTCTGGCGGCGGCGGTCTTCGCCTGATCGAGCAACGGCCGCAAGGACCAATCCGACAAGATGAGACGGACGAAGAGCTCGGAACACAACACGGCGTTCGGTTGTGCCACCAGCCGTAGGTCGTCCATCTGGGAAGTGCGCGCGCTCAAACCAAGGCCTTCCTCGTCGACGTGCGAGCGTGCATCATGCCACTCCATCCGGTGAACGCCTCAGGCCGCCTCACCCAACTCTTTGGTCCAGTGGAGTGGCGCGGGTTTGGCTCTGTCCATCGGGCCAAACAGCGCGCACAGTGATCACGTGAGCATCGCCTTCCTGATCACCACGCTGGTCGTGGTCGCCACGCCCGGCACCGGCGTGGTCTACACCCTTTCCGCCGGACTGGCCCGGGGAAGGCGCGCGAGCGTCATCGCCGCGACCGCCTGCACCCTCGGCATCGTCCCCCACATGATCGCCGCGGTCACCGGCCTCGCGGCGCTGCTGCACGCGAGCGCGGTGGCGTTCGAGATCCTCAAATACCTCGGTGTGGCCTACCTGCTCTACATGGCGTGGGCGACGCTGAAGGACCGGGAAGCCATCGTCGTGGAGGGCGATCCCGAACCCGCGTCGACCCTGCGGACGATCACCTCCGGCGTGCTGATCAACGTCCTGAACCCGAAGCTGACACTGTTCTTCTTCGCGTTCCTGCCCCAGTTCGTCCCGACGGGCGAGCCCGGTTCGATCCCTCGGATGCTGCTGCTGAGCGGGGTGTTCATGCTGGCGACGTTCGTGGTGTTCAGCGTGTACGGCGTCCTCGCCGCCGGTGTGCGGCACCACGTCCTGTCCCGGCCGCGCGTGCTCGCCTGGCTCCGGCGGATCTTCGCCGGTTCCTTCGCCGCGCTCGGCGCCAAACTCGCGTTCACCACCCAGTAGACAGGTCCGAAATGCGACTCCAGCACCACCCAGAGATCCGTTCCGCCCACCCCGGCCTCACCGTCGGCACGCTCCAAGCCACCGGGATCACCCCGGAACTGCCGGTCGACCTCGAGAAGTTCGTCGCGCGGGCGACGCGGCGGCTCGCGGACGGCCCGGAATCGGAATTCCCCGAGATCCAGGCGTGGCGGCGGGCGTTCGCCAAAATGGGCCTGAAGCCGACGCAGTACCGCTGCGCGTCGGAGTCCTTGCTGCGCAGGCTGCGGAAAGAAGGCTCGCTCCCCCGCATCCATCCGGTGATCGACCTCTGCAACGCGGTTTCGGTCGCCTACGCCATCCCGGTCGCGGTGCTCGACATCGCGAAGATCGGCGGCTCGCTGGAGGTCCGTCACGCGCGAGGCGACGAGAAGTACGTGACCTTCGCCGGCACGGTCGAGCAGCCGAACCCCGGCGAGGTGATCTTCGCCGACGAGGACGGTCAAGCCCACGCGCGGCGATGGACGAACCGGCAGAGCGGGCACTCCGCGGTCTCCGCCACGACGTCCGACGTGCTGATCGTTTCCGAAGGGCTGCACGCGACGGCGGCCGAGGACGTCCGGCTGCTGATCGAGGCCATCGCGGGCGAACTCGCGGCGGCAGGCGTCGTCACGAGGCCTTGAGCGCCTTCTCCAGTCCGGCGCGGGTCATCTTCGACCGTCCCTTGATGTCCCGTTCCCGCGCCAGCTTCTCCAGATCCGCCTTCGACAACGAAGACAAGTCCTTCTTGGGCGCGGGCTTCTTCGCCCCGGACTTCTTCTTGGCCTTTCCGCTCTCCACGCTCTTCGAAAGCGCCTCGAACAGGTCGACGACCTTCGTCGGCTCCCCGGGCTCGGTGGCCGGCGTGATGGTGTCGCCCTTCTTCTTGGCCTCGATCAGCTCCCGGACCCGGTCGGTGTAGGTGTCGCGGTACTCCTCGGGCCGCCAGTCGTCGCTCATCGCGTCGATCAGGTTGACGGCCATGTCGAGCTCCTTGCCGCGCGCCTTCGCCTTGCCCGGGAGGCCCGGCAGCTGCTCGGCGGGATCCCGCAGGTCGGCCGCGAAATGGAGGGTGTTGAGCACCATCACGCCGTCCCCGGACCGGACCAGCGCCAGGTACTCGCGGCCGCGCATGACGAACTTGGCGATCCCGGCCTTGCCGGACGAGTCCATCGCCTCGAGCAGCAGCGCGTACGGACGCTCGAACTCGTCCTTCGCGGGCGCGAGCCAATACGTCTTGTCGAAGAACATCGGGTCGATGGCGTCCAGCTCGACGAAGCTCTCGATGTCGAGCGACTTCGACCGGCCGGGGGCGATCTCGTCCAGTTCCTCCGGCTCGACGACGACGTACTCGCCGCCACCGAGTTCGTACCCCTTGACGATGTCTTCGTAGCCGACTTCCTTGCCGGTGCGCTCGTTCACCCGCCGGTACCGGATGCGGTCCTCGGTGCCCCGCTGGAATTGGCGGAAACGCACCGAATGGTCTTCGACCGCGCTGTACAGGCGGACCGGCACCGTCACCAGACCGAGCGAAAGCGAACCGCTCCAGACCGGGCGCATGGGCACACACTCCTCTCCTCCAGCGAGCTGGTACCCGGAATCGCGGAGGATCACACCTGGTCAGAGGCCGAAGGCGAGGAGCTGGAAGCAAAAAAGGGCTACCAGGGCGGTTGGCCACCCCCAGTACGAAGGCCAACCGCCGCGGAGCCCCTACACGGTTCGGCACGCTGCCCCGTCGCGCCGACCCGCCAGCTTCGCCTTCAGCTTTCCAAGGGCCTGCATCGGAATTACATCGGCTCTCCACCGCCGGACATCCGCGCAGTTCAGGGGCGGCGGGGCGTAGAATCGGGACGGTTTCAGGGCAGGCCCGCGCACGTCGGTTAGGCCGAATGCAGTACGGCGTACCCCGCGCCGATCTGGCTGGAGGCCGAAGCGGTGGGTTAGGGTGCCGATCAGCCGGCGAACGGACTGGAGGTAGTGCGTGAGCACGCTCACGGCCTCGGACGACATAGTCGCATATGACCGCTGATCGTTTACCCGATTCGGCGGGATCGCCCCGAATCCCCGGCGATCCGAAGCACCCAGGCCAGCCCGCGCAGCTCGGCTTCTCCGTTCTCGGCCCGCTCGAAGCCGAGGTCGACGGCGTCCCCGTCCGGCTGGGCGGACGCCGTGAACAGCGCCTCCTCGCCGCCCTGCTGATCAACGCGGGCAGGCTCGTCCCGGTGTCGTACCTGATCGGCACGATGTGGCCGGAAAATCCGCCGAAGACCGCGGTCCGTCAGGTCAGCAACGCGATCGCGCGGCTGCGGCACGACCTCGGGGTGGCCAGGTCCGCCGTGGTCACGACCGGTTCGGCGTACCGCGTCGTCATCAGCAGCGCCTCGCTCGACTCTGCCCGCTTCGAAGCCGACTACAACCAGGGCGCCGAACTCCTGGCGGCCGGGCTGATCTCCCAGGCGGCCGCCAAACTGGCCGACGCGCTCTCGCTCTGGCGCGGCCCGGCGTTCGACGGTCTCGAAGGCGACGCCATCGAGCAGACGGCGCGACGCCTCGACGAAGAACGCCTCGCCGCCTGCGAACTCCTCATCGGCGCCAGGCTCCGGCTCGGCGAGACCGAAGCGGCGGCTCGCGAGGCTTACGACCTCGCCGCCTGGCATCCCACCCGCGAGACCCTGCAGTGCCTCACCATGCTCGCGCTCTACCGGGCGGGCCGCGGCGCCGACGCGCTCCGGACGTTCGACCGGACCAGGATCGCGCTCGCCGAGGAGCTCGGCGTCGACCCGAGCGCCGAACTGAGCGCGCTCCACCAGCAGATCCTGCGGGCCGACGCCGAACTGATGGAGGACGGCGCCCTCGTCCGGTACGGCGTCGGCGGGCTACGGGCCGGGATGGACACCGGTGGGCGACGCGAGGACGCGGACGCGCAGAAGGCGCTCTTCCCCCGTCCCGCGCAGCTGCCCGCGGATCTCCCCGCGTTCGGCGGCCGCGCCACGGAGCTGCGGACCGTCCTCGAGATCGGCCAGGACGACTCCTCGGCCGGGCCGCGGCTGATCGCGATCGACGGCATGCCCGGGGTCGGCAAGACCGCGCTGGCCGTCCACGCCGCGCACCGGCTCGCCCCGCTGTTCCCGGACGGGCAGCTGTTCGTGAACCTCGAAGGGTTCTCGCCGGCGGGAGACCCGGTCGACCCGGGGACCGCGCTCGAGGCGCTGCTGCGGTCGCTCGGCATCCAGGGTTCGGACATTCCCGCCGGGACAGAGCAGCGCGCGGCGTTGTTCCGCAGCTGCCTCGCCGGCAAACGGGTGCTCCTGGTGCTGGACAACGCCATCGGGGCGACGCAGGTGAGCCCGCTGCTGCCCGGTTCGGCGAGCTGCTGCGTGCTGATCACCAGCCGCACCCGGCTCGTGGATCTTGACGGCGCCGAACTGCTCTCGCTGGAACCGTTCAGCCGGGCCGACGCGGTGGACCTGCTCGGCCGGATCGTCGGGCCCTCCCGGTTGAAGAGGGAGTCCCCGGACGCGGCCGACCAGGTCGCGAGCCTGTGCGGCGATCTCCCGCTCGCGCTGGCCGTCACGGCGAGCAGGCTGCGCGCGCGGGCGTCGTGGACGCTCGACTTCGTCGCCAGGCAGCTGCGCGACGAGCGGAACCGGTTCGGCGAGCTCACCGCCGGGGAACGCGACGTCGCGGGCGCGTTCCGGGTGTCCTATCTGAACTTGACGGAGACCGAACGCCGGGTGTTCCGCCGGTTGAGCCATCACCCCGGTGCCGCGTTCGATCTCCACTCGACGGCGGCACTGGCCGAAGTCGACCTCAGCGAGGCCCGCCGCCTCGCCGAACGTCTCGTCGACGTGAACCTCCTGCGCCAGCCGTCGATGGACCGGTACGAGATGCACGACCTCCTCCGCAGCTACGGTCGCGAGCTCCTGCTCGCCGAGGAGCCCGAGCACCAGCGCGAGGCGATGATGCGGCGGCTGTTCGACTACTACCGCAGCAGCGTCGCGGCCGCGATGGAGTTCATCGACCCGGACTCCGAA
Source organism: Amycolatopsis sp. NPDC102389 (assembly GCF_044765885.1). Classification (NCBI taxonomy): domain Bacteria; kingdom Bacillati; phylum Actinomycetota; class Actinomycetes; order Pseudonocardiales; family Pseudonocardiaceae; genus Amycolatopsis; species Amycolatopsis sp. NPDC102389. Next base: position 71,699 of record NZ_JBIWKX010000008.1, read on the forward strand.
GACGAACCGGGCGGCCTCGAGGTCCCGAAGAGCGAGTTCGGGCAGTCGTTCGCCGACTACGACCAGGCGGCGCACTGGATGGACGCGCAATGGCAGAACGTGCTGCCGGTGGCCGTCGCGATGAACAACCATCAGCAGTACTCGGACCTCGTGCCCTTCTGTTCGGCGGTGTGGCGCTACTTCGACAACCGCGGCTACTACCGGCAGGCCAGGGAGCTGGAGACCCTCGCCCTGTCCGCCGCGCGGGTCACCGGGAACGTGGTCCTCGAGTACCAGGCCCTGCACATGTACGCGCTGACCCTGTGGCGGCTCAACGAGTTCACCGAAGCGAACCGGCTGTTCAACGAGGTGTTCGAACTGGCCGCGACCACCGGCGACGTCCGGATGCAGTGCCGGGCCAGGGGCAACTCGGGCGTCACCCACTGGCTCAAGGGCGAGTCGGACGAGGCGATCGAGCATCTCGGCTGGGTCCGCGAGACCGCCCACGCCCACGGCAGCGTGCTCATCGAAGCCCGCGCCCGGCACCGGATCGGCCTGATCCACACCGAGAACAGGCGTTATCCCGAAGCCGCCGAGGAACTCGACCAGGCACTGAGACTGGCGCAGGAGAACGAATCACCCGATCTCGAGGCGGAATGCTTTCTCGCCCTCGGTATCAATTCGCGCGGACTCGGCGACGGCGCGCTCGCGGTCAGCCAGTTGACGACGGCGGTGGAAGTGCTCGAATCGACCGGGAATCGCAGCATGCTGCCCATCGCCCACAAGGAGATGGCGTTCGCGTTCGACATTCTCGGTGAGCGACTGAATGCGGACCGTCATCGCCGCTTCGCATTGCGGCTCTACACCGATCTCGGCATTTCGGAGTCGCCTGAGGTTCGTGAACTCAAACAGCGTTTGACCGATTACTCGGCGTAATTAGCCGTTCTGCTCCGGTACTCTGTTGGCGTAGGTATATTCGCTTGACCGGAGTAACCGTTCACGGAGAGGATCAACGGCATGCACGATGAAGACGACGACGAGTTCTTGTACGAGCTCGAAGCGGAGTACAAGGCACAGAGCACCTGGGGCGGCTTCGAGCCGCCGCCGCACGGCGGGCCTCCTTTCCGCTCGCGACGCTGAATGACCTGACGTATTCGGAAAGTATTACTGGGGACTGGGGCGCAAGACATTCGATGCTGGTCAGGGTTTCCTCATGCGGAACGCTCTATTGGTCCGATGGTGACGTCGTCTGGGACGACCACCTCGGCCATCGCCAGCTCAAACTCGCCGAAGGAACCGAACGCGTCCTGCGATGGTTCAGTTCTTGGCGAGAACCGGAATCGGTCCGCGAAGCTGATGAGAATCCCGAGATCAGGGAAAGGCTCGTCCGTATCGCGCGCGCGATGATCCGGTACGACGTGTTGGTGGTCAAAGGTTCTCACCGGCACCAACGCGAAGAAGAGATCCTTCGGGATTGGGGTCCATGGGGAACGTCCGCGCGGGCGTTTCACTTCGGCACCCGCTCACTGCGCGAGACCGAGTTCACGACCAGTGAAACGACGGCGAAAACCTTGCTGGAGAAGGCGAAGGTCAGCCCTCCGCCTTCTCCGGTGAGGCCTGCGAGCGAGTACGACGCGATAGCTCTGCCCGAACCGTCACCGGAACCGCTGAACACGATCGGGCTCGGCGACGCGCTGAGCCGGCGCAGAAGCGTCCGCGAGTTCGGCGAAGAACCCTTGCGGCTGCGCGATTTGAGCGCGCTTCTCACGGCGGCCAGGCCGACTAGGCCGGAAACGCATCCCGACATCCCCGCCACCGGCAACGTCTTCAAGACCAGCCCGTCGGGCGGGGCCAGGCATCCGACAGAGGTGTACGTCTACGCGAGGAACGTCGAGGGCTTGGACCCCGGCGTCTATCACTACGACGGCTTCCGGCACGGCCTCACGCCGCTGGACGGCAAGCTCGACGACGACCAGCTGATCGCGCTCGCCGGCGACCAGGAATGGACCGGGAACGCCGGCGCGCTGCTGATCTATACCAGCGTCATCGAGCGGAACCAATGGAAGTACCCGGTGAGCCGCACGTATCGCGTGCTGCTGATGGACGTCGGCCACCTCAGCCAAACCGTGTACCTCCTGGCGACCGCGCTGGGACTGAACGTCACGTTCACCGCCGCGCTTCGCGACGAACTGGTCGAAGACCTCCTCGGCTGCGATCCGGCGAACGAACTGGTGCTCGGCATGTCGGTGGTCGGCAATCGCCTGTGAGGCGTGTGGTCGTTCTTGGGGGTGGTCGTTTTTCGGCGACGGCGCCGAGTAGTGGCCAGCCAGTCAGCGGCACGTGATGACCTCAGTTCCCCTGCGGTCCCAAGCGAACGTTCCCATCGCCGATTATCGGCAACACTGACGACCGCAGCCCCACGACACCGTGGCCGTTTTCTGACGACGGCACCGAGCGTTGGCCAGCCAGTCAGTGGCACGGAATGACATCGGCAACCCTGAGGTCACACGCGGCAACACCGACGACCGCGGACCCAAAACACCGTCGCCACTTCCCGGCAACAGCACCGAGCCGCGACCAGCCAACGGCACGAACACATCGATCACCCCGAGACCTCCAGACGAACCTCTCCGAGCCATCGCCGATTTCCGGCAACCCACCCACAGCACCAGGCACAGTTTCACCGCGACAGCGCAGAGCGGCAGCCAGCCAGTGGCGACGAAGTCAGGGATGAAAGCGCCGATCACGCGGCACCGTAGCCGTTTTTCGGCGATGGACTCAGAACGGTGGCGGTTCGTCCGCCCGGGGTTCGTGCAGCGGCGGTGGCGTGCTGTCGTAGCTCTGCCCTGTAGGCGTGGTGATCGTGAGAGTCCCATCGGAAGTGAGCCGGTAGTTCCAGCCGGGTTCGTCTTTCAGCCGGTGGTCGCGGCGGCAGAGGTCGACCAGCTCGGTGTCGGCGGTATGGCCGCCGTGTTGCCAGGGCAGCGCGTGGTCGAGATCGCACGCCTGCGCGACACGGTGGCAGCCGGGTCTTCGGCACTCACGGTCCCGCACCCGGACGAACTCGTCGAGACCGGCGGTGGGGCGATACCGGTCGCGGCCCAGGTCGAGGACCTGCCCCGACAGCGGGTCGGTGATGATCCGCCGCAGCACCGTGTTCGGCCCGGATGCGATGTGCCGGGCCAGCGGAGCCGGGATGTGGCCGTGCCCGGCCAGCTCCGCGGGGTCGTCGTTCAGCCCGAGATAGGTGTGCAGGTCCATGTACAAGAACACCTCACACCGTTCGCTCTTCCCGCCCTGCCCGCCCAGCAGGAGATCCAACGCGACGTCGGCACGCAACTGGTCCAAAGTCCGGGTCTCCCCGCCGGCCCGCAGCGCGCGGGCTTCACGATCGATCCGGGTATAGGCGGCGGCGACCTTCTCCACCGGGCCGTCTTCGACCTCGATCGACGCCACCCCGGTCTCGCCTTGCCGCAGCGACAACCGGCGTCCGGCGCGGTGTCGTTCCGCGCGGCGGGCGGCGCCGTCACGGTCGGCCATCATCGCCGCATGGTTCGCCGCTTTCCGGATCTGATCGGCGTTCCTACCCGGCAACCGGTCTTCCAATACCGCGTCCACCGCGCGGGCGTCGTCGTCGGACAGCCAGGCGGTGGCCGTGGCGACTTTCATCGCCCCGTAACCGCCCACCTGTCCGCGGTCCAGCAGTCCGAGTGTGCGGGGCAGGCGGGTGGTCAACGCCTGGGCGGTGGAGACCAGCCCGGCCGCGTGACCGTCCACAACAGACAGAGCCAGCGCCACCTCCTGAACCACACTGACAGCGCCGTCGCGATGACGGCTCAGTTGCGACAGAGCACGGAACCGCACCGCCTCCAACCGCGTGATCCCTTCCGACGCCGCGACCGCCGCGGCGACGGCATCGTTGTCCCCCAATGAATCCAGCGAAGCATTGACATCCTGAAACACGTCGGACTCGGTGATTTCCTTGAGTAGCGCCACAGTGGCGTTGAGAGTGTCCACAACACAGAACGTACAACCGACCACCGACAGTTTCCGGAACCCAAGAGGCAACGGCCAGGCTCAATCCACACCCGAAGCCAAAACTGCGGCACAGCAACACAATCCACCTGTTCCGCCAACCAAAGATCCGACTCCTCAACGGAAATCGCCCCCACTCGGACAGCGACCTCCGCCAGCCCGCGAAAGAACGAGTGCCCGCCGAGAAAACCGACGACACCCTCCAGTGCGACGTCACGAAAACCGCACCCGACGAGTAGCCGCCGAAATCCGCGCGCGATCCTGGGCGCGGTGACCACCGAGGCACGGGCACGCACCCCGCGACGACAACGACCTCTACCGGATCGCGATCCTCGACTGCGCGCTCGGGTGCGAGCACGACGACTTCACGCGGTGCGCGCACTTCCGAGAAGCGGTGGCACGGGCCGGGTGAACCAAGCCCGTGCCACCGTCCGGCTCAGCCGAGCAGCCCGCGCATCTCGGTGATCTCGGCCTGCTGACCGTCGATCACCTTCTGCGCCAAGGCCTTCACCTCGGCGTTGCTGCCCTGTTGCAGCGCGGTCTTCGCCATCTCAAGCGCGCCCTCGTGATGTTTGACCATCATTTCCAGCCACTGCTTGTCGAAGGCGGCGTCCTTGGCCTTGCCGAGTTTCGCGAGATCGTCCTCGGTCATCATTCCGGACGCCGAGCCGTGCCCGGAGTGCTCGCCCGACGGCGCCACTCCCCAGCCCTTCAACAATCCGTTCAGCTGCTGGATTTCCGGGTCCTGCGCCTGCCGGATCCGGGCGGCGAGGTCGACGACCTTCGCGTTCCGGGTGCGGCCGTCGACGAGTTTCGCCATCTCGAGCGCCTGCTCGTGATGCGGGATCATCCCTTGCGCGAACGTGACGTCGGCCTGATTGTGGTCCGCCTGCTGCTGGGGATCCGGCGCCTTCACCGTGGACATGTCGTGCCCGGTGGAGGCGGTGTCGGAACTGGCGCAGCCGGTGAGCACGGCGAAGGAGGCCAGGGCCGCGAGCGCGGCCCCGACCAGTTTCCTGCTGGTCATGGTTTCTTCCTCGAGTCTGTTACGGGCAGGGCGGGACGAACCCGCCTGTCACACCCGCAACACGCAAAGGAAGGACAACTTCTCCGGTACCGGTCTCCAGCGCGGCGGATCACGGCCGGACGCCGAACCACCGCCCCGGCGCGACTTCCACGTCGCCACCGTCCGTCCATTCCGGACGAGAAGCCAGGTGACGATCAGCAGTACCGCCGCGGCGAGCACCGCGAGACACAGGTGCAGTCCACTGTGTCCACCGTCGTCGTGTGAAGGTGTGTCCGCACAACATGGATCCGCCATCGCGACAGCGGAGTGCCCCGCACCGTGGCCGGATTCGGCGACGACGTGGTGCATGCCGACCAGACCCAGCGCCACCACGCACAGCAGCAGCCACCGCAGGGCGGCCGGGTACGAGGACTGGGTCATGGCTCCACCGTAGCCGGATTCAGTGCGCCGCCGGACGGTGGGGTTTCGCCGTCGAATGCAGTGCCGGGATGTCGCGATCGATGTGGTCGGCATGGAACAGCGCCTGCGCGAGCAGGCCCCGGACGTGGTCGTTGGCGGCCGAGTAGTAGACGAACGTCCCCTCCCGGCGGCCCTTCACCAGACCCGCGAGCCGCAGTTTCGCGAGATGCTGGCTGACCGCCGTCGGCGCCGCGCCCGCCAGCTCCGCGAGACAGGCGACCGAGGATTCACCCTGCAGGAGCGCCCAGAGGACCTTGATCCTCGTCGGATCCGCGAGCAGCCGGAACGTCTCCGCGGCCAGGTGGACCTGCTCCTCGGTGGGCATCTCGAAATCCGGGACCGACTCGTGCATGCCAGGAGGATAACCGCTACCCTTCCATCTGCGTATCTGCATGACTGCGCAGATATCAGAACAGTGAGGTGAACGATGACCGGCCACGGGCATGGACACAGTCACGGCCACCAGCACGGGAAGAGCCGTCTCCGGCACCTTCTGACGCCGCACAGCCACGACAGTGCCGACCGCGTCGACACCGCGCTGGAGACCAGCAAACGCGGGGTCCGGACGCTGATCTGGTCGTTCGCCGCCCTGTTCGTCACCGCCGTCGCCCAGCTCGCGCTCGTGCTGATCACCGGTTCGGTGGCCCTGCTCGGCGACACGATCCACAACTTCGCCGACGCCTTGACCGCGCTCCCGCTCGGCATCGCCTTCCTGCTCGGCCGCCGCGCCGCGACCCGCCGCTACACCTACGGGCTCGGCCGCGCCGAGGATCTGGCCGGTGTGCTCGTCGTCCTGCTCATCGCCGCCTCGGCCTTCCTCGCCGGGTACGAATCCTTTCAGCGGCTGCTCGATCCGCGCCCGGTCCAGCATCTGTGGGTGGTCGCCGCGGCGGGGGTCATCGGCTTCGCGGGCAACGAACTCGTGGCCCGGTACCGGATCATCGTCGGCCGGGAGATCGGGTCGGCCGCGCTGGTCGCGGACGGTCTGCATGCCCGCACCGACGGGTTCACGTCGCTCGCGGTCGTGCTCGGCGCCGCCGGTGTCGCGTTCGGCTTCCCGATGGCCGACCCGATCATCGGCCTCGCCATCACGGTCGCGATCCTGTTCGTCCTGCGCGACGCGGCCAAGGAGGTCTTCCGCCGTCTGATGGACGCCGTCGACCCGGCCGATGTCGATCGCGCCGAACGCGCGGCCGCCGAGGTCCCTGGCGTGCTCGGTACACGGGACCTGCGGATGCGCTGGATCGGGCACAGCCTGCGCGCGGAACTGGCGGTGTCGGTCGAGGCCGGGCTGACCGTCACCGAGGCGCACCATCTGGCCCATCGTGTCGAGGAACGGCTCCGCGAAGTCCTCCCGCGGCTCGCGGAAGCGGTCGTGCACACCGAACCGGCGCACGCCCATGAGATCGTCAGCGGGTGACACTGTCCGACAACGAGATCCGCGCCGTCCGTGCCCGCGCGCAACTGTTGACCGCGCCGGCCGCGGACGTGCTCACCGTGGCCGGATCCGTCGCCGCCGTCCAGGCGCAGTCGACGCCCGCCGCACGGCTCGCGTTCCGGGCCCGTAGCCGGGGGCTGACCGCGCAGGACGTCGACGCGTCCCGTGAGGTGACGCGCACCTGGCTGATGCGCAAGACGCTCCACTTGGTGCCGACGGCGGATCTCCGCTGGCTGAACCGGCTCTTCGGACCGCGTAACGTCCAGGCGGGCCAGGGACGCCGCAAGCAGCTCGGCCTCACCGAGGAACTCTGCGGACGCGCGCTCGAGAAGCTCCAGGATCTCTTGTCCGGCAAGACACTCACCCGGCACGAGATCCTGGACGGCTTGGCCGCCGACGGCATCGCGCTCGACGCGAGGTCCCAAGCGCCGGCCCATCTCCTGGCGTACGCGGCCAATCGCGGGCTGCTGTGCCGAGGCCGGGACGCCGGAACGGAGCCGACGTACGTGCTCCTCGACGAATGGACCGCCGAAGACCACGACCCGGCGGAACCGCATACGGAACTCGCCCACCGGTACCTGACCGCGTATGGCATCGCGACCGCCGAGGACTTCAGTACCTGGTCCGGGCTCCCGCTCGGCCTCTGCCGCAAGGCTTTCGCCGCATTGGAGCTCGTGCCCGCCGGTCAAGGCTTCGCACTGCCGGAGACCGAGCTTTCCGCTCTCCCTTGTCCTCCGCGTCTGCTCGGCGCCTTCGACACGTACCTGCTGGGCTACCGCGACCGCGATCTGCTCCTCGACCCGGCCGACGCGAAACGCGTGAACTCCGGCGGCGGGATGATCGCGCCGACCGTGCTGGTCGACGGCCGGATCGCCGGAACCTGGCACACCAAGCGGACCGCGAAGCAGACGAAGGTCGTTCTCGAGCCCTTCGCCACGCTTCCGCGGTCCGCCATCACCGGCCTGGAGTCCGAAGTGGACGATTACGGCCGCTTCCTCGGGGAGACTGCCGTCCTCGTCATTTGAGCGACCGGAAGAACTCCCGTACGTCCGCGACCAGGATCTCGGGCTCCTCCAACGCCGCGAAATGCCCGCCGCGATCGACGTCGGTCCACCGCACGATCGTGTGGGCGTCCTCGGAGTACCGCCGGATCCCGACATCGTGCGCGAAGATCAGCGCCGCCGTCGGGACGCCCGAGTTCTTCTCGACGGCTCCCCAGGTTTCCGCCTGCGCGTAGCCGACGTACGCGGACGAAGCCGCTGTGCCGGTCAGCCAGGTGAACATGACGTTGGTCAGCAACCGGTCCTTGCCGACGATCTCCTCCGGCAGGGCCGGGCGCGGATGCGTCCACTCGCGGAACTTGTCCATGATCCAGGCCAGCTGCGCGACCGGGGAATCGACGAGTCCGTAGCCGAGGGTCTGCGGCCGCGTCGACTGGATCGCGATGTAGCCGAACTCCTCCCGCATGAACGCACCGATCCGCTTGATGCGATCGCGTTCGACGTCGCTGAGCGAAGCGAGTTCCTCGTCCGGCAACGACATCGGGGGCATCGGGGTGAGCCCGCCGTTGACGTGCACGCCGATCACCTTGTCCGGCGCGAACCTGGCCACCTCCGGCGACACGGAAGCGCCGAGGTCGCCACCCTGCACGCCGTAGCGTTCGTAGCCGAGCCGGCGCATCAGCTCCGCCCATGTCCGGCCGATCCGCGGCATGGTCCACCCGGAATCCGAGACAGGGCCCGAAAAGCCGAAGCCCGGAAGCGACGGGATCACGAGATGGAACGCGTCCGCCGGGTCGCCGCCGTAAGCTTTCGGGTCCGTGAGCGGACCGATGACGTCGAGGAACTCGACCACCGAACCCGGCCAGCCGTGCGTGAGGATCAGCGGCGTGGCGCCGGCTTCGGGCGAGCGGACGTGCAGGAAGTGGATCCGCTGTCCGTCGATGACCGTGGTGAACTGCGGATGGCGGTTGATCTCGCGTTCGGCGGCACGCCAGTCGTAGCCATCGCGCCAGTATTCGGCGAGTCCGCGCAGCCACGCCACCGGCACTCCGGTGTCCCAGCCGTCACCGGGGAGCGGAGCGGGCCAGCGCGCGCTGTCGAGCTTCGCGTGCAGCTCGTCCAGCTGCTCCTGCGGGACGTCGAGGCGGAAGGGGCGGATCTCGGTGTTTTCCATGAAGCCCACGTTATGAGGCATTGCGGACAGGTTCGGTCCTCGATCAGGAAGGCATTCCGGATACGGGAAGATTCGCTCGTGACGGACAAATACTTGGCCTACGGCCGGCTCATCCGCGACGGGAAGATCCTCTTCATCAGACGGCAGCCTGCGTCGTTCCTGGGCGGCCGCTGGGAATTGCCGGGCGGGACCGTCGAGCCGGGCGAGCGACCCGACGAGACCGTGGTCCGGGAGTTCGCCGAGGAGACCGGGCTGGCCGTCCGTGTCACCGGCGACCGCGGCACCCACAGCTGGGACGACGTCGCGGGCAGGCCGATGCGGATCCACGCCGCGGTGTACACGCTCGCCGAGGCGGACCCGAGCGAAGTCGTGCTCGATCCCGAGGAACACGACGCCTTCATCTGGTGCGCGCGGGAAGAAACCGCCGAACTCGACCTCGCCGAGCACTTCAGGCGAGCACTGGAGGACTGACTTCGAGACCGGGCTCCGGCCTGGTCCACTCCGCCCAGCGGACGGCGGGCGCGGTGAGCGTCCCCGCCAGCAGGAACAATCCGCCGAGCACCACCCAGCCGGCCATTCCGCCGACCAGGATCAGCCCGGTCAGCAGGAGCGGGCCGAGCATGCGGGCGATGGCCGTCCCCGCACCGAAAAGCCCTTGGTACTGCCCCTGTTTGCCGTCGGGTGCGAGGCCGAAGCCGATCTCCCAGGAGCCCGCCGCCTGCGCCATCTCCCCCACCACCTGCAACGCGGCCCCCGCGAGCAGGACCAGCGCCGCCGCCCACCCGGAATCGCTCATGGCGGAGAAGGAGAAGATCAGGCAGGAGACGAAAAGCAGCAGCCCCGCGTACCGGATGTAGCGGGAGGCACTGCGAAGCCCGGTCACGCCGCGCGCCACCCGGACCTGGAAGACCACCACGCTCGCGGTGTTGAGCACCAGCATCGCCGAGACCAGCCAGCTCGGCGCCGCGGTCCGGGTCGAGATCCACAGCGGGAGGACCAGGCTGAACAGCGGCATGTAAAGCAGCATGATCATGTTGAGCAGCGCCAGCAGCGCGTACGGGCGATCGCGGAGGACAGCGACGGACGGCTCGCCCGCCCGCACCGGCACCGGAGCCACCGAAGGCACCTTGCGGAGCACGAAAGCCGCGGCGACGAAGGCCAGCGCGTCGACGACGAACACCGTCAGGAACGCTTCTCGCGTCCCGATCGCCAGCGCGATCCCGCCGAGCGCCGCGCCGATCGCGATCCCCGCGTTGGACAACGCCTGCAACCGGGCACGGAACTTCGTGCGCCCGGCGGGGTCGATCAGGCCCGCGAGCAGCGCCTGCCTCGCCGCGCCGAGACCGCATTGGAAGCAGGCGTAGACACAGGCCGCGATCACGAACGCGAAGACCGAATTTACGAAGAGGAACGCCGTGACCGACGCGGCCGTGCCCAGCGCCAGCAGGACGGCCGTGCCCTTCGGCCCGCGGCGGTCGGCCAGCTGCCCCAGCGCGACCCCGGCCACCGAGCCGACCGCCCAGCCCACGGTGAGGCCGAGTCCCACCTGCGCGGGTGACAGCCCGACGATCAGCGTGAAGTACAGGGCCGAGCTGACGTAGTAGGCACCGTCGCCGACGGAGCTGATCAGCTGGGCCGAGGTCAGTCGCTTCATATGCTCAAGTTAGGCGCCGGATTGGCCACATCCCAGTTCCAATATCCGGCATTCGGATTGGGCCAATATAGGCTCGGGGCGTGCCGTTCCACATCAGCCTCGACGGGCATACCGACCTGGCCGCGCGGATCTACCGCCAGCTCCGCGACGGCATCCTCGACGGCCGCCTGCGCGCCGGGGAACGCCTGCCGCCGACCAGGGAACTGGCCCGCGAGCTCGACGTCTCGCGCAACACCGTCGCGGTCGCCTACGAACGGCTCACCGCGGAAGGCTTCCTCGTCAGCCATGTCGGACGCGGGACTTTCGTCAGCGCCGACCCGGTGGCGCGCTCGAAACGCGCCGCGCCCGCGGGCAGCGGAGTGCGGCCCATCGCCCGCTGGCGTGCGGTGCAGGCCCCTCCCGATGACGACCGGACCTCCCCCGCCTTCGATTTCCGCGTCGGCGCTCCGGATCCGGCTCTGTTCCCGTTGCGGACTTGGCGACGGTTGGTCAGCCAGGCACTCCGGCCGTCGCTGCTGCCGTCATCGGGCTACGCCGACCCTGCCGGGCTCGAGGCACTGCGGGTGGCGATCGCCCGGCACATCGGCGCCGCCCGATCCGTCCGAGCCGGCGCCGAGGACGTCCTGGTCACCCAGGGCGCGCAGCAAGCCCTCGACCTGATCGGCCGCGTCCTGATCGAACCCGGCACCCGTGTCGCCGTCGAAGACCCCGGCTATCCCCCGGCCGAACGGCTCTTCACCGCCCACGGCGCCCGGGTCGCGAAGGTACCGGTGGACGCCGAAGGCCTCGACGTCACCGCGCTCGCGAAGGGCACCCGTTTGATCTATACGACGCCCTCGCACCAGTTCCCGCTCGGCACGCCGATGTCACTCGCCAGGAGGACGGCGTTGCTGGCGTGGGCGGAGCGGAACGACGCGGTGATCATCGAGGACGATTACGACAGCGAGTACCGGTTCTCGGATCGGCCGCTCGAACCGCTCCAAAGCCTGGACCACGACGGCAGGGTGCTCTACGTCGGATCCTTCTCCAAGACCTTGCTTCCCTTGCTGCGTCTGGGTTTCCTGGTCGCTCCCACTTCGCTGCGCCCGGCGTTGCGGCAGGCGAAGCAGCTCATGGACTGGCACGGCGACCTCGTCACGCAATCGGCGTTGGCGAGTTTCATCGACGAGGGCCTGCTGGCCCGCCACGTGCGCAAGGCCACCCGTGAGTATTCGATGCGACGCGACCGGATTTCGGCCTTCGTGCGCGACGAGCTACGGGACTCGCTGGAGATCGTCCCTTCCAGTGCCGGACTCCATCTGTGCGCGCCGGTCTCTCCACATGCGACGGTCACTGTGGACAGTGCGATCGCCGAAGCGGCCCGGGCCGGGGTGGCCGTCGAAAGCCTGTCCAGGTACGGAGGAACGCGTGGCGGCCTGGTGATCGGCTACGGGCTGGTCGGTTCCGACCGCGTCGGCGAAGGGCTCGCCAGGCTCGGCGAGTGCGTTTCGGCCGCCGGCAGGTCATGACAGGTCCGTTCGGGGCACTTTCGGCTTGAACGGACCTGTCACGACATCCGATCGCCACGGGACGCCGAAAACTGTCGTACCCCGGTGGTCTCCTCTTCCCAGGCGACAGCGGGCCCGGCCGGGTCCGCGCGCGGAAGCAGAGGAGGAAAGTCCCATGGCCGGAGAAACGGTGCTCACGGTGATCGGCAACCTGACGACCGACCCGGAGCTGAAGTTCACCCCGTCGGGAGCCGCGGTCGCGAACTTCACGGTCGCGTCGACGCCACGCGTCCTGGACCGCGCGAGCGGGGAATGGCGTGACGGAGACCCGCTGTTCCTGCGTTGCGCGCTGTGGAAGCAGGCCGCGGAGAACCTGGCCGAGTCACTCACCAGGGGTACGAGGGTGATCGTGCAGGGCAGGCTGAAACAGCGATCGTTCGAGACCAAGGAAGGTGAGAAACGCACGGTGGTGGAGCTCGACGTCGACGAGATCGGCCCGTCGCTGCGGTATGCCACGGCGAAGGTGAACAAGGCGGGCCGGAGTTCGGCGGGCACGCCGTCGGACGGCGCGTGGGAGCGAACGCCGGTGGCCGCCGGAAATCCGGAGCCGCCCTTCTGACCGGTCGTCGGCCTTTCGGCGTTCGTGGTCGACCGCGGCGAATAGGTCCACCATGCCCCTGACCAGGGTTACAGTGGCGGAATGACCACCGAAACCCTGGGAAACGTCGAAGGCCGCGACATCGGCTCCGGAGTCTCGATCATCCGCGAACGGACCGACGTCGATGGTTCCGGGCCGCGCCTGCACCAGCATCCGTATCCCGAAACCTTCGTCATCATCCGCGGGCGGGCCAGGTTCACCATCGGCGGCTCCGAACGCGAAGGCGGGGCGGGCGACGTCCTGGTCGTGCCCGCGGAGACCCCGCACAAGTTCGCCGTGATCGGCCCGGAAATCTACGAAGCCGTCCACATCCACGAAAGCGACCACTTCATCACCGAATGGCTCGAATAATTCTGTCGCACGCCAGAAAACCCATCCCCGGTCTAGAATCCGACGACGTGCTCGTAGCCGGCGGGCACCCGAGGCGACGGGGAACCGGGAACTGTGACCGACGTGGCGGACCGCAGCGGTGACGAAACCCGCCAGGTGGACAGATTCGACCAACGGCGCGCGCAGCTGGCGATGTCGGCGCTGGTCACGTTGTCCGAACTGGGCTACGCGCGCACGAGCCTGCGGGAGATAGCGCAGAACTCCGAGTTCTCCCATGGAGTGCTGCACTACTACTTCCGCAACAAGGCCGAGCTGATCACCTATTGCGTCAAGCAGTACAAGGCCGAATGCGTCACCCGGTACGACCGGTTGGCCGAAACCGCGGAAACGGCCGAAGAGCTGAAGACGGCCTTCGGTGCCGCGACGGCCGCCACGCTGCGGGAAAACGCCCGGCTGCACCGGCTCTGGTACGACCTGCGCAACCAGAGCCTGTTCGAGAAGCTGTTCCAGACCGACGTGCTGGCCATCGACGAGACACTCGAACTGATGATCTGGCGGGTCGTTTCCCGGTACGCGGAGCTGCTGGGCAAGCCGACGGATTTCGCACCATCGACGACGTACGCGCTCTTCGACGGCCTGTTCCAGCAAGGCCTGCTGAAACACCTCGCCGGCCGGGAGGACGCGGCGAGGTGCCTTCAGGACTCGGTGGAGCAGGTGCTGGCGCGGCTTTTCACCACTTGATGGTCGGGTACCAGATGACGCCGGTCCGGCCGAGCACCCGCAGGTCCCAGTACAGCAGCGTGAACGTGCCGGCGACCAGCAACGCGGCGCCGGTCACCACGGCGATCCTGGTGGGCTTCGCGAGCATCCATCGCTGCAGCCGCCCGCCCGTGCCGTGAGTGAGCAGAAGGAACAACAGCGCCATCACCAGGATGTTGCCGACCGACTGCAGGGCGAACGCGGCGGCGCCGTAGAAGACGTTGTGGCTTTCGGCGGCGCTGCGGAACATGATCCGGAACAGCGGGAACGGCCTGCCGATCAGGAAACCGCCGATGAGCGCGCCCATCAGGACGAGCGGCGCGGGCGGGAACCGGTGGGCGAGGCCGGCGATCGGATTGCGGACGAGGCCGACGGAAGCCAGGCCCAGCACGATGAACACGATCCCGATCACGCCGTAGACGATCATCGACTGGATGTTGCGCGGCGTGAGCCCGCTTGGTGACGAAACCGTCGAGAACTGCGGCATCCGGGTGCCCACGAGCGCGACGATGACGCCGTACACCACGGAAACCGTCAGCATTCCCGCCGCGATCCAGCCCAGCGGCTTCAGGGTCTGGGTGAATTTGGGCCGCCCCGTGCTTCCTCCCCCGACAAGCGGGGCGACGGCACCGAAGGCGGCGATGTTGCACGCGGTGAACGTTCCGGCGAGGCCCGAGACGAACGCGAAGAACGTTCCGGCCAGCACGCCGCCGATCGGGGTCGCCTTGGCGTCGTGTCCCAGGAGCGTGTTGGCGACGCTGTCGCCGATCACACTGTCCACAAAGGGCGCCGACCAGATCACCGTCAACACGAAACCGGCGAGGACGGCCCAGAGGACCACGCGCCCTCTGTGTTCCGGATACGGTCCCGAGCCGAGGAAATGGGCTTGCGGGGAAACGGGAGCGCGTTCGGTCACGGACATGCGTACCTCCAGCGGCTGATGGCTTCCCCCGATGCTCATCGTTGTTCCGTCATCCGGGTCGCGCCACCTCCAAAGTGCCGATCTACCCTTGGTCCGACCGGCTCCGGGCAATCCGCTGGGTGAGTGGAG
Source organism: Amycolatopsis sp. NPDC102389 (assembly GCF_044765885.1). Classification (NCBI taxonomy): domain Bacteria; kingdom Bacillati; phylum Actinomycetota; class Actinomycetes; order Pseudonocardiales; family Pseudonocardiaceae; genus Amycolatopsis; species Amycolatopsis sp. NPDC102389. The sequence continues at coordinate 86,751 of NZ_JBIWKX010000008.1, forward strand.
TGTCACCGGGTAAAAGGTGAAAGCCGCGGAGTCTCGTGGGATCATCGTCGGACGCGTACGGCTACTGAACCTGCGGAGGGTAATGGACTTCGACGAGGTCGCGGACGAGCTCTACGCCGGCGATCCGGCCGAGTTCGTGTCTGTGCGCAACCAACGGGCGAAAGAGGCCAAAGCGGCGGGCGAAGCCGCCTTGGCCGAGCGTATCCGCGCCCTCCGGAAACCCACGCTCGCGGCCACGATCGTCAATCGCCGCGCCGGCTCCCCCGAGCTGGCGGAGCTGGCCAGGCTGGGCGACGATCTGCGCAAGGCGCATTCGGCGCTGGCGGGCGAGGACCTTCGCAAGCTCGCCCGGCGGCGCCAGGAACTGGTGAATCGGATCCTGCGAGACGAACGGTCGATGAGCGAGTCCGTCACCCGCGACGTCGAAGCGACCCTCGAAGCCGTCGTGGCCGATCCCGAAGTGGCGGCGCTCGCGCTGGCCGGACGGCTGAGCAGCGGCGCGGACAGCTCGGGCGACCAATGGCTGACCAGCGGGTTCACCCCGCAACCGAAGCGGAAACCCGCGCCGGAGCGCGAAAAACCCGCCACTGTGTCGCATTTGGACGATCGGCGGAAAGCGAAGCGCGCGGCCGCCGAGAAAGCCGAACAGGAGCGGATCGACAAGGCCCGCGAAGAGGCCGAACGCGAGCAGGAACGGGTGGCCGAGTTCAACCGGCTCCGGCGCGAGGCGGCCGATCTCGCGAAGGCCCGCAAGCAGGCCGAGATCGATCTTTCCCGCGCCGAACGCCGGGCCGAGAAGGCCACGGAGAAGGCGAACGAACTCCGGCGGCGGCTCGCCGACGCCGAACTCGAGGAAGAAACGGCGAACGGTGAGACCGCGGCCGCGCAGACCGTCTTGGACGATCTGCGCGCCGAGGCCGAGCGGGTCGACGAAGCCCTCGAACAGTTCTAAGCCGGCTGCCGCTCACGAAGCCGCGTGACCGTCACCCGGCGTCCGTACGGTGTCTTGCCGCCCGGCTTGTACACCGACAGCACGGTCATGGTCACGTACATCGTCGTGGACACGATGATCGGATAGAACCCGTCCACGCGACGCCCCGCTTCCACGAACACACCGTCCATTGTGGACTCGGCCGCGGCCGCCAGTTCCCTGATCCCCGGCAGCAGGGAGAACAGCGTCAACCCGGCGGCGATCAGGGTCAGCACGAGTTTGATCGCGACCCACTTGTACCGGATCAGCCCCCATTTCGTGCCGACGCTGAGCACGATTCCGCTGACCAGGGCGGTCAAGCTGACCGGCAGCAGGAGATAGCCGCCGATCTGCTCCATCATCAGGATTGCCGCGTGCTGACGCCGCGCGTCGTCGGTGAACACGGAGGTGAAGGTCAGGACGGCGTTCACCATGGTGATGCCGAGCCAGCCGAGTGACGAAACGACATGGACGACGAGGACGAGCTTCCGCCACCGCGGGGTGAGCGTCATCGGCGGCCGCCGCACTGTGGAAGTACTCATGCGACCAGTGTTTCCGCCGCCCGGGCTCCCGTCGTCCGTCGTGGAGCGGCACCTCGGCTACGTATCGCGGAGTACGAGCCCGCGCACGTACGCCGCTTGCCCGGCGTGCTGGAGATCGTCGGAAAGCACGCTGACCAGGCGAACACCGAGGCTGACGGGCGGATCCCACGCCTCGTCGACGATACGGTCGAGGTCGGCCTCGCCGAGTTTCGCGACCCAAGACGCCGTCGCCTCGTGCACCGCGTCGTAGTACCCGGTCAGCAGGTCGGCGGAGTCGACACGGACCGCCTCGACGTCCTCGGGACGATGCCCGTAACCGGTGTCCGACGCCGGGAAAGGCAATTCGAAGCGGCCGACCCAGTCCTGCGCGGTCCAGATCTGCTCGGTGCCCATCAGGTCGGCCACATGATCGTCCTGCACCCGGGCCAGATGCCAGACCAGCCAAGCGATCGTGTTCGCGCCCGGTGCCGGGCTCGCGGTCAGCTGGTCGGCGTTCAGGCCCTCGACGGCGCCGTGCACGACTTCCTGGACGCGGCCGAACCCGTCGGCCACCACTTCGGGCAGTTTCATCGATTCTCCTTCCGTCCTCTCCCGCCCACGATGCCACCGCGAGGTGACCCCGGCCTTACAACCTTGACTTATATAAGCCCAGGCCGTGATAGTTGCCGGATGCACGCGTTCGACGTCCTCGGGGATCCGGTGCGCCGCCGGATCCTGGAACTGCTGGCGGGCGGGGAACAGAGTTCCGGCGACGTGACCACGGTGGTCCGCGCCGAATTCGGGATCTCGCAGCCCGCGGTCTCCCAGCATCTGCGCGTCCTGCGCGAAAACGGCTTCACCACGGTCCGCGCCGAGGGCGCGCGACGGCTGTACTCGGTCGATCCGGGCCCGCTCAAGGAGATCGACGGCTGGCTGGAGCAGTACCGGCGATTCTGGACCGGGCCGCTCGACGCGCTCGCCACCGAGATCGCCCGCGGCCGCCGCGAACGCCGAAAGGCCGCCGAAGACTAGGCGCGCGGGGACTGTCGGACCCCGCCCCTAGAATCGTCCGGGTGGCAGCCCCCGACATCGGTACCTCGGAAGCCCTGGAAACGCTGAACCGCGTCTTCGGCTACGACGACTTCCGCGGCGACCAGCACGCCATCGTCGACCACGTCATCGCAGGCGGTGACGCGCTCGTCCTCATGCCCACCGGCGGCGGGAAGTCGCTGTGCTACCAGATCCCCGCGCTGGTGCGGCCGGGCGTCGGCGTGGTGATCTCGCCGCTGATCGCGTTGATGCAGGACCAGGTCGACGCGCTGCGCAACCTCGGCGTGCGTGCGGGGTTCCTGAACTCGACGCAGGACCACACCGAGCGGAACAGGGTCGAGGCCGCGTTCCTCTCCGGCGAGCTGGACCTGCTGTACCTGGCGCCGGAGCGGCTTTCGGTCGAATCGACGGTGCGGCTGCTCGACCGCGGCAAGATCTCGCTGTTCGCGATCGACGAGGCGCACTGTGTCTCCCAGTGGGGGCACGACTTCCGGCCCGACTACCTGATGCTGTCCGCGGTGCACGAGCGCTGGCCGGACGTGCCGAGGATCGCGCTCACCGCCACCGCCACCAAGGCGACGCACGCCGAGATCGCGTCCCGGCTCAACCTGGAGGACGCGCGGCATTTCGTCGCGAGCTTCGACCGCCCGAACATCCAGTACCGGATCGTCGGCAAGAACTCGCCGCAGCGGCAGCTGCTGGAGCTGCTGCGCACCGAGCACAAGGGCGACGCGGGGATCGTCTACTGCCTGTCGCGGAACTCGGTCGAGAAGACCGCGGATTTCCTGGTGGAGAACGGGATTCCGGCGGTGCCGTATCACGCCGGGCTCGACGCGCGCACCCGCGCGAAGCACCAGTCGCGGTTCCTGCGCGAAGACGGGCTGATCGTCGTCGCGACCATCGCGTTCGGCATGGGCATCGACAAGCCGGACGTACGGTTCGTCGCGCATCTGGACCTGCCGAAGTCGGTCGAGGGCTACTACCAGGAGACCGGTCGCGCGGGCCGCGACGGGCTGCCGTCGACTGCATGGCTGGCGTACGGCCTCCAAGACGTCGTCCAGCAACGGAAGATGATCGACACCTCGGAAGGGTCTGACGCGCACAAGCGGCAGCTGAGCGCCCATCTCAACGCGATGCTGGCGCTGTGCGAGACGGTCGAATGCCGCCGCGTTCAGGTGCTGAGCTACTTCGGGCAGCGGAGCGAGCCTTGCGGCAACTGCGACACCTGCCTGGCGCCGCCGGAGACCTGGGACGGCACGATCCCGGCGCAGAAGCTCCTTTCGACCATCGTCCGGCTGCAGAACGAGCGGCGGCAGAAGTTCGGCGCGGGCCAGATCATCGACATCCTGCTCGGCAAGTCGACCCCGAAGGTGACCCAGCACCGGCACGACTCGTTGAAGGTCTTCGGGATCGGCACGGAGCTGAAGGAGCCCGAGTGGCGCGCCGTCGTGCGGCAACTCCTGGCACAGGGGCTCGCGGCGGTCGAGGGCGACTACGGCTCGCTCGTGCTGACCGAGGGCAGCGCCGAGGTGCTCAACGGGGAGCGGAAGGTCCAGTTGCGGCGTGAGCCGGAGCGGGCGGCGAAGGCCGCGGCCCGGTCGAGCGCGAAGAAGGCCGCGGCCGCCGACATGCCGGCCGAGGCGGCTCCGGTGTTCGAGCTGCTGCGCTCGTGGCGGGCCGCGGCGGCGAAGGAGCAGGGAGTGCCCGCGTACGTGATCTTCCACGACGCGACCCTGCGCCAGATCGCCACGAAACGGCCCACCACGCTGCAGGAGCTGGGCACGGTCAGCGGCGTCGGCGAGAACAAGCTCGCGAAGTACGGCGAGCAGATCCTCGAGACGCTCGCCGAGGCTTAGGGCTGGTAGGGGCGGCCCGGCGGTCGCCCGGTCATCCCGTCGACCTTGCGCACCGCGCCGTCGATCTGGCTGTGGTACTTGCCCTTGGTCTTGTGGTCGACGAAGGTCGCGGCCTTGTTCACGGCCTTGGAGACCTTCTCGGGGTTCTTCCGCACGTACGCGCGCACGGCCGTGGCGGTGCCGGCCAGGGCGGTCAACTTCCGCAGTAGAGCCACGATGGTCCCTTTCCTCGGGGTCGTCTGGTCGCCTGCTCAACGACCGGTGATGGCTCCTGGGTTCCCCGTGGCGAGCCGAATCACTCATTTCGGATACCGGCCGCCCGAAAACGGGACGCGCGACGAGGGTCGCGGACACTATGTTCGGGCTCATGCGGGATCTTTCTCTGCTGCCCAAGGCCCATCTGCACGTCCACCTCGAGAGCACCATCCGGCCGGACACGCTCCGTGACATCGGCGAGGCGAACGGCATCGCCGTACCCGCGGAACAACCCGTGTTCGACGGATTCCGCGCGTTCGGTGACTACAACGGGCTGCTGCGGTCCTGCCTGCGGAGGCCGGAGGACTTCGAACGGGTGGCACGCGAGTTCTGCGAGGACCAGGTCGCGGACGGCGTCCGCTACGCCGAAGTCACCTTCACGGCGGCTTCGCACGGCGAACGACTGGGCGAGCCGGACATGCCGCTGTCATCCGTCCTCAAAGGACTATCGGCCGGTGCCGCCGAGCACGGGCTCCACTGGCGGATGATCCTGGACCACTCGCGCCGCCGTACGGTCGAACGCGCCCGGCTCACCCTCGACCTGGCCCGTCGGTACGCGCCGGACGGGGTGTTCGCGATCGGTCTCGCCGGGGAGGAGAAGTACCCGCTCGCGCCGTTCGCGGGGATCTGCGACGAGGCCGAGGAGGCCGGGCTGCACCTGATCCACCACGCCGGTGAGGACGCCGGCCCGGCCAGTATCCGCGAGGCCTTGGAAGTCGGGCACAGCGAACGGATCGGCCACGGCATCCGGATCCTGGAGGACATGGCGCTCGTCGCCGAGGTGCGGGAACGCGGTATCCCGCTGGAGGTCTGCCCGTCGTCGAACGTGACGCTCGGGCTCGTGCCGTCGTTCGAGGAGCACCCGCTCCCCCGGCTGGTCGACGCCGGGCTCGTGGTCACCCTCAGCACCGACGTCCCTTCGATCACCGGGACGACACTGACCGACGAGTTCCTGCGCACCCGCGAGGCGTTCGCCTACGACGATCACGCGCTCGCCGACCTCGCCAGGGCGTCCGTCGACGCGTCCTTCGCCCCGGCCGAGCTCAAGCGTTCGGTCCATCAGGAGATCGACGCCTGGCTCGCGTAACGCGTTCAGTCCTCTGAATGCGGTAGTTGCACGCGCAAGGACCGCATTCAGAGGACGAAACGCGGTCGTGGGCCGCATCACCCGGACGGCGGGCCACACAAGTTCTCCACATTCGTCACGTACCGTGGAACCGGTGACCGCTTCGTCCCCTTCGGCCCTGGACCTCATGGACCAGTGGCAACCACCGCCCGAGAAACGCGGCCCGCGCGGCTGCGTGATGCTCGCGCTCCTGGTCGTCGGCGCCTTGGTCGCCGGTGCCGTCTGGGTCGTGATCAGCCTCAACGACCGTGAGCCGGTGCCGGTCAAGCCGGAATTCGTGGTCCCCGCGCTCAAGCCCGCCCCGCGTTCGGCCGTCCCCGGTGACGCCGGGCCGCTGCCCGCGGAGCCCGCGAAGGACGCCTGGATCGCGAAGGTGTCGGAGAACACGGACATCCCTTCGCGCACTCTGCGGGCGTACGTGAACGCGGCCGAGAAGACCGCGAAGACCACTCCGCGTTGCGAGATCACTTGGGCGACCATCGCCGGGATCGGCCGGACCGAGTCCCAGCACGCCCGGCATGACGGTTCCCGCGCCGGAGAGGACGGCGTCGTGACGCCGCCGATCATCGGTATCCCGCTCGACGGCTCCCCCGGTGTGCTGGCCGTCGTCGACACCGACAAGGGCGCCCTCGACGGCGACCCGAAATGGGACCGCGCGGTCGGGCCGATGCAGTTCCTGCCCGCCACCTGGAAGCGGTACGGCGTCCGCGCGAGCGGCGACGGCGCCGCGCCGGACCCGCAGAACATCGACGACGCCGCGATGACGACGGCACGCTACATGTGTGCGAAGGGCGGCGACCTCGGCGAGCCCACCGGCTGGTGGAACGCGGCGCTGACCTACAACAACTCCGCCGCGTACGGGCAAGAAGTGTTCAGCAACGCCGACGCCTACGGCAAGGCAGCACTGAAGCCCTAGGCAGGCAAAAGGCGTGTCACCAGCCGCGTCAACTGGTGCACGTTCCGGCATTCGTGCATCTCGACGACTTGGGCGTACGCATGCGCCTCGGAGTCCCCGGTGGACCACAGCGCGGTCCGCTCGGGATTGAGCCAGTACGTATGCCTCGCGGCGGCGGCGATCCCGCGCACCGCCTCCAGGTTCGGGTCGCCGCCGTTGGTCCTGGCGTCCCCGAGGATGAGCATGGATGTCTTGGGCCCCACGGCATCCGAGTACCGCTCGACGAACTCGCCGAGCGCGTGCCCGTAGTCGCTGTGCCCGTCCCAGCGGGTCAGTTCCGCGTCGGCGAGGATGCGCGCGCCGAGGTCCTCCGGATCTGCGGCGCCGGTGTCGACGAGGTGGGTGATCTCGTCGCAGGCGTCGATGAACGCGAACACCCGCACCTTGCTGAACTGGTCACGCAGGGCCTGCACCAGCAGCATGGTGAAGTTCGCGAATCCGGCCACCGATCCCGACATGTCGCACAGCAGCACGATTTCCGGCCGCCCCGGCCGGTGCCGCCGGTACGACGGCCGCATCGGGACGCCGCCGGTGGACAGCGAACGCCGCAGCGTCCGGCGCAGATCGATCTGCCCGCGCGCGTGCCGCCGTCGACGGGCGGCCAGCCGGGTGGCGAGCTTGCGCGACAACGGCTGGACGACCCGGCGGAGTTCGGCGAGCTGGGCGCGGCTGGCGAGCAGGAAGTCGACGCGGTCGGCGGCGGGCGGGACGGCGTGCCGCGAAACCCGTTCCCTGCCACGGACTTCCGCCACGCGCCGCCGTGCTTCGGTCCGCACGAGACCCCGGAAGCCTTCCACCCGGCGGCGGACGTCGTCCCGGTCCAGCCTGTCGGTGAAATCGTCCAAAGCGCCGGCGCGGATCGCTTCGAGCACGCGGACCACCAGCGTCTGCGGCTGAAGCCGTTCCAGCGTCTGATGGGCCGACCAGCCGCCGCTGCCCGTCGTGCCGCCGTACTCCCCCAGCATGTCGACGGCGAGCCCGGCCAGTTGCGTCAGTTCCGTCTGGTCGTTCGCCGCGAGCGCCGCGGCGAGGCGATCGCGCAGCGCGGCCAGGTCTTCGACGGGGTCCTGCGACGGCGCGCCGATGCCGAGCGGGAAGTAGATGTCGAACGTCGCGTCGAACACCGCGCGCTGGCCGCCGCGCCGGACCAGCGCCGCCGCGAGCCCTTCCCGCATCTGCTCGCGGGAGGCGAGGCCCAGCACTTCGAGTGCCGCGGCGGCGTCGACCGTCTCGCTGGGCCCCGCCGGGATCCCGTGTTCCCGCAACGCTTCCACGAATTCGACGAGCCTGCCCGGCACGCCGCTCACGAGTCGAGGACCTTGCCGAGTTCCAGCCGCGCGTCCGCCTTCACGACGTCGTCCTGGTGTTTGAGGATGACGCCGAGGCTCGCGCGGACGACGTCCTCGCCGAGGGTGTCCGCGCCGAGCGCCAGCAGGGTCCGCGCCCAGTCGATGGTTTCGGCGACCGACGGGGCCTTCCGCAGTTCCATCGCCCGCAGCGCGGTGATCACCTTGACCACGGACGCGGCGAGCGCGTCGTCGACGCCCGGCACCTTGAGCCGCACGATGCGCTGTTCCAGTGCCGCGTCGGGGAAGTCGATGTGCAGGAACAGGCACCGGCGGCGCAGCGCCTCGGAAAGTTCCCGCGTCGCGTTGGAGGTCAGCACCACGAACGGGGTGCGGCCGGCGGTGATCGTGCCGAGTTCCGGGACGGTGATCTGGAAGTCGCCGAGCACCTCCAGGAGGAGCCCCTCGATCTCGACGTCGGCCTTGTCGGTCTCGTCGATGAGCAGGACGGTCGGCTCGTCGCCCTTGATCGCCGTCAGCAGCGGCCTGGCCAGCAGGAACTCTTCACCGAAGATGTCGTTGCGGGCTTCGTCCCACGTCTCGTCCTTGCCGGCGGTGATCCGGAGAAGCTGCTTCGCGTGGTTCCACTCGTACAGCGCACGCGACTCGTCGACGCCTTCGTAACACTGCAATCGCACGAGCCGCGAGCCACTCGCCTGCGCGACCGCCTTCGCCAGTTCGGTCTTGCCGACCCCCGCGGGGCCCTCGATCAGCAACGGCTTGCCGAGGGCGTCCGCGAGGAACACCGTGGTGGCGACGGCCGCCGAAGCCAGGTAACCGGTGTCGGCGAGCTTCGCCGTCACGTCTTCGACGGAAGTGAAGTATCCGGTCCCAGCCACGCGGCCTCCCAGCTCGATCGCCTACCCGGCCGACTCTACGTCGCGGATCCGCTTCGGCAGGAGGAACCCGACCGCGAACGTGAGCATCACCATCACCGCGACCACCCAGAACGTCCGCTGGGCGGCGGCGGTCGGATCGGCGGTCCCGGCGTCGAAGAACACCGTGCCCAGCAGCGCGAGCCCCAGCGCGCCGCCGACCTGCTGGAGCGAGGTCAGCGCGCCCGACGCCGATCCGGCCTCGGCCGGTTCCACTCCGGACAGCGCGATCTCGAAGTACGGCCCCATGATCAGCCCGGAGCCGATCCCGACCACCAGCAACGCGGGGGCGATCAGCCACGGACCGGTCTCCGGGCCGAGGAGCAGCAGCAGGGCGACCACCCCGGCGGTCATGATCAGCGCGCCGGTGTGCAGCACCTTGCGGCCGTGCTTGCGCACCACCTGCACCAGGCCCATCCCGACGATCATCCCCAGCGACATCGGCACCCCGGTCAGCCCGGCCTTGAGCGGCGAGAAACCGAGCCCGAGCTGCAGGTACAGCGTGAAGACGAGACCGAAACCGGAGAACGCCGCGAAGTAGATCGTGCCGGTCGCCATCCCGGCGAGGAAGCTGCGCTTGCGGAACAGGCTCGGCTCGACCAGCGGGTCACCGCCGCGGCGGCTCTTGCGCTTCTCGAACCACGCGAACACCCCGAACACCACGACCGCGGCGGCCATCATCGCGAACGCCCACAGCGGCCAGCCGTATTCACGCCCCTGCACCAGCGGGAAGACGATCAGCAGCGCGCCGGTCGTGGCGAGCAGCGCACCGGGGATGTCGAGTTTGAGCGACCCGCCCGGCCGATTGGCGGGCAGGAACTTCACCGCGGCGAGCACGGCCAGCGCACCGATCGGCAGGTTGATCAGGAAGATCATCCGCCAGCCGGTGCCGAAGAGATCGGCGTCGACCAGCCAGCCCGCGAGGATCGGGCCGCCGACCGCGGCGAGGCCCATCACCGGGCCGAACATGCCGAACGCGGACTGCAGTTCCTTGCCGGAGAACATCTCCTTCATCATGCCGAGGCCCTGCGGGACCATCGCGGCGCCGAACAGGCCCTGCACCACTCGCGCGGTGATGATCATTTCGGGGCTCACCGCGACCGCGCAGAGCAGCGAACCGGCGACGAAGCCGATCGCGCCGATCAGGAACATGCGCTTGCGGCCGAAGATGTCGCCGAGCCGTCCGCCGGTGAGCAGGCCGGACACCATCGCGAGGGTGTAGGCGACGCCGAGCCACTGGATCATCGCCGTGCCGCCGCCGAGCGACGCCCGCATGACCGGCCCGGCGATGCTCGTGACCGTCATGTCGAGCAGTTCCATCACCGAGCCGGTCAGGATCACGAACAGCGCGGGCCAGCGCCAGCGGTAGGACTTCTCCACGTTTTCCGTGGTCACACCGCTCGGGGTGTCCAGTGTCATCGTCATGAGAACAACGCTAAAGTCAATTCCGGCCACTTTCTGACCGGAATCGGAGCGAACCTGGATTCATGGCGAACACGAGTGCGCGGATGCTGCGGCTGCTGTCCCTGCTGCAGACACACCGCTTCTGGTCGGGGATCGAGCTGAGCGACAAGCTCGAAGTGAGCGAACGGACGCTGCGACGCGACGTCGAACGGCTCCGAGAGCTGGGCTATCCGGTCAACGCGAGCCGCGGCGTCGCGGGCGGCTATCAGCTGCGGTCGGGCACGGTCATGCCGCCGCTGCTGCTGGACGACGAGGAGGCCGTGGCGATCGCGGTCGGCCTGCGGACGGCGGCGGGCGGTTCGGTGGAGGGCATCGAGGAGACCTCGGTCCGGGCGCTGACGAAGGTCGTCCAGGTGATGCCGCCCCGGCTGCGCAGGCGTGTCGACGCGCTCCAGGCGTACACGACGCCGGCGGCCGTCACGGGTCCCCGGGTCAACGCCGCGAGCCTGACGGTGATCGCCCAGGCGTGCCGGGACGACGAGCGGCTGAAATTCGACTACTCGGCACGCGGCGGCGAGGAGTCCGCGCGGCTGGTCGAGCCGCACCGGCTCGTCTCACTCGGCCGCCGCTGGTACCTGGTGGCGTGGGACCTCGACAGGGTGGACTGGCGGACTTTCCGCGTCGACAGGCTGAGCGACCCGCGCACCACGGGCGCCCGCTACCGGCCACGCGAGATCCCCGGCGGCGACGCGGTCAAGTTCGTCGAGGCCCAGATCAAGGCGAGGCCGACCACGCACACGCTGGTCGTCCGGGTCGAGGCACCGAAGGACCAGGTCGAATCGGCGGTGCGGTATCTCGGCGGCGCGCTCGAAGCGGTCGACGAGACGTCCTGCCGCCTGACGATGAACGTCGACACCTTCGACTGGCCCGTGCTGATCCTCGCCGCCATCGGGGCGCCCTTCGAGGTCGAGAGCCCTCCGGCGTTCAAAGATCACCTCGCGTCCGTCGCCGCCCTCTTCAAGACGGCTAGCATCGGGCCGTGAGCACCTATGTCGCGGCCGAGGGCCGATACGAGAGCATCCCCTACCGCCGCACCGGGCGCAGCGGCCTGAAGCTGCCCGCGATCTCGCTGGGCCTGTGGCACAACTTCGGCAACGACAAGCCACTGGGCACGCAGCGGGACATCGCGCGGCGCGCGTTCGACCTCGGCATCACCCATTTCGACCTCGCCAACAACTACGGCCCGCCCTACGGCTCGGCCGAGGAGAACTTCGGCAGGCTGCTGGCTTCGGACTTCAAGCCGTACCGTGACGAGCTGGTCATTTCGACCAAGGCGGGCTACGACATGTGGCCGGGCCCGTACGGCGAATGGGGCTCCCGCAAGTACCTGCTGTCCTCTTTGGACCAATCGCTCGGCCGGATGGGCCTGGACTACGTCGACATCTTCTACTCGCACCGCTTCGACCCCGAGACGCCGCTCGAAGAGACGGTCGGCGCGCTCGACACCGCCGTCCGCTCCGGGCGCGCGCTGTACGTCGGCATCTCGTCGTACTCGTCGGAGAAGACCGCCGAGGCCGCCCGGCTCCTGCGCGAACTGGGCACCCCGCTGCTGATCCACCAGCCGTCGTACTCCATGTTCAACCGCTGGCTCGAAGGCGACGAACTGCTCGACACGCTCGAAGCCGAAGGTGCGGGCTGCATCGCCTTCTCGCCGCTGGCGCAGGGCCTGCTGACCAGCCGCTACCTCGACGGCGTCCCCGAGAATTCCCGTGCCGCGCAAGGAAAGTCGCTCAATCCGGACACGATCACCGAGAACACCCTCGGCAAGATCCGGGCGCTGAACGAGATCGCTCGGCGACGCGGTCAGACGCTGGCGCAGCTCGCGCTCGCGTGGGGACTGCGCGACCCGCGGATGACGTCGGTGCTGCTCGGCGCGAGCAGCGTCGCCCAGCTTGAGGACAACGTCGGCGCGCTGAAGAACCTGCACTTCACCAACGAGGAGCTGGCCGAGATCGACCGCTACGCCACCGAGGCCGACATCAACCTCTGGAAGCGCTCGACCGACGCCGGATGAGACCCGAAATCGCGTTGCCCCACCAAGCCCGGGGGCCGAGACTGCGGACATGACTTTCGAAGATCTACTCGCCGAGGGAGAGGCCGTCCCGGTCGAAGGCTGGGATTTCTCGTGGTTCGAGGGCCGGGCCACGGAGGAACGGCCGCCGTGGGGCTACTCCCGGCTGCTCGGCGAGCGGATGGCGGCGGCTTCGGCGGGGCTGGACCTGCAGACCGGCGGCGGCGAGGTGCTCGCGGGCATCCCGAAACCGCCGCCGGTCCTCGCCGCCACCGAAGGCTGGCCGCCGAACGTCGAGGTAGCACGAAGGAATCTCGCGCCGCTGGGCGGCGAGGTGGTCGAGGCCGAGTACGACGCGCCGCTGCCGTTCCCGGACGAGTCCTTCGACCTGGTGAGCAGCCGCCACCCGATCGAGAACCCGTGGCGGGAGATCGCCCGTGTGCTGCGTCCGGGCGGAACCTTTCTGTCGCAACAGATCGGCGCCGGCACCGTGAGGGAGCTGAAGGAGTTCTTCCTCGGCCCGCAGGACTACGGCGGCTGGACGCCCGACGTGCTGCGCGTCGAGGCGGAATCCGTCGGGCTGAGGGTGGAGCGGCTGGAACCGGCGAAACTGCGGATGGAGTTCTTCGATCTGGCCGCGGTCGTCCACTTCCTCCGGAAGGTGATCTGGATCGTGCCGGGGTTCGAGGTGGAGAAGTACCGCGACAAGCTCGCGGAACTCCATCGGATGATCGAGACCGACGGGAAGTTCGTCGCGCACTCCCGGCGGGTGCTCGTGGAGGCCGTCAAGCCCCGCCACACCTTCGGGTGATCGCCGCCTTCGTGTCTTGAGCCGGCCCGCCCGCGGGTGCGATACCTGCGGGCGTGTCCAGCTCCGCACCGCGCCAGCTGGCGCTCACCTCCGCCGCGCAGATCCTCGCCATGGGACTGTGGTTCTCCGCCTCGAGCGTCGTCCCCGCCCTGCGCGCGGAATGGGCGCTCTCCACTCAGGGGACCGTGCTGCTCACCGCTTCGGTACAGGTCGGCTTCGCGGCGGGCGCGCTGCTCTCGGCCGTCACCAACCTCGCGGACCGGCTCCGGCCCGACCGGCTGCTGGCCGCGAGTGCCGCGACAGGCGCCCTGCTGACGTTGCTGCTTCCGTTGTGCGGTAACCACTTCTGGCTCGCCGTACTACTGCGGGCCGGTACCGGGATGGCGCTGGCCGGGGTCTATCCGGTCGGGATGAAGATCGTCGTCTCATGGTTCCCGAACAGCCGCGGTCTCGCGCTCGGCGTGCTGCTGGCCGCGCTCGCGCTCGGCTCGGCGTCACCTCATCTGCTGGCCGGGAACCTTCCGGATTGGCGGACGGTGCTCGCCGCCGCCGCCCTTCTCGCCCTCGGCGCGGCGGCGCTGGCCGCGTTCTTCGTCCGCGCCGGCCCGGCCGCCCGGCGTTCGCCGCCCTGGGAACCGGCGTACCTGATCACGATGGCGCGCGACCGGCGGCAACGGCTGATCGCGCTCGGCTACTTCGGCCACATGTGGGAGCTCTACGCGTTCTGGACCTGGATCCCCGCCTACGCGGCCGCGGCGTCGAAGGGCTCGCCGGGCATGGTCAGCCTGCTCGCGTTCACCGTCATCGGTGTCGGCGGGGCGATCGGCTGCCTGCTCGGCGGCGCGCTCTCGGACCGGTTCGGGCGGATCGACGTCGCGCTCGTGGCGCTGGCCGTCAGCGGGGCGTGCTGCCTGGTCTCGGTGTTCGCCTTCGACGCTCACCCAGCGGTGCTGGGCGCCTTGCTGTTCGTCTGGGGTGTCGCCGCGATCGCCGACTCCGGCCAGTTCTCCGCCGCGTTGAGCGAAGCCGCGGATCCCCGCTACGTCGGCACCGCGCTCACCGCGCAGACGGCGATCGGATTCCTGATCAGCGCGCTGACCATCCAAGGCCTGCCGGTGCTCGCCGACGCCGTCGGCTGGCGGGCCGCGGCGCCGGCCCTGGCGATCGGGCCGCTGCTGGGCGTGGTCGCCATGGTGAGACTCCGCGGCCAAAGACACCTGGGAGCGTTCGCCTCGTGAGCGAACCTAGCGCAGCGGACCCCTCGGCGAGGGCAGATGCGACGTGTCCGGGAACATGTGGAGCGCGCGCAGGGCCGCGCCGAGTTCGGCGATGTCGGCCGGATCGGTCAGCGAACGGCCCAGTTCCTCGGAGATCCGCTTCAGGCGGTGCCGGATCGTGTTGGGGTGACAGAACATCCGCTCCGACGTCAGCTTCGTGGAGCCCTGGCATTCGAACCACGCCCGCAACGTCAGCAGCAGCACGTTCCGGTCGTCGCCGGGCAGGTCCAGGATCGGCCGGAGCACGTGGTGCGCGAGCTGGACCGACGCCTCCGGGGCGCTGGCGACGAGACCGGCGAGCGGGGATTCGTTGAACTGCACCATTCCCGTCGTCCCCGGCATCATGCTGGAGAGCGCGACCCGCGCGAGATGCAGGGCGCGGGAGGTGTTCCCGAGGCCGGTGAACACCGGGCTGACGCCGATCCGGCCGGTCTGGTTCTCCCGCAGCAGCCCGATGATCACCTGGGACGCCGCCGGATCCCGCATCGAGACGACACCGACCTGCAGGTCGGGCGTGAGCCGCCAGGCGGACGCGTGATGTCGTTCGCGAAGCCGGTTTTCGATCTGTGGCAACGGTTCGTGCCCGACACGCGGGGTTTCCGCCGCGACGACCACATACGTCCCGTCGAGCGAGAGTTCCAGCACGCGCGCGATGTCCCACAGCGTGCCTTCGGTGGCCGCGCCGCCGGCGAACAGCGCCTCGACCAACGCCGAGCGCCGGCTTTGGTGCGCCAGCATGACTTCGGCGGTGGTGTCGCGGTAGGTCGTGGTCAGCGCCTCGGCGTAGTCGTCGATCAGCGCCCAGATCGCCGACGTCGCGGCGACGAGGCCGCGGAGGTCCTGATGGTCGCCCGAAGCGGTCAGTTCGACGAACCGGTTCCACACTTCGGTGAGCCCGATCCGATAGGCCCGCAGGAGTTCCGGCAGCGGCGCGCCCTGCAGCGCCCGCGCGCGCCCGGTCGCCCGCGCCTGCGCGAGATCGGGTTCCTCCGTGCCGCGCAGGGTCCGCATGACGAACTCGAGATTGTTCCGCACCGACGTCCGCAGTTCGGCGAGGGTGACGAACCGCGCTTCGCGGTACACCGGCATTTCGGCGCGGATCTGCTCGACGGTGGCGTCGATGAGCCCGGGCAGCTGCTTTTCGACCTCACCCGCCAGTTCGGCGACGATGACGGCCGAGCCTTCGCGGAGCACAGTTTCGTAGTGCATGGACGTCCTCCGGGGCAGGGACTCCTCGTCGAGTCCCTGGGGCCGTCATCTAACACGACTTCCCCGGAGGTGGCCTGTCGAAGCCGCATGGCTCCGCCGGTGCGGCGGGAAATCGGGATTCCCGCCGCACCAGCGGTATTTTCACATCTTCGCGGCCGCGCTCTTGATGGCTTCGCGGATCCGGAAGTAGGTGCCGCACCGGCAGACGTTCTGGATCGCGTCGATCTCGGCGTCGGTCGGGTTCTTCGTCTTCTTCAGCAGCGCCACCGCGGCCATGATCTGCCCCGGCTGGCAGTAGCCGCACTGCGCGACGTCCTGCTCCAGCCAGGCCTCCTGCACCGGGTGCAGGTCCTCGCCGTCGGCGAGGCCTTCGATCGTGGTGACCTCCTTGCCCGAGCAGTCGGACACCGGCGTCACGCACGGGTTGAACGCCTCACCGTCGAGATGACTGGTGCAGGCCTTGCAGACGTTGATCCCGCAGCCGTACTTCGGGCCGCGGACGCCGAGCTTGTCCCGCAGCGCCCACAGCATGGGCAGATCCGCGGGCGCGTCGACGGTGACGGTCTTCCCGTTCACCGTGAAGGTGTAATTGGGCATCGGAACTCCTTGGCGGGGAAGGAAAGTCAGCGAGGGAAGGGTTCGAAGTCGACGGGGAAGTTGATCGGGAAGCTGCGCGGTTTGATCCCGGTGGCGCGCGCGTAGGCGTTCCCGATCGCACCGACCGGCGCGGGCACGCCGAGCTCCCCGGCGCCGCCGATCTCGCCCGTCTCCGGCATCACGAACACCTTGACGTCCATCGGCGAGTTCTTCTGCCGTGCGTAGTGGAACTGCGAGTAGCTGCCTTCCAGCGGCAGCCCCTTGTCGATGTGCAGGCCCGCGGTCAGCGTGGTGGAGATGCCGTCGGTCAGGCCGCCGAGCATCTGCGCCTCGATCCCGCGCGGGTTGATCGGCTTGCCGACGTCGACGGCGATGGTCGCCTTGGTGACACGCGGCTTCTTCGGGTCGCGGGCGTCCATTTCGACGAGGCAGGCAGTGTACGACTTGTATTCGCCGTGCACGGCGACACCCTGCGCGAAGCCCTTGGGCATCTGCTTGCCCCACTCGCCGAGTTCCGCGACCTTGTCCAGCACGGCGCGCTGCCGGTCGTTCTTGATGAACTCGCGCCGGAACTCCACCGGGTCCTTGCCGAGCTTCGCGGCGATCTCGTCGACCATCATCTCTTCAGCGCCGCGCGTACTCGACGAGTACACCGACCGCCAGGCACCGGTGTGGAAGTCCACCGGCACCTCGTTGAGCAGCTGCGTGGTGACGCCGAAGTTGTACGGCGACTTCACGGTCAGCAGGAACACCGTCTGCGCGAAGCTCAGGTTGCCACCGACCGGGAGTTCGGCGGCGAATGCGGTCAGGACCTCTCCTAGCCCGTGGCTCCAGTCGGTCTCCACGCTGGCGACGCGGTGTTCGAAGGTGAGCACCTGGCCGAGGGCGAAGGTGGCACGGATCTTGTGGTGGCTCGCGGCGCGGGCGCGCCCGTGGCGCATGTCGTCGATACGGCTCCACATCAGCCGCACCGGGCGCTTGAACGCCTTGGAGGCGCGCGCGGCTTCGATGGCGCCGTCGGAGAACAGCCTCCGGCCGAACGATCCGCCCGCCTGCTGGACGTGCACGGTGACCTTGTTCTCCGGCAGTCCGAGCTCCTGCGCGATGTTCTGCTTCGCGAGGATCGGCACCTTCATGCCGGACCAGATGGTCGCGCTGTCCTCGCGGACGTCGGCGACCGCCGAGTTGGTCTCCAGCGGGGCGTGGCTCGCGAAGGCGAAGTCGAACTCGCCGTCGACGTACTGGGTCAGCAGCGGCGGTACGACGAATGGCAGCGCCGCGGCCTGCAGCTTCTTCTTGATCGTCGCGTTGTTCTCACCGTCGACGGTGCCGCCGTTCCAGCTGACGTCGAGGGCGTTCTTGCCGTCCAGAGCCTGGCCGAAGGTCTCGGCCATCACCGCGACGCCGGTCTTGATGACGGCGATGTCGATGATGCCGGGCATCGCGCGCACGGCGGCCTCGTTGTTGACCTTCGCGACCGTGCCGTTGATCGTCGGCGGGCGGCGGACCATGACCGGCTTCGCGCCGGGGATGTCGAGGTCGAGCGTGTATTTCAGCTGCCCGGTGACCATCGCGCGGGCGTCCTTGCGCGATTGCGGCGTGCCGACCAGCTTGTGCGTGGACTCCGCCTTCGGGGTCGCGGTGAGCTTGCCGAGGTCGGCGCGCGCGGCGGGCTTGGCCAGGGCGCCGTAGCCGGCACGGCGGCCGTCGGGCGCGATCACCGCGCCGTCCCTGGTGGACAGCCGGTCCGCCTTGGCACCCCACTGCTGCGCTGCGGTCGCCACCAGGCGGGCGCGGGCGGCGGCCGCCGCGGTCCGCACCGGGGTGTAGAGCGAGCGCATCGTGTTGGAACCGCCGGTCAGCTGGTTGAACAGCAGTTCCGACCGGGCGTCGGAGAGGACGACGTCGACCCGGTCGAGCGGCAGGTCCATCTCTTCGGCGACCAGCATCGCGTTCGCCGTGGTGATGCCCTGGCCGACCTCGGTCCGCGGCAGCTCCAGCCGCACCCGGCCGTCTTCGCGGACTTCGAGGACGAGCAGGTTGGCGGTGGGGGCGTTCGACAGGATCAGCACGTCGCCGAGGTCGAGGATCTCGGCCGGGCCGGGCGGCGTCGGGATGACGGCTTCGGCCTCTTCGGGCGCGACGGTGTCGATCCCGATCTTCGTGGCGATCGTGAGGGTGGGCGCCGCGACGAGGAAGGTCAGGAACCGGCGGCGGCCGAGGCCTCCGGGGTCCTGGGTCTCGCCTGGCGTTCCAGTGGTGGGACTGGCCATCGGGAAGATCCCTTCGAGAGCGCGCGGAGAAGGCGGGAACCCTCGCGCGGCCTGGGGTCGGATGGCGACACGCTAGGCATCGGCATTCGGCCTAGTCAACGCGGAGTAGTCGTGTCAGCCCATGTGTGTGACGAGGTGACAGCGGACAAGCCCAAATGTGTGACGCGCCACAGCGAGCCCTAGATGGAGTCGCGCTCCCGGCCCGCTTCAAGCAGGTCTTCGCGGGCGCGCGCGACGCGCGAACGCACGGTGCCGACCGGGCAGCCGCAGATCTCGGCGGCCTCGGCATAGGAAAGCCCCAGCACCTGGGTGAGGACGAGGACCTCACGCCGCTCCGGGTCGAGCCCGTCTAGCAGCATCCGCAGTTCCACCAGGTCTTCGAACCCGGCGAACCGCTCGGCCTGGCGGGCGCCGCGGCGTTCGGCGGTGGCCTCCCAGTCGACGTCGGCGAGCTTCGGGCGCGCCGAAGCCGCCCGGATGCGGTCGACGACCACGCGGCGCGCGATCGACAGGAGCCAGGTCCGCGAGGAGGACCGGCCGGCGAACCGGCGCAGGCTGCCGAACGCGCGCAGGTACGTCTCCTGGGTGAGATCGTCGGCGGCGCCGACGTCGGCGAGGTGCGCGACGAAGCGCCAGACGTCGGCCTGGGTGGCACGCACCCAGTCCTCGAGTGCCCGCCGGTCGCCGCGGGCGGCGGCGAGAGCGAGCTCGGTCACCCGCTCGTCGTCATGATTGCGCGGCCCGGCCATACGAGAAACGTAGCAGCGTCGCGGGAACCGGGGCAGGCCCGCGCCCGACAAATGAGATGTGAAGTGCGAGACCTGCCGCGAGGCCTTGTCGGCCCGGCTCGACGGCGAAACCGAACCCGCCCCGCCCGAGGTGGTCGATCGGCATGTGGCCGGCTGCGCCGCCTGCCGGTCCTGGCTCTCGCGCGCCGAACGGCTGCACCGGACGATGCTGCTGCGCCCGGCGCCCCCGGTCCCGGACCTCACCGCCGTCATCCTCGAACGCACTCCCGCCCCGCCGAGCGAGGGCTGGCCCGCCAGGATCGCGCTCGCGCTGGTCGCCATCGCGCAGCTCGGCCTCGCCTTCGCCCAGCTGCTGGGCGTCGAAGACCACACCGCCGGCCACGGCACGGAATCCCTGATCGGGCACCTTTCCCACGAAAGCAGCGCGTGGAACCTCGCCGTCGGCGTGGGACTCGGCTGGGCGGCCGTCCGCACGAAGGCGGCGGCCGGGCAACTGCCCGCGCTGACCGGTTTCGTCGCGCTTCTCCTGGCGTTGTCGGCAGGCGACCTCGTCACCGGGCAGGTCACCGCCGGGCGGGTGCTCACCCACGGGCTGGTCGTCGCCGGCCTTCTGTTGCTCTACGTCGTCAACCGGCAGCACCGGCTGCGCAACCGCCCCAGCCCGGCGACGACGGCCGACTATCCGGGTTCCCTCACCGCGGAAACGGATCACGAAACCGGAGAAGCCCCCGAACGGCCCCGCCAGCACAGGGGTTTCCGGCGGCCCGCGAGCCGTCACGTGGCCTGATTCTTCTGGTCTAGACCATTACCGGTCACTGGGAGCACGCGTCCGGATACCGGGTGAATCACGGTTTTTCGCGCGCGGCGTGCGCGATTCGTGCCGCGGACACCTTTATCGTCGCCTGGGACCATCGAATGTAAACCTTCTTGCCCATTTGCGGCCGGAGGCGGATAACTTTGGTGGAACACCTTGGTTCGACAGGAGGCGAAGCTCGTGGTTGGCGCAGAAAACCCGCCCGTCGGCACCCCCGCCGGGATGCGGAAGATCAATCAGCGCGCCGTGCTGGACCTCCTGCGCCGCAGCGGCCCGGCGACGCGGCCTCAGGTCGCCAAGGACACCGGTCTTTCGAAACCCACGGTGAGCCAAGCGTTACTGGCCCTCGAAGCGGCCGGCCTCGCCAGGGCGACCGGGCACACCTCGACCGGCACCGGCCGGTCCGCCGTCCTCTACGAAGCGGATCCCACGGCAGGCTATGTCCTCGGTGTCGACATCGGACGCGAGCATCTCCGCGTCGCCGTCTCGGATCTCGGCCACACCGTGGTCGCCCGCCGTGACGAGCGGAACACCTCGCGTTCGGGCACCGCGCTCGTCAGCGCCGTGGGCGCCCTCGCCGCGGCGACCGTGCGCGAAGCGGGACTGTCCCAGGCCGACATCGTCGTGCGGGTCCTCGGCTCGCCTGGCGTCGCCGACCCGGACAAACGCTGCTTCCGGCACGCGCCGAACCTGCCCGGCTGGGGCAAGGCGGGCCTGCTCGACGAACTCGAAGGCGTCCTCGGCCCGGACCTCATGGTCGAGAACGACGCGAACCTCACCGCCGTCGGCGAATGGGAACGCGGTGCCGCGCGCGGCGCGTCCGTGTTCGGCTGCATCACCATCGGCACCGGTGTCGGGATGGGCGTGATGGTCAACGGCCAGGTCTTCCGCGGCGCGACGGGCGCGGCGGGCGAGATCGGCTACCTGCCCTACGGCCAGTCCCACGCGGCGAGTGAGGGCGAGGACGCCCCGCCGGTCCGCGGCCACCTCGAAGAGGCGACGGCGGCGCAGTCCGTCGTGCGCGGCGCGCGTGAACTCGGCCTCGGCACGGCGAAATCCGCCCGCGAGGTCTTCCGGCTCGCCCGCGACGGTGACGAGCTCGCGCTGCGCGCCGTCGAAGCGGAGGCCGACAGGCTCGCGTACACCGTGGCGTCGGTGGCGGCGGTGATCGACCCCGAACTGATCGTGCTCGGCGGCGGGATCGGCACCGCGGCCGATCTGCTGCTCGACCCGATCGACCGCGCGCTGCGCTCGTTCACTCCCCTGGTCCCGTCGGTCGTCCAGGGCGAACTGGGCGACGACGGGGTGCTGACCGGGGCGATCAGCGTCGGGCTGCGCGCCGCCGAGGGCCTGGTCTTCGAACGCAAGGTCGGCGCGGCCTGAGCCGGGCGGAAGTGTTCTAGGGCTGCATGATCAGGCAGGTGCTCGACGCGGTCGCGAGCACCTTGCCCTGCCCGTCGCGGATGTCGCCCTCGGCGAACGCGACGCGCGAACCGGCCTTCACCACCCAGCCGTGCGCGCGGATCTCCCCCACCGAACCGGAAATGGCGCGCAGGTAGTTCACCTTCAGCTCCACCGAGGTGTACCCGACACCGGCGGGCAAGGTCGAATGCACCGCACACGCCACCGCCGAATCCAGCATGGTCGCCGCGACCCCGCCGTGCACGGTGCCGATCGGGTTGTAGAGCGACTCGTCCGGCGTCGCGGCGAGTACGACGTCCCCTTCGGCCACGCTCACCCAGCGCATGCCGAAATGCGCCGAGATCGGCGGCGGCGGGATCCGGCCCTCGGCGATGCCGGACAGGTACTCGAGCCCGGACAGCTCCCGGCCGAGCCGGGCGGTGGGCAGCGGATCCTGCCAGGTCACGGTCTTCTGCCTGGTCTCTCCGGTGACGTCGATGGTCATGGCTGCCTCCTAAGACGGTCGTCCTAGGCTTTCCTAAGACGATCGTCCTAGTCAAGGGCTATGCTGGGACACGTGTCCGACACCACCACTCGCGAGCGGATGATCTCGACCGCGATGACGCTCTTCCGCCGCGAGGGTTACCAGGCGACCTCGTGGCGGCGGCTGGTCGAGCAGGCCGGGACGCCGTGGGGATCGGCGTACCACCACTTCCCCGGCGGCAAGGAGCAGCTCGCGGTCGCCGCGATCGAGCTCGGCACCGCCGTCGTGGCGAAGACGGTCCGCCGCGCCTTCGAGCGCAACGAGACCGTCGAAGACGCCGTGGCCTGGTGGTATCGCAAGGCGGGTGAGGCGCTGGCCGCCGACGACTACCGCGGCGGCTGCCCGCTCGCCACGATCACGCTGGAGATGGCGCACGCCTCGCCCGCGATCACCAAGGCGTGCCAGGACGCGTTCGCCGCCTGGCACACACTGCTCGTCGAACTGCTCAGTGATATCGGTGAGGTCGAGGATCCCGAAGACGTCGCCACGGCCATCATGAACAACCTCGAGGGCGCACTGCTGGTGAGCCGGGTCCGCCGGTCACCGGAACCGCTGGAACGGGCCGCGCGACACGTCGCACTCGTGACCCGCGCGAGTACCGGCGAGCGGGGGTAGCGTTCGGAGGCATGATCGGTCTGCCCGACACCATCACGGCCTGTCTCTTCGACCTCGACGGCGTGCTGACCGGAACCGCGGCCCAGCATCGCGAAGCGTGGAAGCGCACGTTCGACGAGTTCCTGCGCGCCCGCGACGGCGACGCGTTCTCGCCGTTCACCGACACCGACTACGCGGCCTACGTCGACGGAAGGCCGAGGGCCGACGGCGTCCGCACCTTCCTCACCTCCCGCGGGATCGAGCTGCCCGAGGGGAGCCCCGACGACGACATCGACGCCGCCACCGTCAACGGGGTCGGGAACCGGAAGAACCAGCTGGTGCTGAAGATCATCGACGAAGAAGGGGTGACGCCGTACCCGGGTTCCGTCCGGTATCTGGAGGCGGCGAAGGCGGCCGGCTTGCGCATCGGCGTCGTCACCTCGTCGGCCAACGGCGCGAAGGTGCTCGACGCGGCCGACCTGACCAAGTTCGTCGAAGCGCGCATCGACGGAATCGTGATCGCCGAGAAGAACCTGCGCGGCAAACCCGCCCCCGATTCCTTCCTCGCCGGCGCCGAGGCGTTCGGTGTCGCGCCGGAGAACGCGGCCGTCTTCGAGGACGCGCTCGCGGGCGTGCAGGCGGGCAAGGACGGCGGTTTCGGTTACGTGGTCGGGGTGAACCGCGCGCACCAGGCCGGCGAACTGCTCGCGCACGGTGCCGACGTCGTGGTGGACGACCTCGCCGAACTCCTGGAGGACCGCAAGTGACGGAATCGCTTTTCCGCGGCTACGAGGTCGCGCCCTGGGAGCTGCGCTGGCACGGGATGGACGTCGACGCGTTGCAGCGCACCGAATCGGCGTTCGCGGTGTCCAACGGGCACATCGGCCTGCGCGGCACGCTGGAGGAGGCGGAGCCGCGCGGCCTGCCGGGCACCTACCTCAACGGTTTCTACGAACAGCACGATCTTCCTTACGCGGAAACCGGTTACGGCTACCCCGAAGAGGGCCAGACCGTCGTCAACGTGACCGACGGCAAGATCCTCCGGCTGCTCGTCGAGGACGAACCGCTCGACATGCGCTACGGCCAGGCGACCGAGCACGACCGGGTGCTCGACTTCCGCAAGGGCACCCTCGCGCGCGACACCGTCTGGTCTTCCCCGACCGGCCGCCGGGTGCGGGTGAAGACCGAACGCCTGGTCTCCTTCACCCAGCGTGCGGTCGCCGCGATCCGGTACGACGTCGAGCCCCTCGACGACGATCTCCAGCTGGTGGTGCAGTCGGATCTGCTGGCGAACGAACCGATCGAGTCGGACACGCGCGATCCGCGGGTCGCCGCGGCGCTGGAGTCGCCGCTGATCGGCGAATACCACCACGCGGAGGCGTATCACGCGGTGCTGGTGCACCAGACCCGGCGATCCGGGTTGCGGATGGCCGCCGCGATGGACCACAAGATCGACGTCTCCGACGGCGTGCGCACGCATATCGAGGCCGAGGAAGACCTGGCGCGGCTCACCATCGCCGTCGACGTGCCCAAGGGCGGGCGGCTGCGGATCACGAAGTTCCTCGCCTACGGATGGTCCGCGCAGCGTTCGGTGCCCGCCGTGCGCGCGCAGGTGGAGGCCGCGCTTGCCGGGGCCCGGCAGACCGGCTGGAAGGGACTGCTCGCCGAACAGAAGGAGTTCCTCGACGACTTCTGGGAGACCTCGGACATCGAGATCGAAGGTGATCCGGAACTGCAGCAGGCCGTGCGGTTCGCGCTCTTCCATCTCCTGCAGGCCGGAGCCCGCGGTGAGACGAGGGCGTTGGCGGGCAAGGGTTTGACCGGCCCCGGTTACGACGGGCACGCGTTCTGGGACACGGAGACCTTCGTCCTGCCCGTGCTCACCTACAGCATCCCGGACGCCGCCCGCGACGCGCTGCGCTGGCGGCACTCCACTTTGGACAAAGCACGGGAAAGGGCGGCACAGCTGGGTTTACGCGGCGCCGCGTTCCCCTGGCGCTCCATCAACGGCGCGGAATGTTCGGCGTACTGGCCGGCGGGCACGGCGGCGTTCCACGTCAGCGCGGACATCTCCGACGCCGTCGTGCGTTATCTCAACGCCACCGGCGACGACGAGTTCATGCGGACCTGCGGCGCGGAGCTGCTCCTCGAAACGGCGCGGTTGTGGTTGTCGCTCGGGCATTTCGACCGGCGGGGCCGGTTCCGGATCGACGGTGTCACCGGCCCGGACGAGTACTCCGCGGTGGCGGACAACAACGTCTACACGAACCTGATGGCCCGCCGGAACCTGTTCTACGCCGCCGAGATCGTCGGCCAGCACGACGACATCGCCCGGCGGTTCGAGGTCGGCGAGGACGAGGTCGCGTTGTGGCGCAAGGCGGCCGACTCGATGCTGGTGCCCTACGACGAGGATCTCGGCGTCCACCCGCAGTCCGAAGGGTTCCTGGAGCACGACGAGTGGGATTTCGAGACCACGGACCAGGATTTCTACCCGCTGCTGCTGAACTTCCCGTACTTCGACCTGTACCGCAAACAGGTGGTCAAACAGGCCGATCTGGTGCTCGCGCTGCACCTGTGCGGAGATTCCTTCACACCTGAGGAGAAGGCACGCGACTTCGCCTACTACGAGGCGATCACCGTGCGGGATTCCTCGCTGTCCGCGGGAACGCAGGCCGTGGTGGCGGCCGAGGTCGGGCATCTCGACCTGGCTTACGACTATCTCGCCGAGGCGGCGCTCACCGACCTGCACGACGTGCACAACAACGTCCGCAACGGACTGCACCTGGCCTCGCTGGCGGGTGCGTGGCAAGGCACCGTCGCCGGGTTCGGCGGGCTGCGGGATTACGGCGGGCGGCTGACCTTCGCGCCCAGGCTGCCGCCGCAACTGCGGAGGATCGCGTTCCGGCTGACCTTCCGCGGCACCCGGTTCCAGGTCGAGATCGACGGCGAGGGCGCGACCTACCACGTGATCACCGGGGAACCGCTGGAGCTGGCTCATCACGGCGAGACGTTCACGGTGACCACCGAGCCGGTGCGGCTGCCGATCCCGGCGCTCGATCCGGGCCCGGCGCCGACGCAGCCCGCGGGACGCGCTCCCGTGCGGAGGCAGCCGAAGGACGATTGATCGCTCAGTCCGGGGGCTCGACGGGTACCTCGCCGCCGCCCGGCACACCGTCGACCTCCTTGGTCCCGTGCGGCCCGACGTCACGGTTGGGCGCGCTCGGCACGTCGGTCTTCGGCTGGATCCCGCGGAGGTCGTCGAGGTCTTCTTCGTCGTCCTGCCCGAAGCTCTTCTTGCTTTCCCTCATGTGTCCGGGGTACCCGCTCGCGGCCGGATGCGCCAGTCCTCAGGCGGCTTTCGCCGGTTTGCCGTCCAGCGTGACCAGCCCGTCGAGCATGCCGAGCAGCAAACCGTCCCTGGTGGACCACGGGCAGATGGCGACCTGGCCACCCGCGAGCGTCAGCAACGCCTCGGCGACGATCGCGCCCGCGAGCGCCTGATGCGAGCGCTGCCGCGAGATGCCCGGCAGCTCGGCACGGCGTTTCGCGGGCAGTTTCGCCAGCCGCGGGATCCACGCGCGGAGGTCGTCGAGGTGCAGTTCCCTGGCACGGGACGGCCGGTCGCCGGCGAGCCGGGCGAGTTGCCGCAGCACCTTGGAGCAGCCGACGGCGTGATGGTCGCGGATCCGCGGCAGGACGTCCTGCATCGCGTCGCGGACCTCGTCGAGCACGTGATCCCGCATCGCCCGCACGACCTTGGGTGACGGGCACTCGGTGGCGAACCAGTCCCGGGTCAGCGAGCGCGCGCCGAGTGGCAGAGAGTGCGCGAACCCGGCCTCCTCGGCGTCCCCGGCGGCGAGCTCGACGGTCCCGCCGCCGATGTCGAGCACGAGCAGCCGTCCGGCGGAAGCGCCGTACCACCGGCGCGCGCCGACGTAGGCCAGTTCAGCCTCGCGGCGGCCGGTGAGGAACCGCAGCTCGACCCCGGTGGCCTTCGCGACGTCGCGGACGACCTGCTTCACGTTGGCCGCGTCACGGATCGAAGAGGTGGCGAGCGGGAAGACGTCCTCGACGCCGTGCTTGGCGGCCATGGTCATCCCCGCCTCGACCGCCGACGAGACCGCGTCGATGCCACGCCGGGTCAGGTTCCCGTCATCGTCGAGTTCCCTGTCCAGCCGCAGCCGCGTCTGGTGGCTCAGCACGGGGTCGAGTGGCGAACCACCCTTGGCCAGGACCACCAGCCGTGCACTGAACGACCCGACGTCCAGGACCGCGGCGGACGGCTCGCCGATCTGCTTGCGCACGCGAGGCACCTCACCTTCGTCGCGAACGGATTCCCCCGAGATCTCGCTTTCACTCCTGATAATGGCGGATTTCCCCGCCGTTCAGGCGTAATTCACGTTCTCTTTCCACCGGGAGGCCGTTTTTTGACCACGAAAGGGATATACCGGCGCTGGTCAAGTATACCGTATCGATACAGGTGAGAGGTTCGTCGCCCCTCTGCGTGCCTAGACGTGCTAGTCGATGAGTTCGCGCAGCTTCGAAACCTGCGCCACGCGGGCCTCACGACCAGGCAAAAGCGGGTTGACCACCAACGTGGTCGCACCGGCCTCGCGGAAGGCGGCCAGCCGCTCCTTGACGTAGCCCTCCGGCCCGATCAGCGAGATCGCCCTGATCAGCTCCTTCGGCACCGCCGCGGCGGCCTCTTCCTTCTTGCCGTCCAGGTAGAGGTCCTGGATGAGCTTCGCTTCGGCCTCGTAGCCGTACCGCTGGGCGAGACTGTTGTAGAAGTTCTTACCGCGCGCGCCCATGCCGCCGATGTAGAGCGCCAGCATGCCGCGAAGGTGGTCCAGCATCCCTTCGACGTCGTCGCCGATCGCCAGCGCGGTGCCGACGAAGGTGTCCAGTTCGCCCAGCGACGGGTCGCGCTTCGCCTTGCCCTCGGCCAGCGACGCGCCCCAGACGTCGGCCGCCTTCTCGGGGTGGAAGAAGATCGGCTCCCAGCCCTCGGCGAGTTCGGCGGTGAGCGCGACGTTCTTCGGGCCGATCGACGCCAGCAGGATCGGGATCCGTTCGCGCACCGGGTGGTTGATCAGCTTCAGCGGCTTGCCCAGGCCCGTGCCCTGCTCGGGTGGCAGCGGGATCGAGTAGTGCGTACCGGAGTGCACCACCTTCTCCCGCCGCCACACCTGACGGCAGATGTCGATGATCTCGCGGGTGCGCCCGAGCGGCGCGTCGTACTTGACGCCGTGGAAACCCTCGATGACCTGCGGACCGGAGGCGCCGATGCCGAGCGTGAAGCGGCCGTCGGAGACGAAGTCGAGCCCGGCGGCGGTCATCGCGGTCAGCGTCGGCGTCCGCGTGTAGATCTGGAAGATGCCCGAGGCGATCTGGACGCGTTCGGTCTTCGCCGCGACGTAGCCGAGCTGGCTGACCGCGTCGAACGAATAGGCCTCGGGGACGAAGACGATGTCCAGTCCGGCCTTCTCCAGCTCGACGATGTCGGCCACGCTCTCGGCGAACCCGCCGGCGTAGCTGATCGCGGTCCCGATCCTCATCGACATCTCCTCACAAGTTACTGAGCGTTCGCTTAGCTTAGACGGCGAGGTCCTGGGCGGCCACCCAGTCCTTCACCACGGCGTCCAGCACCCGCAAGGGCAGGATCCCGTTGCTCAGCACGACCTCGTGGAAACCCTTGATGTCGAACCGGTCGCCGAGCGCGGCCTCGGCCTCGGCACGGATCCGCTCGATCTCCAGCCGTCCCACCATGTACGACAGCGCCTGCCCGGGAACGGCGGCGTAGCGGTCGATCTCGGCCTCGATCTCGACCCTGGCCATCGGCGTGTTCTCGGCCAGGTAGTCGACGGCCTGCTGACGGCTCCAGCCGAGCGCGTGCATCCCGGTGTCGACGACCAGCCGTCCGGCACGCATCGAATCCTGGGTGAGCATGCCGAACCTGGTCAGATCGCTCGAGTACAGGCCCATCTCGTCGGCGAGGCGCTCCGAGTAGAGCCCCCAGCCTTCGACGTAGGCGTTGACGTCGGCGTGCCCGCGCAACATCGGCAGGCCCTTGAGCTTGTGCGCGATGCAGATCTGGAAGTGGTGCCCCGGAACGGCTTCGTGGAAGGCGATCGCCTCGCTCGTGTGCTTCGGGCGCTGCTCGGCCTCGTGGGTGTTCGCGTAGTAGGTGCCCGGCCGCGAACCGTCGAGCGCCGCCTCGATGTAGTACGCCAGCGTGCCGCCGGGTGCCTCCGCGGGCGGCACCGGCTCGACCTGGCATCGCTCCTCGGGCACGGTCGAGAACCACTGCGGGGCGACGGCCTCGGCGCGGGTGATGGCGTCACGCGCGGCGTCGAGCAGTTCGTCGCCGTCCCGCCAGCGCAGGGCCGGGTCGGTGCGCAGCCGCTCGAAGATCTCCTCGAGATCCTTGGTGCCGAAGATCTTCCCGCCCAGCTCGCGGTACTGGTCGGCCAGTTTCGCGATCATGTCGAGTCCGGTGTCATGCAGCTCCCGCGCGGTGCGCTCGGTGGAGGTGTGCGCCCGGATCAGCGCGGCGTACTTCTCCTGCCCGCCGGGGAGCGCGCAGAGACCAGGCTCGGTTTCGGGCTTCGCCACGGGACGCAGCTCGTCGGCGAGGAAGTCGCGGTACCGCGTGTACGCGGGCCGGACGACCTCGGCCAGCAGCCGGTCGCGTTCGGTTTCGTAGCCCTCCACCGAAACGGACGCGGTGAGCGCCAGCGGGTCCCCCGCCTCGTCGCCGAGATAGCGCTCCACATAAGCGATCCCGCCTTCGACGAGGAAGCCGGGCGGGACCAGCCCGTCGGCCGCCGCCGCGCGCTGGCGCACGATCAGCGCGTCCAGGTAACCGCCGAGTCCTTCGAGCCGCTTCAGGTAACCGCGGACCTTTTCCTCGTCGTTCAGCGACAGCACCGAAAGCTCGTTGAGCATGAAGAGCGCGGGCGAAGCCAGCCCGTCACTGACCGAGAACTCCGCGGCCCGCGAATCGATGACGTCGACGATCGCCTTCGCCTGCTGGATCACGACCTCGCGGGTGACCGCTTCGGCCGGGGAAAGTCCTTCGGTGGCAAGGGCTTCGGCCCGCTCGGCGATGGCGACCGCGGCCGCGCGCTGTGCGGCCGAGGCTTCCGCGCTCGGGTCGGGCAGCGCGCCGTGGTCCCCGGGGAGCCCGAGCAGGGAGCGCCACAGCGGGAGCTCTTCGAACTTGAGCTCCATCAGCTCTTCGGCGAGGCCGTTCGGGGTGTCGCCGTGCGCGGCGACCCAGTCGCGGACCACGCCGTCGAGTACCGAAAGCGGCAGCGAACCGCCGCCGAGCACGACGTCGTGGAAGGCCTTGATGTCGAACCGGCTGCCCAGCGTCAGCTCGGCCTCGGCGCGGATGCGCTGGATCTCCAGCCGTCCCACCATGTACGACAGTGCCTGACCGGGGAAGGCGATGTACCGGTCCACTTCGGACTCGATCTCCACCGGCGCCATCGGCGTGTTCTCGGTGAGGAAGTCGATGGCCTGGCGGCGGCTCCAGCCCAGCGCGTGCAGCCCGGTGTCGACGACCAGCCGTCCGGCGCGCATCGAATCCATGGTCAGCATGCCGAGCTTCGCGACGTCGTCGGAGTACAGGCCCATCTCGTCGGCGAGGCGCTCGGTGTACAGGCCCCAGCCCTCGGCGTACGCGGTGAAGTCGCCGATGCGGCGCAGCACCGGGAGCTCGGTGAGCCCCTGCGCGAGGCTCAGCTGGAAGTGGTGGCCGGGGATGGCCTCGTGGAACGCCGTCGCCTCGGCCGCGTGCCGGAACCGCTCCTCCGCCTTGTGGGTGTTGGCGAAGTAGATGCCGGGGCGAGAGCCGTCGACCGCGGCCCACATGTAGTACGCGGCGGGCGCGCCGGGCGCGGATTCGGCGGGGACCGCCTCGACCGTCCACGGCTGCGGCGGGATCCGGCCGAACCAGGTCGGCGCCTCGGCCTCGGCCCTGGTGATGGCCGCGCGGGCGGAGTCGAGCATCTCTTCGGCGCCGGACCAGCGCAGGGCCGGGTCGGTGCGGAGCTTGGTGAAGATCTCCTGGAGGTCGCTGGTGCCGAAGACCCGGGAGCCGTACTCGCGGTATTCGTCGGCGAGGCCGGCGATCACGTCGAGACCGGTCTGGTGCAGCTCACGCGGGGTGCGGACGGTCGTGGTGTGCATCTCGGCGAGCAGGGCGTAGAGGCGCTCACCGTCGGGCAGCCAGCAGACGCCGGGCTTGTCCTCGGGACGGCCGTGCGGCGCGATCTCCTTCGCGAGCACCTCGCGGTATTCGGCGATCGCGGGCCGGACGGTGTCGCGCAGCAGGTCGGCGCGGCGGGTCTCGAAATCCTCGTCGGGCGCGGGCTGGCGCAGCAGCGGATCGGCCGAGGGCTCGGCGAGGTGGCGGTCGAGGTACGCGACGGCGGCGTCGACCAGGTAGGCGACCGGGACCAGGCCGCGGGCGACGCCGTCCCGGTGCCGCTGCGCGGCCTGCCGCAGGTACTCCGGGATCGCGGCGATCCGCCCGAGGTGCGCCTCCGCCTGCGCACCCGTCCCGATCGACATCATCGGCAGGACGGTGAGCACCTCGGCGGCGGGCGAGATGAACAGGTCACTGATGGTGAACTCGACGAACCGCGAGTCCAGCAGGGCGATCCTCGCCCGCGCCATCGCGATCAGGACGTCACGGGTGGTCTTCTCCTCCGCGCTCAAACCGTCGGTGGCGAGTGCCTCGGCCCGCTCGGCGAGCCCGGCCAGCCGCGCGCGGAAAGCGTCTCCCGCGGCCTCGCTGAGATCGGTGAGCCCGGTCGATTCCGGACGGAAGCCCTGCAAAGCGGGCATGACCGGCTCGGCGTCGAAGAGGGCTTCGACGAACTCGTCGGCGAGGGCGGAGACTTCGCTCATGTTTTCTTTCCCCAGGGGTCGGCGGAAGCGGTATCCCCGACCCTAATGGAGAGCGCGTACTACCGAAGCCGGGTTTTGCCGCGCTCGGGCGGCCTCTCCCCGCGGCGCCGGAGGCGAGACGGTAGCGTTCCCGGACGTGGCCGTGACCGATCCCGTGGACATCCGCCTGCTCGCCGCCCTCGCGGACCTGGGCAAGGCGGCCGTACACGAACTCGCGGCGAAGGTCGGGATGGATCCGCGCGAGGTCGCGTACCGCCTGGTCGCCCTCTCGGGAAGCGGGTTGCCCCTGCTCGTGGGCGTGGAGAGCGACCCGAACGGGCTACGATCCGCCATCGCCGGCTCGCCGCCTTCGTGGGCTCAACAGCCTCAGCAGCCCCAACAACCTCCGCAGCCCCAACAGCCCCAGCGTCCGCCGGGGCATTCCGGGCCGCACAACGTCCAGGGCACCCCCTCGGGTCCGTACAACGTCCAGGGGACACCTTCGGGCGCGTACAACGTGCACGGCACGCCTTCGGGCCGCTACCCCGGCCCGCCGTCGGCTCCGGTGCGCCAGCCGATGGCCCCGCCCCAGCCGCCGCCGCGTCCGCCCGGCCCGCCGCAGCAGCAGTTCGCCCCGCCGCCGATGGCGCCCGCCGACCCGGTGATGAGCACCTGGGGCGTCCCTCAGACCGCGTCCTGGGCGCGCGGCGACGAACAGCAGGTCACGCCGCAGGCGGTCCCGGAGGGCAAGAAGGGCCGGACGGGGGACGTGATGGAGACCCAGGGCCTGGAGGGCGAGCAGCTCACCGTCCAGTTGCTCGAGGTCCAGGACCCGGCGGACTACCTGTTCAGCGCGGCGGGCTACTCGCTGGAGGCCGGGGAACGGTCGGTCGTGGTGCACACCGAGATCACGAACCGCGGGAACATCCCGTTCGTGTCGCTCCCGGACAACTACCTCGAACTGCTCACCGCGGACGGCAAGCCGATCGCGAAGGCGCCGGTCTCGCTGACCTCGCGGCCGCCGCACAAGATCGGCGTCCGGCCCGGGGAGACCTTGGGCGGGCACACCGTCTACGTGCTGCCGGACGCCACCCGCGTGGTCGCCGTGCGCTGGTCACCGCGGCCGGAGCCCGACGAGCGCACGCTGACCTGGTCGATCGACGACTAGCGCCTAGTTCTCGTCCTGCAGGATCCGCAGCGCGTTCGCCAGGTCGTCCGGGTACTCCGACTCGAACTCGACCCAGCGCCCGTCGGACGGGTGGGCGAACCCGAGCGTCTTCGCGTGCAGCCACTGCCGGGAAAGCCCGAGCTTGCGCGCCAGCACCGGGTCGGCGCCGTAGGTCAGGTCACCGACGCACGGGTGCTTGAGCGCCGAGAAGTGCACGCGGATCTGGTGCGTGCGCCCGGTCTCCAGCTTGATCTGGGCCAGCGACGCGGCGCGGAAGGCCTCGACGACCTCGTAGTGCGTGACGCTGGGCCGTCCGCCCTGGACGACGGCGAACTTGTAGTCGTGCCGGGGGTGCCGGTCGATCGGCGCGTCGATGGTGCCGCGCGTCGGGTCCGGGTGGCCCTGGACGATGGCGTGGTAGCCCTTGTCGACGGTGCGCTCCTTGAACGCCCGCTTCAGCACGGTGTACGCGTGCTCGCTCTTCGCCACGACCATCACGCCGGTGGTGCCGGCGTCCAGCCGGTGCACGACACCCTGGCGTTCGGCCGCGCCCGAGGTCGCGATGCGCAGCCCGGCGGCGGCGAGCCCGCCGACGACGGTCGGCCCGGTCCAGCCGGGGCTCGGGTGCACGGCGACGCCGACCGGCTTCGAGATCACCACGATGTCGTCGTCGTCGTGCAGGATCTTCATACCCTCGACGGGCTCCGCGACGATCTCGATGGCCGAGGCCGGGTCGGGCAGCGTCACTTCGAGCAGTCCGCCGGCGGTCAGCCGGTCCGACTTCCCGGCCGGCCTGCCGTCGAGGAAGATCTCGCCGGATTCGGCCAGTTCCGCCACGACGGTGCGGGAAAGCCCCAGCAGTTTCGCCAGCCCCGCGTCGACGCGCATTCCGTCGAGCCCGTCGGGGACGGGCAGCATGCGCGCGCTCATTCGGTCGCCGCCTTCTTCTTGTCCTTTGTGGATGTTCCGTCGTAGTCCTTGCCCAGCAAGGAAAGGATCACGATGAGTACACCGCCGACGCAGATCGCGGCGTCGGCGACGTTGAAGATCGCCCAGCCCTGCCCGTTCGGCGCGAAGGCGGAGATCATGTCGACCACGTGCCCCTGCAGCGGGCCGGGGGCCCGGAAGATCCGGTCGGTCAGGTTGCCGAGCGCGCCGGCCAGTACCAGGCCGAGGCCGATCGCCCAGCCGACCGAGCGCAGGCGCCGGGACAGCCAGACGATGGCGACCACGACGGCGATCGCGACCAGCGCGAGCACCCAGGTCAGCCCGGTCGCCATCGAGAAGGCGGCACCGGGATTGCGCACCAGCTGGAAGTACACGAGTCCGCCGAGGAACTCGACCGGCTGCTCGCCCTCGAGCGTGGACACGGCGATCTGCTTGGTGAGGAGGTCGATCCCCCACAGCACCGCGGCGACGACGAACACCACGGCGACGCGCTTCTTGGGCAGCGGCGGCGACGGTGGCGCGGTTTCGGGCTCTGTACTCACTCCCCCATTGTCCACTGAGCGTGTTCAGGACTCCTCGGCGGCCGTCTTCGGCCTGCTCAGCAGGGCCGCGAACGCCCCGGCGAGCGCGACCAGTGACGACAGCACCAGCGCGAGCTGTCCTTGCGCGGGCACGACCGCGCAGAGCCCGAACGCCGCCGCCACGACCAGCACCAGCACGCTGCGTTCCAGCCAGGCGAGCAGAACCAGGCCCAGCGTCAGCAGGATCGCGCTGCGGGTGTCGCCGTCGATTTCGAATTCCCAGTACCCGACCAGATCGGCCAGCGCGATGGCGATCAACCCGCCGAGCGCGATCCCGGCGACCTTCCACCAGCTCATGGTCTTCGTTCGAAGGGCATAGAAGAGCACCGTGCCGAGGTAGACCACGAAGACGGCGAACAGCCAGTTGTCCATCCTGCTCATGCCGACGACCGAAACCGCTGTCAGGGGTTCCCCCGCATTCTGGACGGAGCCGAACATGCCGCCGTTCCCGTAAGGCACGTAGGCGAACCATCCCTCGGGCCGGCGCGTGCCGACGGACAGGGCCACCACCGCCAGCTGGGCGAATCCCAGCAGCGCCAGCGGAAACCAGTAACGCGGTCGCTCATTCCCCATGCGGGGTGAGGGTAGTGGCTCAGGCGCAGAACGGGGGCAGTTCGCGCGGATCGTTCTCCGGCACCCAACGGCCTTCCGGCTTCTCGTACTGCCAGCGCGCGCCGCGGGCGACGATCTGGCGCAGCGCCAGGACGATCCGGTCCACGTGTTCGGTGGTGCTGCCGAGGCCGACGCTGACGCGCACGGCCTGCTGGCCCGTCGATCCGGCGACGGCGATCAGCCGCTTCGTCGCCACGTGCGCGCAGAACGCGCCGTCCCGCACGCCGATGCCGTACTCCGCGGAAAGGACCGCGGCGAGCCAGCCGGGGTCGAAGCCCTCGACGATGAAGCTGAGCGTGCCGACGCGGTCGACAGGCGCGTCGAACAACCGCAGTTCGGCGAATCCGGGGATGGCGGCGAGGCCGCGGCGCAGTCGCGCCAGCAGTTCTTCTTCATGGGCGACGATGCCGTCCCAATTCGCGGCCAGCGTCTCGCAGGCGACACCGAGCGCGTAGACGCCGACGGTGTTGGGGGAACCGGCTTCGTGCCGCTCGGCACCGGAATTCCAGACCACACCGAGGTTTTCGGAATCACGGGTGACGAGCTTCGTCGCACCGCCACCGGCGAGGTACGGCTGAGCCGCGCGCAGCCAGTCGGCGCGGCCGATCAGCGCGCCGGCACCGAACGGCGCGTACAGCTTGTGCCCCGACAGCGCGACGTAATCGACGTCGAGATCCCGGATCGAGATCTTGCGGTGCGGCGCGAGCTGCGCCGCGTCGAGCGCGATCCGGGCACCGTGCCGCCGCGCGACGGCCGCGATCTCCTTGACCGGCAACAGTTCACCGGTCACGTTGGACGCACCGGTGACGACGACCAGCCGCGGGCCCTGCGGGCAGTCCGCGAGCGCTTCGTCCACAGCGGACACCGCGGCGAGGCGGGTGCGCGGCGTCTGCACCCGGCGGACGTTCGGCCCCTTCCACGGCAGCAGCGCGGCGTGGTGCTCGGTGTCGAACACGACGACCGACGTGTGCTTCGGCAGGCTGCGCGCGAGGAGATTGAAGGAATCGGTGGTGTTGCGGGTGAACACGACGGTGTCGGTCGATCGCGCGTCGACGAAGTCCCGCAGGATTCCGCGCGTGCGCTCGTAAAGCTTGGTGGAGACCTGCGAGGCGAACCCGGCGCCGCGGTGGACGCTGGCGTACCAGGGCAGGAACTCGTCGACGGCCGCGCGGACCTTGTCCAGACAGGGGGCGCTCGCCGCGTGGTCGAGGTTGGCGTATCCGATGTCGCCGCCGGTCACCAGCGGAACCCGCAGATCGGCGCAAGCGACCGTCGGGATTTCGTGCGTGGCAACGGTTTCAGCGGGGGTGCTGGGGCGTTCGAGAGCGAGGGTCATCGTCATCCTCCGGGCCAGGGGACCCGACGAGGATCCCGCGCTTGCCCGTCGCACCTCGCGACGAGCCAGGTCCTCACCCGGGGCACCCCACCGCGGAAGGAGGGTTGCCGGTCAGCTAGCCGGGGCTTGACGCTGACACTCGTGACCTACGGACGAAGTTAGCGGATGGGCGAGCGATCGAGCCAGCCCTCGTCCGCATCTTGAGACGCCGCTCACGTGTCCCGCGAGCGGGCAGAACCCGGCATTTAGTCCTCTGAACGCGGTAGATGCACGCGCAAGTACCGCATTCAGAGGACTAAACGCTGCAGGTCAGACCCGGAATCGGCCGGGCAGCCCGATGGTCGCGCGGGAGGAGAGCTCGGTCGCGGTACCGGAGTACTGATCGGTGCCCGCGGTGAACTGCCAGCCGCCGAAGGTCTTGCCGTCGACGGCTTCGCCGTAGGCCTCGGCGACCTCGGTCGAGACCTCGTCGTAGGACTTGCCGTTCCAGTTGCCCGCGCCGACCCCGAAGTCGCGCGAGTCGCCGCCCTGCGCGGCGGCCGTGGGCAAGGTCCACAGGGTGAAGTGCACGTGGGCGCCGGTGCTGCTGCCACCGCAGGGCAGCGCGTTGCCGGTCCGGCCGAGGGCGTCGCCGGGGACGACCTTCTGGCCGTCGGTGACCGAAATGTTCTCCATGTGGTAATACCCGGTGCGCCAGCCGCCGTCGTGGTCGACGGTCACCCAGTCGCCGCCGGAGCAGTGCTGGATCCGGACGGTGCCCGCCAGCGGCGCGCGAACGGTCTTGTCACCCGGGCTGAAGTCGATGGCGTTCTTCACGCCGGAGTTCCCGTTGTCCGAGTGGATCCCCGCCGAGTAGACCGACTGGCCCGAGTCGAAGGGCAGCCCGAACGCGGGAAAGGCCCCGGCCGCGGTCGCCGTCGGGGCCGCGAGGACCACCCCGACGAGTGCGGCGGTGACCCCCAGACCGGCGAACCGCACAGGAAGTTTCGTCACCTTGCGTACTCCTTACCCCGCGACACTCACCCATTCGATGGAGTCGATTGCCGGGAAAGTAATCCAAAAGGAGTACGAAAGGGAAGAATTTTCTGAGATCAACCGACGAACAGCTGGTGCCTGCTCGTGACCTACTGGCCGGATTCGCCCTTCCACCTGGCGAGGCGGCCCGCGCGGTCGACGGCCCGCAGGCGTCGCTCGGCGGCGTCACGGACTTCGGCGGTGGTCACGACGAGTAACTGGTCGCGTTCCTGAAGCCGGGTGTTCTTGTTCGGCGTGAAGCCGGCGCCGTCGCGGACAAGGAGGCTGATCGTCGCCCCCACCGGCAGCCGCAGTTCGGCCAGGTAGACGCCGTGCATCTTCGACCCGGTGTTGATCCGGACCTGCAGGAGTTCCGCGCCCATCTCGTCGAGCGGCGCGGAGTCGACGTCGATCTCGTGCGCCTCGGCGTGCTGGGCCAGCCCGAGCACTCGGGCGAGCGGGGTCAACGTCGCCCCCTGGAGCAGCGTCAGCACGATGACCAGCACGAACACCGCGTCGACCAGCTCCTGCGCGCCGGGAACCCCGGACGACAGCGGGATCAGCGCGAGCACGATCGGGACCGCCCCGCGCAACCCGGCCCAGGACAGGAACACCTGTTCTCGCCAGGGGATCTTGAACGGCAGCGCCGACAGCAGCACCGACAGCGGACGGGCGAGCAACAGCACGACCGCGCCCGCGACCAGGCCCTGGACCAGGCTCTCGAAGATCCTGCCCGGCGAGGCGAACAGGCCGAGCAGCACGAACAGGCCGATCTGCGCGAGCCAACCGAGGCCTTCGGCGAAGGACAGCGTGTCCGACCGGTGCGGCAGTTTCGAGTTGCCCAGCACCAGGGCCGCGACGTAGGTGGCGAGCAGTCCGGACGCGTGCGCGAGCTGGCCGCTCGAGTACGCCACGACGCACACCGCGACCGTGGCCAGCGGGTACAGAC
Organism: Amycolatopsis sp. NPDC102389; assembly: GCF_044765885.1. NCBI lineage: Bacteria > Bacillati > Actinomycetota > Actinomycetes > Pseudonocardiales > Pseudonocardiaceae > Amycolatopsis > Amycolatopsis sp. NPDC102389. The sequence continues at coordinate 124,955 of NZ_JBIWKX010000008.1, forward strand.
CGGTGGCGGGAAGCGCCGCCCGGCGCAGCGCGAACGCCCCGCCCCAGCCGAAAGCGAGCCCGATCAGGAGCCCGGCGGCGAGTTCGTAGACCACCAGCAGCGGCAGCGACCAGTCGATGGTCGTGCCCTCGGCGAGGACGACGACGGCGATGTACGCCGGGGCGTCGTTGATTCCCGACTCGATCTCCAGCGCGCCGACGAGCCGCTTCCCGATCCCCGCCGATCTCAGCACCGAGAAGACCGCGGCGGCGTCGGTCGAGGCGAGTACCGCGCCCCACAGCAACGCCATCCGCCAGTCCAGGCCCAGCAGCCAGTGCAAAGCCGCGCCGGTGACCGCGATACTCACCGCGACGGCCACTGTGGACAGTGCGATTCCGATGCCCAGCGAGGGTTTCACGGTGGTCCACCGAGTGGTGAGACCGCCTTCGGACAGGATCATCACCAGCGCGGCGAGGCCGAGCGACTGGGTGAGCTCGGGGTTGTCGTACTGGATGCCGAACCCGGCTTCGCCGAGCAGGACCCCCATCCCCAGGTACAACAGCAGCGAAGGAAGGCCGACCCGGATCGACACCCGGACGGCGATCACGGCGACGAGGAGCACCGCACCACCGGTGCCGAGGATGAGCGGGAGCTGCTCCATGTCGCCTCCCGTTCCGGTCGCCGTGAGGGCTCCAGAATAGTGAGGCGGTGATCGTCACACGTTCGTGTACCGGTAGAAAGCCGTCCGGATAACCTGTGTTACAGACTGTCCATTACGGACTGCGCAGGGACACCAGGTCGACACCGAGTTCCGCGAACGGCTTTTCCGCCGCGGGCAGGACTTTCACCGCGCGGTTGCCCTCACGGGACAACCAGCCGGCACTCACTCCGTGAGACAGTAACGCCGCGGCGGCCCGGCCCGCCAGATGATCACGCCGCACTGTCCAATCCAGACAGTCACGCAGCATCGGGCGGCGGCCGCCGTCGATCTCCACCCCGAGCGCGTCGAGCACCTCGCGCCCGCGACCGGTCAGCGTCAGCCCGCCGGCGTCGTCGATCAGCCCGGTGGCGAGCATCCCGTCCCGCAGCGCGACCCCGACCGTCCCGGCGAGGTGGTCGTAGCAGGTCCTGGCGAACTCGAGCCGCTTCACCCGCACCGAAGACCGCAATCCCTTCACCGGCCGGTGTTCGGCGTGCTGCGCCAAATGCTCGATCAGCTCCGCCACCCGGGGGTCGGCTATCCGAACGTAACTGTGCCTCCCCTGTTTCACCCGCACGACGAACCCGGCGTCGGTCAGCTTCGTCACGTGCTCGCTCGCCGTCGACGCGGCCACGTCGGCCGCGCCCGCCAGCTCGGTCACCGTCCAGGCGCGCCCGTCGAGCAGCGCGAGGCACATCGACGCGCGGCTCGGATCGGCGAGCACGGCCGCGACCTCGGCCAGTGCGATCGTTTCCATGCCTTCACCGTAGAAGACCGACGGTTCGGCGACCGCCGAAGCATCAGCCTGCCAGGAACTTCGCCGCCAGCTGGACCGCGGGCTTGGAGTCGTTGGAACCTTCGAGCATGACGGCGAAAGCGACGTCACCGCGATAGCCGACGAACCAGCCGTTGGCGTCCGCCCCCGAACCGAACTGCGCCGTGCCGGTTTTACCGAAGACGGCCCCGCTGCCCTTCAGCGCTTTCGCGGTCCCCGTCGTGCAGACCTCGCGCATCATCGCGCGGACCTGGTTCAGCACCCCGGCGGGCGGAGCCTGGTAACCGGCGTTGACCTTGGTCTCCAGCCCCTGCCACAGCTTCGGCACCACCGGCTTCCCCGTGGCGACCGTCGCGGCCATGAGCGCCGCGCCCAGCGGGCTGACCTGCACCCTGCCCTGCCCGATCCCGGCCTCGACCTGCTCGTCACCGCTGCTCGACGGCTCCACCTTCCCGGTCTCCGTCGACAGTCCCGGGACCTCGAAGTCGGCGTTGAGGCCGAGCTGGCTCGCGGCCTTCGCGAGCCCGTCCGCGGGCAGTTGCCCGGCGAGCCGCCCGAAGGTGGTGTTGCACGACGCGGCGAACGCCGTCTTCAGCGAAACGGTGCCCAGATCGAACCCGTTGTCGTTCTTGAGCGTGCGGGTCCCGATCTGCTCACTGCCCGGACACGCCACCTGCGAGTCGGCGGAGACTCCGCCCTGCTGCAACGCCGCGGTCGCCGTGGCGATCTTGAAGGCCGAACCCGGCGCGTAGAGGCCGCTGAGCGCCTTCGGCTGGTTCCCGGCGGCGCTGTTCTGCGCGACCGCCAGGAGTTCGCCCGAGGTCTTCATCGCGACGATGATCGCCGATCCGCCGAAGCCGTCGACTGCCTTCTGCGCGGCGTTCTGCGACGCGACGCTCAAAGTCGAAACCAGCGGTTTGTCGGTCTCGGCGGCCTCCCCGAAGAGCGTCTCGACCGGTTTGCCCGCGACGTCGACGCGCGACACGGTGACGGTCGTCCCGGTGCCGCTGTTCTGCCCGGAGGCGACCTTGGCCAACGCTCCCTGCAGGATCGGCGCGACGCCCGCCGCGTCCCCGCCGACAAGCGCCTTGCCGTCGCGGTCGGCCACGACCGGCTTGGCCGAAACGGGCGCGACGGAAAGCCGCTGCCCGGCTTCGAGCTTCGGGTGGATCACCGACATCGCCCAGCGGACCACCCATTTCCCGGCGTTGCGCACGAGGTCCAGCTTGCCTTCGTACTTCCAGACACTGTTGCCCGCGAAGGTCCACGCGACGTGGAAGGTGGCCGACGTCGAGGTCGCGTTGCCCGGCGTCGTCGGGACCTCGCCGAGCGACGTCCTGACCGACGCCCCGTTGAGCGTGTTTCGCGTGCCTGTCAGGGCGGTCGTGGCGGCCGCCGGATCGTCGACCGGGGCGGTGGTCAGGTCACCCATGTCGAACAGCCGCAGGAACCGGGCGGCCACCTGCGCCGGGCTGTCCTGCGCGCTCTCGGTCGATCCCCCCGGACCGCCTCCGGAGGCCGCGGGCGCCCGGTCCTCCTTGACCAGCAGCACCACCGCCGCCACCACGATGGCGACCACCGCCAGCGCGGCGCCGATCAGGATCCCTCTTTTCCGGGCAGGACTCATGGTTTCGCTCTCCCCCTACGGCGCGGCCCCTCGCGCGCGCCCCCGGGCGCCAGCCTGCCGATTTCGCCCGCGCAAGGCTGCCGCGCGGTGAGAAAGCGGCTGTTCCGAATCCTTTTCGTGATCCCGGTGGCCGGGACCCGCGCTCGCGAGGGTCAGGCCTTGGTGACCGCCACGGTCACCTTCGTGCCCTCGCCGACCGTCCCGGCCGAGCCATCGGCGACGGCGCCGTAGGCCACCGAAGTCGCCAGCGTCTCCGAAGCGATGAACTCCTCGTGCGTCTTCGCGGCCGTGACCACGTCTTCCGGCGCGTCGACCGTCAGCGCGATCCGGTCGGCGACGTCGAGCCCGGCGTCACGCCGGGCCTGCTGCACGACCCGGACGAGGTCACGGGCCAGGCCCTCGGCCGCCAGTTCGTCGGTCACCTCGGTGTCGAGCAGCACCAGCCCGGCACCGCCGGGCAGTTCCGCCGCCGCGCCGCCGCCCTTCGCGACCAGACGCCGCTCGTACTCGCCTTCGACGAGCTCGATCCCGGCCGCCACGACGGCACCGCTCTCGGACGTCGTCCACTCACCGGCCTTGACGGCCTTGATCACCGTCTGGACGTCCTTGCCCAGCCGCGGCCCGGCGGCGCGGGCGTTCACCGCGACCTCGAAACCGCCGTGCGCGGCGACATCCGCGGTCAGCTCGACGGATTTGACGTTGACCTCGTCGCGCAGGATGTCGGTGAAGTCGCGCAGCGAGTCGGCCTCGTGCGCGGCGACGACCAGCTTGGCCAGCGGCAGCCGCACCCGCAGCTTGTTCGACTTCCGCAGCGAAAGCGCCGAAGACGCCACCTGACGCACCCGGTCCATCGCCGTCACCAGCGCCGCGTCGGCGGGCAGATCGAGTGCGTTCGGCCAGTCGGTCAGGTGCACCGAACGGCCGCCGGTCAGCCCGCGCCAGACGACCTCCGTGGTCAGCGGCAGCAGCGGCGCCACCACCCGCGAGGTCACCTCCAGCACGGTGTGCAGGGTGTCGATCGCGTCCTGCTCGCCCGCCCAGAAGCGGTCGCGCGACCGGCGCACGTACCAGTTCGTCAGCACCTCGAGGAAGTCACGGACCGTCGAGCACGCACCGGCGACGTCGTAGGTGTCGAGCGCGTGCTCGACGTCGGTCACCAGCTCGTGTGTCTTCGCCAGGACGTACCGGTCGAGAATGTGCTTCGAATCCGTGCGCCACTGGCCTTCCACGCCCTCGGCGTTCGCGTAGAGCGCGAGGAAGTAGTACGAGTTCCACAGCGGCAGCACGGCCTGGCGGACGGCGTCGCGGATGCCCTTGTCGGTGACGACCAGGTTCCCGCCGCGCAGGATCGGGCTCGCCATCAGATACCAGCGCATCGCGTCGGAGCCGTCACGGTCGAAGACCTCGTTGACGTCCGGGTAGTTGCGCAGCGACTTGGACATCTTCTGGCCGTCCGAGCCGAGCACGATCCCGTGCGAGACGCAGGTGCGGAACGCCGGCCGGTCGAACAGCGCGGTCGCCAGCACGTGCAGCAGGTAGAACCAGCCGCGGGTCTGCCCGATGTACTCGACGATGAAGTCGCCCGGGTAGTGGTGCTCGAACCATTCGGTGTTCTCGAACGGGTAGTGCACCTGCGCGTACGGCATCGACCCCGAGTCGAACCAGACGTCGAACACGTCCTCGATCCGGCGCATGGTGGACTTCCCGGTCGGGTCGTCCGGGTTGGGCCGGGTCAGCTCGTCGATGAACGGCCGGTGCAGGTTCTCCAGCCGCACGCCGAAGTCGCGCTCGAGCTCGTCGAGCGAACCGTAGACGTCCGTGCGCGGGTACGCCGGGTCGTCCGACTGCCACACCGGGATCGGCGTGCCGAAGTACCGGTTGCGGGAGACCGACCAGTCGCGGGCGTTCTCCAGCCACTTGCCGAACTGGCCGTCCTTGACGTTCTCCGGGTACCAGGTGATCTGCTGGTTCAGCTCGATCATCCGGTCCTTGAACTCGGTCACCGCGACGAACCACGACGAGACGGCGCGGTAGATCAGCGGGTTCCGGCAGCGCCAGCAGTGCGGGTACGGGTGTTCGTAGGTCTCGTGACGCAGCAGCACCGCGCCCTGACGGCCGGCGGAACCGGTGCCGTTCTTGAGATCCTTGATGATGTTCGGGTTGGCGTCGAAGACCTGCTGGCCCTCGTAGTCGGAGACGGTCGCGTCGAACTTGCCCTGCGCGTCCACCGGGGTGACCGGGACGATGCCCGCCGCGTCGGTGACGACCTTGTCCTCTTCACCGTAGGCGGGCGCGATGTGGACGACACCGGTGCCGTCCTCGGTGGTGACGTAGTCCGCGGACAGCACGCGGTGCGCGTTCTCGTGTCCGGCGAAGTACGGGAACGGTGGGGCGTAACGGGTTCCGAGCAGCTCGGTCCCGGTGTAGTGCCCGACGACGGTCGGCTCCTCACCGAGCTCGCGGGCATACGAGGCGACGCGCGCCTCGGCGAGCAGGAACCGCTTGCCGTCGCTTTCCACGACGACGTACCGCACGTCGGGGTGGACGGCGGTCGCGAGGTTCGACGGCAGCGTCCACGGGGTCGTGGTCCAGATCAGCAGATAGGTGCCGTCGAGCTCGTTGTCGTTGCCCTCCAAGCGGAAACCGACCGTGACGGCCGGGTCCTGACGGCTGGCGTAGACGTCGTCGTCCATGCGCAGCTCGTGGTTGGACAGCGGGGTTTCGTCGCGCCAGCAGTAGGGCAGGACGCGGTAGCCCTCGTAGACCAGGCCCTTGTCCCACAGCTGCTTGAACGCCCAGATGACCGACTCCATGTAGGACAGGTCGAGCGTCTTGTAGTCGTTCTCGAAGTCGACCCAGCGGGCCTGGCGGGTGACGTAGTCCTGCCATTCGCCGGTGTAGCGCAGCACGGACTCGCGGCAGGCCTCGTTGAAGACGTCGATGCCCATCGCGTCGATCTCGGACTTCTCGGTGATCCCGAGCTGGCGCATGGCCTCGAGTTCGGCCGGCAGACCGTGGGTGTCCCAGCCGAAGCGGCGCTCGACGCGCTTGCCCTTCATGGTCTGGTAACGCGGCACCAGATCCTTCACGTACCCGGTGAGCAGGTGACCGTAGTGCGGAAGACCGTTGGCGAACGGCGGGCCGTCGTAGAAGACGTACTCGTTCGATCCGTTGACGCCGGGGTCACGGGCGTCGATCGAAGCCTGGAAGGTCCGATCGGATTCCCAGTACGCGAGGACGCGCTTTTCCGACTCGGGGAACGAAGGCTGGGACGGGACGCCGGTCTCGCCGTCCACTTGTGCCTTGGGATACATCTTCGGTGCTCCTCAGATCCGACACTGCTCGTCTCTCGTGTACGGGCTCGCGCCCACACGGGGACGAGACGGCCGTCTCCGGCGCGTTCCGCGGTACCACCCCGCTTGCCCGGCCGGTGGTGTTCCGGCTGGGCCGCTCATTCGACGGCTGTGACGGGCCGTACCCGTCCGGTTCTACTGAGGGCCCGTTCTGCTGAGACGCGGACCCTGTTCTTCCGGAGGCTCCCCGGTGATGGCCGGATCGGTGCCAGTTGATTCAAGGGTAGCGCGCGGGGGCAACCGGGTTGTCCGGGGTGGGCTTATCGTTCGTGGGCCTGCTCCGGCACCTCCGCCGTGGGGATAGTCGCGGAGCTCCGAGAGATGGCGCGTGGCGGAGGGCTCATCGACGAGCCCGTCGTCCCGCCGAGGGATTCGGCCCAGGCTTGCGTCCTCGGAACCGGCGGCAATGTGCTGTGAGGGGTCGACGGTTTTGGCGATACTGCGGACATGACGCGAGACGACTGGCTGGCCGGACAGACACGGACCTTCACCGCGCTGCACGGCAAGCGGGTCGACAGGTGGACCGGCGTGGAGATGGCCCTGCGGGAAGACGTGGCGGGAACCGGCCCGCAATTCGCCGACCCGACGTTCCCTGCCTCCAGCTGCACTGGTTTCAGGCTTGGCTGGACAACGGCAGCGCGCTGGAGATCGGCACCTATCAGGACGACGACGGCTTCGGCCTCCACGGCCGATCGTCGGACATAGCGTCCGACGGCCATTGGAACGGGATCTATCGCTGGAGATCCTTTCCCGAGTTGCCCACCGGTCCGGTCGAGCACGTCGCCGTCTTCCACGAGCGGCATTTCCTGGCCGAGGTTCATTTCCGGATCGGAGCACGACCGCTGGCACTGGTCGCGGGTGAACTGGAGGAGACGCACGAAGGCGGGCTGATCTTCCAACGGCTCGACGAATCGGTCCTCGCCTTCACTGATCTTGTCGCGCTCGAGTGCGTCCCATGGAACACGGCGCGACAAGTCCACCCCGCAGCTTTCTGAGAGCGAGGGCGTGTAGGTCGTTATACGGGCGTGGGTCGGCCTATGTCCTGAGGTGCATGGTGTTGCGCCTCGGTGTCCCGGTCGGGTCGAGGTAGGCGGGCGGGGTGAATTCCGGTAGCCCGTCTTGGGCGATCCGGACTTTCCATTCACTGCGGTGGATGAGCCTGTGGTGCCGGGTGCACAGCAGCACGAGGTTGTCGATCTTCGTTTCACCGTGGTGCCGCCAAAAAACAATGTGATGGGCGGTGCAACGAGGCACCGGCATGTCACAGCCCGGGAACGCGCAACCACCGTCGCGGATGGTCAACGCGTACTTCTGTGCCAGCGACACGGTCCGTTTGGATCGGCCGATGTCCAACGGTTCGCCCGCGGTGCCGAGGACCCCGGGCCGCACGCGGGCGTCGCAGGCGAGGATCCTCGCATCGGTGGCACTGATCGGCCCCACCAGGTCCAGGTGGGCTTCGCCGATGTCGTTGACGAGGTCGTCGTAGGACATGGTGATGAGGATGTGCGTCGCCTCACCCGCCTGGCCGGGAAGATTACGGCTGGTGGTCTTCAACCGCACATAGTCGGTGAAAGCATCCCCGAAGCGCTCATCCTGAGTACGGGAGTCCCGCACCCCGTCGATGGCCTTGTGGGGTTTGGCCATCGGATCCAGGTCGGACTTCAACCGAGCGTAGGTTTCCAGATCGAGCCTCGCTTTGAGACCCAAGGTGCCGTCGCGGTGCTTCACGAACCGCAGCTCCGGCCGGGTCTCTTTCGGATCCTCGTTGCGGGGTTCTTTCCCGTCGGGGTCGAGTTTGTCCAGCAGGCGGCGTCCGGCACGGGCGATCTGCTTCGGCCCCGCACGACGAGCCAGCTCGACCAGGATTTTCTCCCCGCCCCGCACCTTCTCGTCCGGCACGGTCGACGGAATCCGCGCGAGCGTCGTGATGATCGCGTCGATCTGGCCACCGCCGATCGCACCCTCCGCCGCAGCCACAGCCGTCAACGGCGCCAAGGGTGGTTCGGGATCCCCACCGAGGGACGGACCAGGATGCAGGGCCAGCACCCGGTCGGCGCGGGCACTGGCTTCCTTGTCCGACACCAGGAAGTCCTCAAGAATCAGCCCCGTCAACGTCGCATGCCCCGAACAGCCGCGCACGCCGCGGGAATTGATTTCCGCGAGGATCGCGTTCTGCTCCGCATCCAGTTGACGTTTCAGGACTTCCAGTTCCTGTTTACGGGCATGCAGCGTGGCCGTGTCGACACGCCACCACTCGGTGCGTGTCGTCGGGGAGGTGTTGTCGCTGGCCACGGGATCAACGCTACGCCGCGTCGAACACCTGTACTATAGCATATTCAGACTACATCTCCCGAAATGCACATGCAGAGAAAGCATCGAAGCGGCTGAAGAACGCGAAGCAGGTTAGTAGCAATCGACTTCTTGTAACCCATGCCTTCATGCACTCGGCCGCAAACGCTCCTGATCCAACCCGGACCGCAGCCACCGGACACGCCCCCGAGTTGCCGTCCCTGCCACCGCCTCTAGGTTGACGGGTATGTCGATCTACGGGGCCCCATGAAAGGGCCCGGACTCCTCATCGTCCTGCTGGTGGTCCTCGGCGGCGTCAGCGGGCTCGGGTTCCTCGTGGGGCTGGGCAACGCGGCCGTCCTGGCAGCCCTCACCGCACTGTTCTGTCTCATGGCGGTGGTGGGCGGGCCGCTTTGGGCGGATCTGCGGTTGCTGGCGTGGTTCGCGCCCGCGCTGATCCTCGCGGTCGGGGTGCCGCGGTTGCTGGGCGCGGTGTCGCAGTGGGCGGCGATCGGGCTGCTGGTGGCGATCGTGGTCGTCGCCGGGCTGTTGCCCGTGCTCGGGGCGCGATTCGTGACGGTCGGGCTGGGGCTCGGGATGGCATCGCTGTTCGGGTACGGCTTCCAGCTGACGGGGACGGCGTCGGCCGGGCAGATCCTGGGCGCGCCCGCGCTCGCGGTGGGGGTCGTGATCCTGTTGCGGGTGTCGATGGGCGCGAAGGATCCCGCCAAACCGACCCGTGAGGCGCTGGCCGACGCGCTCGCGGCGGGTTCGTCCGAAACGCAGGAGCGCGCGGCGAGGCTTTGGCTCGCCGACCGGCCCCGTCGTTGGACCGGCGGCGTCCTCGGCGGCATGTTCCGGTATCGGGCGGCCACCGGGTTGCTGGAGATTCGCCGAAAGCGGCTCAACAGCGAAGAAATCGGCGAAACGCTCGCCGCCGCCAAGGAAGAAGCCGCCAGGCTGGCTGAAGCCGTCCGAAGCCCCACAGCGCCGAGCGAGGTGGAACCGGTGCGAAGCAAGGAACCCGGCGGCCTGCCCGGCGCCACGGCGAGGCTCGTCACCGCGGCCTGGGAAGCTCTCGAAACCATCCGAGCTGCCGCGACCGAACGCGACGAGTCGCTTGTGGACGTTCCGAAAGGACTCCGCAGGGAACTTCGCCGGATCGAGCTGAGCGGCGCGTTTTCCTGGCAGTCGGCGCAGTTCCGGCACGCGCTCCGCTGCGGGCTCGGCGTCGGGCTGGCGCTGGTGGTGGCCAGTTTCCGGCCCGGTGACCCGCTCACCGTTTCGTTCCTGCTCGGCACTTTCGCCATCATGCAGCCGGAATGGCGGGACAGCCTCGGCAAGGCCTGGCAGCGGATCGGCGGCTCACTCGGCGGCGCCGTCGTGCTCACTCTGGTTCTTTGGCTTCTGCCGCAAGGGTTTCTGCTGCCGATCGGGCTCGTCGCGCTACTCGGCGGGTTCTCGTTCATGCAGACGCGACCAGCGATCTTCAACGGCTGCATGGTCTTGATGTCGGTCGGCATGAACGCGACCACCAGACATCTCGACCCGCGTTACGTACTCGTCGAGTACCTGCTTCTGATGGTCCTCGCCGGCGCCATCGCCCTGCTGTTCGGTTTCGCCGCGATCCCCGGCGTGCCGAAACCCGGCCCGGCGGAACGGTTCGAGAGCGCCGTCATCGCCACCCGCACGCTACTCGGCTCGGTGGCACGGAAACTGCGCGGCGAGGACGTCGACCCGCGAACGCTCGGCCGCGAGTTCCGTGCGGCCGCCGTCGCGCACCACGGTCTGCGAGCCGCGGAGCCGGGCACCAAGGAACCCGCGCCCGGCCAGCGGGACGCGCTGGAGAACGCGGCCGAAGCCTTGCGCGGTCTGTCCGTCACGGCGTCGTCGCTCTTACTGCGGCCGGGATCGGCCGGAGCGGCGGACGCCGTCGACGAGGCGGCGCGCACGCTCGGCACGGAAGAAGCCGCGGAGATCCCCGTGCCACGCGACGCGGACGAGGAACAGCGCCTGGTTCTCGACACGATCGCCGCCGACGTGGTGACCGTCGGCGAAGCGGCCCAGAAGCTCTAAGCGTTCTCGCGGTGCTTCGCGGCGATCTCGGCGTCAGGCGCGCACAGCGCGCACGGGGTGAACCCGAGCTGCCGCGCCTCGCCGATGCCGAGCGGGATCGTGTCCCGGGCTTCGAGCCACTCGCACGAAGTCACGTGATAGCGCGGGTACTCGTCGACGACGACGACCTCGATCTCGAGTTCGGAGACGACCGCCACATCCTCGGGATCGCTTTCCTCCTCGCCGGGGTCGCCGCTTTGCTGAGGCTCAGGAGTGTCCTCGGCGTCGCTCAGCTCACCTGCGGCGGGCATCAAGACGGTCTGCTCGGCGTCCTCGGGTTTCTTTTCCTCATCCGCGGCGGGTTCGTCGTCGTCGGCCGAGTCGTCCGCCGCTTCCTCAGCGGGGGCCTCGGCCTCGCGCTTCTTCCGGCGGCGCAACAGGTCGAAGAGGAGCAGCAACCCCGCGACGACGGAGAGGCCGATGGAGATCCAGGCCCACAGGGAGTTCGCGGTGATGAGCGCCGCGACGAGCAGCCCCAGAGCCGCCAGTACCAGTACCAGGACGATGAAGAGCACGGTGAATTACAACACGAGCGCACAGCGGAACGGCCCCGACCCTCCGGAGAGTGCCGAGGCCGTTCCACTGTGTAGAAACAAACCGGGTGGAAACAAACGGGGCAGAGATCAGCCCGCTTCGGCCCGGGGACCGAACGAGTAACCCTGTCCGCTACCGGAGGACGACGACTGCCCCGAGTTCGACGAGGACGCCGAGGCGGGAGCGGCCGAACCACGGTCGTCGAGCTCACGCAGCTGGGACTCGAGGAATCCGCGCAGCCTCGTGCGGTACTCCCGCTCGATCGTGCGCAGCTCTTCGATCTTCTTGCCCAGCGAGCCCTTCTCCGCGTTCATGTTGTTCATGGTCTCGGTGTACTTGCGCTGAGCTTCGCGCTCCATGGTCGTCGCCTTGTCGCGCGCCTGGCGCTCCAAGGTTTCGGCACGGGTTCGCGCGTCGTTCAGCATGGTCTCGGCACGCGTACGCGCCTCGTTCACCATCGAGTCCGACTTGGACCGCGCGTCCGACAGCAGCTGCTCGGACTTGGTCCGGGCTTCGGCGAGCATGCCGTCCGACTCGGTCTTGGCCTCGGCGGTGAGCCGGTCGGCCATCTCCTGCGCCAGCCCGAGCACCTTCGCGGCCTGGACGTTGGGCTCCCCGTTGTCCGGCACCATCGAGTGGGCCTGGGTCTGCTCCATCGCCGACTGCGGCGGTGGCACCGGCGCCAGGCGGCGCGACGGCTCGTCGCGTACCTGCGGCGGCGGGCCGACGGCGCCGGCCTTGGCGTTCTCGAGCTCACCACGGGTGGTCTCGAGCTCGTTGTCGAGCTGCTCGACCTGCTGCCGCAGCTCGTTGTTGTCCTCGATCAACCGGGCAAGCTCGGTCTCCACCAGGTCGAGGAACGCGTCCACCTCGTCCTCGTTGTAGCCCCTTTTGCCAATGGGCGGCTTGCTGAACGCGACGTTATGCACGTCAGCGGGGGTCAACGACATCAGATCACCTCACGCACTCCATGGCCTGCAGGTCCACCGGGGCTTCCCCGAAAATCACCCTGGCGTTGCCAGCTGCATCGCGAAGAACACAACCAACAGCAGCACCATAATCGATAAGTCCAGTCCGACGCCGCCGATTCGTACGGTCGGGATGATTCGTCTGAACAGACGAACCGGTGGGTCGGTCACTGTGTAGATGGTCTCGAGCGTTACCGCAACCCCTCCGGCAGGACGCCACTCGCGAGCGAAAGCACGCACGAGCTCGACGACGATCCGTGCCGTCAGCAGGAGCCAGAAGGCGAACAGCACGTACCAGACGACCAGCAACACAGCATTCACGTAACCACTCTGCCATGCCTCGCGTCAAAAGACGCAGTTGACGGGCCAGAGATGCCGATGAGTCGACAAAATCACATCCGGCTGCGCTCAGCGGTCACCGGGTGATCAGCCGCGCAGGAATAATCCGCCTTCGGCAATCCGCCGACGGTCCTCCGCGGTGACATCCACATCGGGCGGTGAGAGAAGGAACACCTTGTTGGTGACCTTGTCCATCGATCCGCGCAACGCGAAAGCGAGCCCCGCGGCGAAGTCGACAAGACGCTTCGCGTCCGCGTTCTCCATCTCCGTGAGGTTCATGATCACCGGGATGCCCTCGCGGTAGTGCTCCCCGATCGCCCGCGCTTCCGCGTAGCTCGTCGGGTGCAGCGTCGTGATCCGGCTCAACGGGTCACGTACCGCGGCACGGACCGGTTCGGTGACCGGCCGCAGCCGCGCGACCGGCTCCGGCTGTCGATCGATCGCCAGTGCCCCGTGGACCGCCGGCTCCGGGCTGGCCACGGAGCGTGACCGAGGCCGCGGCGCAGGCTCGTCATAAGTGTCATCGGCGTCCCGGTAACGTCCACCCCGTGACCGGGCCGGCGGCTCATCGTCGTAGTCGTACTCGTCGTCGGCGTACTCCTTTGGGGCGTAGCCTCGCCGGTAGTCGTCCTCGACGTCATAGCCGTCTTCGTCCGCGGGCACCATCCCGAAGTAGGCCTTCAGCTTCTGCAGCGCGCTCATGCCTCTCCCTAGCCTTAGCCGCGTCCCGCACCGTACTCCCCCGCCCTCGCCGCCACTCCCCGTAACGACGAGACGGTATTCCCTAGGGCGAGGCTAAACCGCGTCCACCGAGCAACGCGGTTCCGACACGCACACAGGTCGAGCCGTGCGTGATCGCCTGCTCGAGATCATTGCTCATTCCGGCGGAGATCTCACGGGCTTTTGGGTGTTCTTCCCGTAGACGCTCCGACGCACGAGCGAGTTTCCCGAACGCCTCCGCGGGCTCTGTACCCAGCGGCGCGACCGCCATAAGCCCTCGGAGGCGAATATCACCCACATGGGCTATCCGCTCCGCCAAATGGCTCACTTCGCTCAACCGAATGCCCCCGCGCTTCGGATCGTCATCGAGACTTACTTGAATGAGGACGTCCAACGGGTGCTCGCGTTGCCCGGAATCGAGCGCCGACCTGGTCGCCTTCGCGAGCGCGTCGGCGAGCCGCTCGGAGTCGACGGACTGGACCTCGTCCGCCCACCGCACGACCGATTTGGCCTTGTTCCGTTGCAGGCTGCCGACCATATGCCAGCGGACGCGGGCGTCCGGACGGAGACCGGCGACCTCTTCGGCCTTCGCGCCCGCTTCCTGATCACGGTTCTCGGCGAGGTCGAGCGCACCGAGGTCGGCGAGCAGCGCGGCGTCGAGCGCCGGGAAGGTCTTGGTGACCGCGAGCAGCTTGACCTCGTCGCGTGCGCGGCCCGCGGCCCGGCACGCCGCGGCGATCCGCTCTTCCACTTCGGCGAGGGACGCGGCGAGTTCCGCCTTTCGTGCGTCACTCACGACGCGTCCAGCCACGTGATCCCCGCGATCCGGCCGGTGGTCCCGTCGCGGCGGAAGCTGAAGAGGGTCTTGTCTTCGTTGGTACAGCGTGGATCCACGCCGATCTTGCCGACGCCGAGGTCGGCCAGTTGCCGCCAGAGACCGGCCCGCAGGTCGAGCCCCGGCGTACCTTTGCGGGTTTTGCAGGCGCTGCCCGGCACGTGCTTTTCGACGTCGGCGGCCATGTCGGCGGGGACTTCGTAGCAGTCGCCGCAGATCGCGGGGCCGAGCAGCGCTTCGGTCCGGGCCGGTTCGGCGCCGAGCGAACGCATCGCCTCGACCGCGGCGGGGACGACGCCGACCCTCGCGCCGACGCGGCCCGCGTGGACGGCGGCGACGACACCGGCTTCGGCCTCGGCCAGCAGAAGAGGTACGCAATCGGCGACGAGCACCACGAGCGCGAGGCCGGGCTCGGCCGTCACGAGCGCGTCGGTCGCTTCGGCGGCGGAGGTCTCCGAACCGTCGACGACGGTGGCGGTACGGCCGTGGACCTGCTCCATCCAAGCCAGCCTGTCCTCGGCGAGGCCGAGTTCGGTGGCGAGACGCTTGCGGTTGGCGTAGACGTCGCCCGCGTCGTCACCGACGTGATCACCGAGGTTGAAGGTGTCGTAAGGCGGCCGGGAGGCTCCGCCCGCCCTGGTCGTGACAATCCGCCGTACCCGCACGCGTTTCCTCCTAGACCTGAGTGAAGGCCCCCTCGACAGTAGTCAAGGAGGCCTTCACGGAACGTACTGGCGAGAATTACCGCCGCATGAACGGGGGAACGTCGACCTCGTCGTCCGACGGGTCGTCGTGCACCGGGGTGGCGCGGCCGGGCAGGCTGCCATGGTTCGAGTTCGACCCGATCGGCGAGTAGCCGCGCGAACCGCCGCCGGGCTGCGGGAGCCCGCCGCTCAGCGAGCCGTTGCCCTCGTTGCGGGAGGACGGCATCGGCGTGTGCGTGCGCGGCGGCGCGACCGGGTAGCCGTTCGACCCGGTCGACGGCACCGGCGTGGCACCCGAAGGCGGGCTCTGCACCGGGGTCGCCCCGCCGCCGTTGACCTGGCCTGCCTGAGCGGACGCGGTCGAGTTCGTGCGGGAGCCGAACGCCGGGGGGTCGAGCTTCTTGTGGGTCGGGGTGCCGGCGTCGAAACCGGCCGCGATCACGGTGACCCGGACCTCGTCGCCGAGCGAGTCGTCGATGATCGTCCCGAAGATGATGTTGGCGTCGGGGTGCGCGGACTCCTGCACCAGCGACGCGGCTTCGTTGATCTCGAACAGGCCGAGGTCGGACCCGCCCGCGATCGACAGCAGCGCGCCGTGCGCCCCGTCCATCGACGCTTCCAGCAGAGGCGAGTTGATCGCCTTCTCCGCGGCCTGGATCGCCCGGCCCTCGCCGCGCGCCGAGCCGATGCCCATCAGCGCGGAGCCCGCGCCGGACATGACACTCTTGACGTCGGCGAAGTCCAGATTGATCAGACCCGGCGTGGTGATCAGGTCGGTGATGCCCTGGACACCCGAAAGCAGCACCTCGTCGGCCGAACGGAAGGCGTCCATCAGCGAGACACCGATGTCGCCCAGCTGCAGCAGCCGGTCGTTCGGGATGACGATGAGCGTGTCGCATTCGTTGCGCAGCTGCTGGATGCCGTCTTCGGCCTGCTTGCTGCGGCGCTTGCCCTCGAAGGTGAACGGGCGGGTGACGACGCCGATGGTCAGCGCGCCGAGCTTGCGGGCGATCTGGGCGACGACGGGCGCGCCACCGGTGCCGGTGCCACCGCCCTCACCCGCGGTCACGAACACCATGTCGGCGCCCTTGATGACCTCTTCGATCTCTTCGCGGTGGTCCTCGGCGGCCTTCTGCCCCACCTCGGGGGCGGCGCCGGCACCGAGGCCGCGGGTCAGTTCCCGGCCGATGTCGAGCTTGACGTCGGCATCGGACATGAGCAGTGCCTGCGCGTCGGTGTTCACCGCGATGAACTCGACACCCTTGAGGCCGACCTCGATCATGCGGTTCACGGCGTTCACTCCGCCGCCGCCGATACCGACGACCTTGATCACCGCAAGGTAGTTGTGCGGGGGCGTCATCGGAGCCGCCTTCCTGATCGTGTGTGCTCGTGCTGCCCGCCGGTCGCTGAGCCTGTGCCGAACCCTCGAGCTGAAGTTCAGATTGAGAGTTATGTCAACTGCCGACGTTGAAGCAGGACGGTATGCACCAGGCAGGCTCGAATCCAGTAGCCACGCCGTGTGTCGCAAAGGTGTTTTGCCACAACATGTTCGCGGGCGCAAGAGCGAGACCCGGTCGCGGCGGCGAACGGCGGCCTGGTACAAGCGAAGATCAGGTGGGCATCAGGTGGGCATGGACATGACCATGACGACGTCCTTCGACGGCGATCCGGTCGGTGATCCGCCCGCCTGTTCGACGCTGAGCGCGAACTTCTCGGCACCGCCGAGCCCTTCGGCGACCAGCAGCGCACCGTCCTGACCACCGGAAATGAGCCCGGCGGGCTTGGGCGCGGCGCCCGGGTACATGAGCCAGGCCTGGTACGTCCGGCCCGGCTCGTTCTTCGGCAGCTGTGCCGCCATGAACACCAGCCGGTCCTTCGCGCGCGACATCATCACGGTGCCACCGCCACCCGCCGAGGTCTCGGCGTGCCCGGTCCGGAGGTCGACGGCCGAAAGGACGTCGGCGACGGGCGCGTACCGCGCCGCGTACTCCGCCGACCGCTCCCGCGCGGCGGTCAGCTGCGAATGGTTGTCGTAGGCGATCCCGCCGAACACGGCGGTGCCCGCCAGTCCGACGACCGCCGCCGCGACCGCGGCGATCGCCCAGCGCGGGGCGCGACGGCGGTCCTTGACGCGCTCCCCCGTCTCGAACCGC
Source organism: Amycolatopsis sp. NPDC102389 (assembly GCF_044765885.1). NCBI lineage: Bacteria > Bacillati > Actinomycetota > Actinomycetes > Pseudonocardiales > Pseudonocardiaceae > Amycolatopsis > Amycolatopsis sp. NPDC102389. The sequence continues at coordinate 142,046 of NZ_JBIWKX010000008.1, forward strand.
GTCTTCGGCGGCTGCTGCCTGGTCGCCATCGCCTCGGCGAGCACGCGGCGCTTGAGTTCGGGCGGCGGGTCTTCGGCCAGCGCGGCACCGAGCCGGGTCGCGGTCATCTGCAGTTCGAGGACCTCTTGCGCGCACGAAGCGCACTCGGCGAGGTGCCGCTGGAACTGCGCACGCTCCACTTCGGACAGCGCGTCGACGGCGTAGGCCCCGGTGAGCGTGTGCATTTCGGGCATGGTCATGCCGTCACCCCCAAACAGTCCCGGAGCCTGATCAGGCCGTCCCGGAGACGGGTCTTGATGGTCCCGTGCGGGGTCTGCAGCACCTCGGAGACCTCGCGATAGGTATAGCCCTGGTAGTAGGCGAGCAGGACGGATTCCCGTTGCAGCTCGGTGAGGGTGGTCAGGCAGCGGCGTACCTGCGAACGCTCCCAGCGGGCCGCGACGGCCTCGGCCACCTCGTCGAAGGGCCGGGCACGGGCGGCCTCGAAGGTCGCCTTGACCTCGCGATCCGAACTGGCCCGCGCCGAGCGGACGCGGTCGACGGCACGGCGGTGCGCGAGCGTCATGGCCCAGTTCAGCGCGCTCCCGCGCTCCGGGGAGTAGCGCGTGGCCGTGCGCCACAGCTCCACCATGACCTCCTGCGTGACCTCTTCGGACTGCGCGGCGTCACGGAGGATCCGCCGCACGAGGCCGAGTACCGGACCGGCGAGCCGGTCGTACAAGGCGTCGAAGGCCCGTTCGTCGCCCTTCGCGACCCGGACGAGCAGATCCTCGGCCGTCGGACCGGCCGGTTCGCCGTCGCCGGGAACGGGCGCCATCCGGCGCGGGCGTGCCGATTCATCCATCAAGCCTGCCTCCGGCCGTCTGCGCCGTCCGAGGGGTGATCGGCGCCTTCTTCAACCACAGTCTGACCCCGTGCCGCCGGATCAGCGCGGAGACCCGGTGCGGCATGAGCGGGCGGGTGATCAGCATATGCGCCAGCCACTTGGCGGTGGCCGGACGTCGCACGCCGCGCAGCGACGCGGTGAGCGGCGTCTTCCCGTCCTGGTGGAGGGCGATCTTGACCGAGAGCAGCGACTCCGGCCATGGCACCTCCATCCGGTACTCGCCATCCATCGACTGGAACGGCGAGACGTAGAACTCCTTGTCCGCGAAGGCCTTCCCGTCCTCATCTGGCCGCAGGAGGTACGCGTGCCTTCCGCCGTAGGTGTTGTGGACCTCGGCGACGACGCATTCGAGCTCGCCGTCCGGCCGGTGGCACCAGTACAAGGTGATCGGGTTGAAGTTGTGGCCGAGCAGCCGCGCGCCGGCCAGCATCAGCACCCGACCGCCGCGGAGGTCCACATCGCGCGCCGCGAGCCAGCGGTCCAATTTGGACCGGATGCCGGAGGTGTCCTCGGGCGCGAAGTGGTCCCGCGAGTCGAAGCGCGCGAAGGGGCGCAGCCACCACGGCAGCTTCGGCGGCACATCGAGGTCGACGAACCACAGGTAGATCCGGTGGGCGAACGAGATCGGCGGCTCCTTGCGCCGGACATGCGCCACCGTGGCGTCGTAGAGCACGGCCATGACGGTCACCAGCGCACCCCGAAGTTCTCGGCCGCGCGGACCCCGGACGCGCAGCCGTCCTCGTGGAATCCCCAGCCGTGGTACGCGCCGGCGAAGGCGACCGCGTCGTCGTTCAGCTCGGGCAGACGGCGCTGGGCGGCGACGGATTCCGGTGTGTAGACGGGGTGTTCGTAGGTCATCTTCGCCAGCACCGTGCCGTCGTCGGGGCCGGCGCCCGGGTTGAGCGTGACGACGTAGCCGGTCGGCTCGTCGAGCCGCATCAGGCGGTTCATGTCGTAGGACACCTGGACCGCGCCGTGGTGGGCACCGCAGAACGGGGTCGCGTAGTTCCAGCCGGCCCGCGCCGATTCCGCCGCCGGGAGCACGCCGGTGTCGGTGTGCAGCCATGCCTCGTTGCTGGAGTACCGGAACGCGCCGAGGACCTCGCGTTCGGCCGCGGTCGGCGACGCGAGCAGCTTCAGCGCCTGGTCCGCGTGCGTGGCCAGGACGACCTTGTCGAGCCGATGCCGCGTGTCGGCGTCGTCGCGGACCTCGATCCCCCGCGCGGTGCGCTCGACCGAGCGGACCGGCGTCGACAGATGCACGGCGGTCAGCTGCTTGGCGGCCAGCTCGACGTACTCGCGCGAGCCCCCGGCGACGGTGCGCCACCTCGGGGACCCGCCGACCGACAGCATCCCGTGGTTGCGCAGGAACTCGAACAGGTACCGCGCGGGGTACTTCAGCGTGTCCGTGCGGTCGGCGGACCAGACGGTCGAGACGACCGGGAGCATGAAGTGGTCGACGAAGTACTTCGTGTACCCGCCGATCGCGAGGAAAGCGCCGAGGGTGACGTCTCCGGCCTCAGGCGCTTCGAGGACGCGCTTCGCGTGCCGGTGGAACCGTTTGATGTCGGCGAGCATCCGCAGGTAGCGCCCTCGCGCCGCGTTCCGGGGCTGCGCGAACAGGCCCTTCAGTCCCTTCGCCCCGGCGTACTCGAGACCGCAGCCGTCGCAGCGGATGCTCATCGACATCTCGGTGTCGCGGGTCTCGACGCCCAGTTCGGCGAACAGGCGGAGCAGGTTCGGGTAGGTACGCTCGTTGTGCACGATGAACCCGGAGTCGACGCCGACGGTGCCGCCGTGCGCGCTGGGGACGTCGTGGGTGTGCGCGTGCCCGCCCAGCCTGTCGTGGGCTTCGAACAGCAGTACCTCGTAGCGGCGTTGCAGCAGATACGCGGCCGTGAGGCCGGCCACGCCGCTGCCGATGACTCCGATGCGTTGACCCTTGGTGTGCACGTGAGGCATTCGGAGCCGGATCGGGCGAGGATTGGATCTCGTGAACCGGCTCGGCATCCGACCCATCCCTTTCCGGTCCGGGAGCGAATGACGACTATGCCGAACAGTCCCGCGTCTCGCCTGGTCCCGTTCGCCGAGCGGCTCCTCGGTGGCTCCCTTCCGGTCGGTCTGCGTACCTGGGATGGCGTACGCGCCGGTCCACCGGATGCCCCGACCGTGGTACTCCGCCACCGGCGGGCCCTGCGCCGTCTCCTCTACGCCCCCGGCGAATTGGGCCTCGCCAGGGCCTACGTCTCCGGTGATCTCGATGTCGAAGGCGACCTCGCCGACGGATTCCGCCGGATCTGGGCGCTGACCCGTTCCGGTGCCGTGCGCGGTGCGAAGCTCGGCCCGCGCGAATGGGCCGAGGCGCTGCGGCTCGCGGTGGGTCTCGGCGTCGTCGGGCCGCCGCCCAAACCGCCCGCCGAGGAGGCCCGGCTGTCGGGGAAGCTGCACACCCTGCTCCGCGACAAGTCGGCGATCGCGCACCACTACGACCTCGGCAACGCCTTCTACCAGCTGTTGATGGACGAATCGATGGCCTACTCGTCGGCGTACTGGACGTCCGAGGACGAGGGCTACGACCTCGCACAGGCCCAGTGGGACAAACTCGAACTGATCTGCCGCAAGCTCGGTCTGCGGCCCGGGATGCGGCTGCTCGACGTCGGCTGCGGCTGGGGTTCGCTGCTGGTGCACGCCGCGAAGCACCACGGCGTCCAGGCCGTCGGGATCACGCTGTCGGCGGAACAGCTGCAGCACGTCCGCGGCCGCCTCGCCCAGCACGATCTGGAGGATCGTGTCGAGGTCCGGCGGCAGGACTATCGCGAACTGCGTGATGAACCGTTCGACGCGGTCGCCACCATCGAGATGGGTGAGCACGTCGGCGAGGAGAACTACCCCGAGTACACGCGGACGCTGTACCGGATGCTCAAACCCACCGGACGGCTGGTCCTGCAGCAGATGTCCCGCGGCGCGGTGGCGCCCGGCGGCGGCGCGTTCATCGAGCGCTACATCGCCCCCGACATGACGATGCGGCCGCTGAGCCGCACGCTCGGGCATCTGGAGACCGCCGGGTTCGAGATCCGGGACGTCCACGCGCTGCGCGAGCACTACGTGCGTACGGTCCGGGCATGGGAGAAGACGCTCGAAGACAACTGGGACGACGTCGTGGCGCTGATCGGTGAATCCGGCGCGCGGGTCTGGCGGCTCTATCTCGTCGGCGGGGCGCTCGCGTTCGAGGAGAACCGGATGGGGGTGGACCAGATCCTCGCGGTCCGCCCGTCCGACGGGGGCCTGAGCGCGCTGCCCGCGACCCGGGAGTGGTCCTGATGCCTCTCGGCGGAACCCTCGCGGTGACGGCGGGCGTGACTCTCGTGGCCTTCGTCGTCACCTTCGGCATCGCGCGGTGGCGCGAGCGCTACGACACCGTCGACACGCTGTGGGGGCCGGGCTTCGCGCTCGTCGCGCTGGTCGCGGCCCCGCTCGGGGACGGGTCGATCGCCCTGCGCGTGGTCACCGCGCTGCTGACCGCGGTCTGGGGTGTGCGCCTCGGCGTCCACCTCCACCTGCGCAACCACAAGCTGCCCGAAGACCCGCGCTACACGCGGATGGCCGAGGACGCCGGGGAGAATCCGGCGCTCAAGCTCTTCGTCCGCGTGTACCTCGTGCAGGCCGTGGTGCTCTGGTTCGTCTCGCTGCCCGTCCAGTTCGCGATGTACGGCGACACGTTCGGGGTGACGGCGTGGCTCGGTGTCGCGGTATGGCTCGTCGGCTTCGGGTTCGAGACGATCGGCGACGACCAGCTGCGCCGTTTCAAGGCCGACCCGGGCAACAAGGGGAAGGTCCTCGACAGCGGGCTGTGGCGCTACACCCGGCATCCCAACTACTTCGGCGACGCGTGCGTGTGGTGGGGCCTGTACCTGCTGGCGTGTTCGAGCTGGGCGGGGGCGGCGACGATCCTGTCGCCGGTCGCGATGACGTACACGCTGGCCAAGGGGACCGGAAAACCTTTGCTGGAGAAGGGTTTGCGGCGCTCCCGGCCGGGATACGCGGCCTACGTCGAGCGGACCAGCGGCTTCTTCCCGCTGCCCCCGCGCCGAGTCACTCCCCGGTGAGACCGTCGGTCAGTTCGCGCAGCAGGTCGAGGTGGCCGGCGTGCCTGCCGGTCTCCTCGATCATATGCGTGACCACGAACCGGACGTTGACCTTGCGGTCGCCGCGGAAGGGGACCTCGTCGTCCAGCCCCATCGACTCGACGACCTTGCGGCTCCGCTCGCACTCGGCCTCGTAGGCGGCGATCAGCTGCTCGATCGGGGTCTGCATGGCGACCCGGAACTCGGCGTCCGGATCGGCTTCCAGTGCTTCCTTCCAGACATCCTCCTGGCCGTTGAGCACCACGTTGAACCAGTACTGCTCGACGAGGGTCAGATGCCCGAGCAGACCGGCGACGGTGGTCAGTTCGCTGGGGACATGGGTCCGCCGGGCCTGCTCGTCGGTGAGGCCGGAGCACTTCCACACGACGGTGGCGCGGAGGAAGTCGAGGAAGCCGTTCAGCTGGGTGCGCTCGTCGCCGGTGAGCGGCGGTTCGGGGCGCTTCGGTTCGTCGGTCATGGTCGTGCAGTCTGCCGGTTTCCTCCGATGATCCGCTAACGAGTTACCCGGGGAGGCACTGTCCACCATCTGCCGCAGAGCCGTGGTCCATGTCCGAACGTGAGCCCATCGTTCGAGTGAAACCGGCGGTAGTTAGCGCCCAGGAAACATGACGACCACCCGCCCGTCATGTCAGGCTGGTGCAGTTGTGCCCATCGCCCGCCGGTTCCGAGAAAGGTCACTGATGTCAGGCCCCCAGCTGAGCGCACTCGATGTCGCTTTCCTTTGCCTGGAAAGCGAAACGACGCCCATGCACATGGGTGCGGTGGTCACCTTCCGTCCGCACGGGCAGGTGCACGCGCGTAAGCTGACCGCGTTGCTGGCCGAGCGGGCGGCGCGGCTCCCGAAGCTGCGTCAGCGCCCCCGTACCGCACTGTTCCCGCCCGGCGCCGCCATCTGGGCCGAAGACCCGGATTTCGTTGCCAGTGAACATATTTCACATCACCACCTGAGCTCCCTGTACGAACCGGACCCGCTCTCCGCCTACGCGTCGCGCTGGATGGGACGGCCGCTCGACACCGGAAAACCGTTGTGGGACTTGCATCTCGTCACCGGCCTGCCGGACGACGAGTTCGCGCTGCTGCTGAAACTGCACCACGCGCTGACCGATGGGGCGGGCGCGTACGCCGTCGCCGTGGGCCTGCTCGACGACCTCCCGCGCGCGCCGAGGCGTCCGCACGGCGGGTCCGGGCCACCCGCGCCTCGCTCCCCTGTGGACGCTGTCAAGGAAGCCTTCGGCTCGACGCTGGCCCAGGCCGGGATCGCCTCGTCGGTCGTGCGCGCGACGCGTTCGCCGCTGTCCCCGATCAGCGCGCCGCCGTCGACCGAACGACGGCTCGGCCTCGTCCGGCTGGACACCGCCGAGATCCGGCGGATCCGCCGGGCGCACGGCGGGACCGCCAACGACGTCGTGCTGGCGATCCTCAGCGGCGCGCTGCGCGAATGGATGATCAACCGCGGCCAGCGCGCCGACGACCGGACGCTGCGGGCGCTCATCCCGGTCAGCGTGCGCGGACGGTCCGCCGAGCAGCTCGGCGGGAACAAGCTGTCCGGTTACCTCTGCGATCTGCCGGTCGGCCTCGACGATCCGGTCGAGCGGCTGCTGGCCGTCCAGCGCGAGATGAGCCGGAACAAGGCCGCGGGCCCGGCCCGGGGCGCGGGCGCGTTCCCGCTGCTCGCCGACCGGATGCCGCCCATGCTGCACCGCCTCGGTTCGAAGGCGGCCGGGCTGGCCGCGCCGCTGCTGTTCGACCTCGTGGTGACCACGGTGCCGGTGCCGCCCCACCGGCTCACCCTGGACGGGACGCGGGTCTCGGGCGTGTACCCGTTCGTCCCGCTGGCACCGCGGCAGGCGGTCGGGATCGCGGTGGCGACCTATCGCGACTCGGTCCACATCGGACTGCAGGCGAACGGGGCGGCGGTCTCGGACGTGGGTTCGCTGCGGGACGGCGTGCTCAAGTCCGCTTCGCGCCTGCTGGACACCGCCTAGCGCGCGTCGGGAATCAGCCGCGCAGCATCTCCGCGACCAGGAACGCCAGCTCCAGCGACTGCTGCGTGTTCAGCCGCGGGTCGCAGGCGGTCTCGTACCGGCCCGAAAGGTCCAGATCCGAGATCTCCTGCGCGCCGCCGAGGCATTCGGTGACGTCCTCGCCGGTCAGCTCGACGTGGATGCCGCCCGGGTACGTGCCGAGCTTGCGGTGCACCTCGAAGAAGCCCTGCACCTCGTCCACGATCCGGTCGAAGTGCCGGGTCTTGTAGCCCGTCGAGGACTCGTGCGTGTTGCCGTGCATCGGGTCGCACTGCCAGATGACCTTGTGCCCGGACGCCTCGACCTTCTCGACGATCGCGGGCAGCACCTCGCGGACCTTGGCGTTGCCCATCCGGGCGATCAGGGTCAGGCGGCCGGGCTCGTTGCGCGGGTCGAGGCGGCGGACGTACTCGACGGCCTGCTCGGGCGTGGTCGTCGGGCCGATCTTGAGGCCGATCGGGTTGGCCAGCAGTTCGGCGAAGGCGATGTGCGCGCCGTCGAGCTGCCTTGTCCGCTCGCCCACCCACAGGAAGTGCGAGGACAGGTTGTACAGCTTGGGGTTCGCCGCGTCCGCGCGGTCCATCCGCAGCATGGAGCGCTCGTAGTCCAGCAACAGCGCCTCGTGGCTGGCGAAGATCTCGGTGGACTGGAGCGAGGAGTCGGTGACGCCGCAGGCCGACATGAACCGCAGGCCGCGGTCGATCTCCGAGGCCAGCGCCTCGTAGCGCTCGCTGGCGGGCGAGGACTTCACGAAGTCCTTGTTCCAGTCGTGCACCTGGTGCAGGTCCGCCATGCCGGCGCCGGTGAGCGCGCGGACGAGGTTCATCGCGGCGCCCGCGTTCGCGTAGGCGCGGATCATCCGGCCCGGGTCGGGCACGCGGAGTTCGGGCTTGGCGACGAGCGAGTTGATGATGTCGCCGCGGTACACCGGCAGGCCCAGCGCGTCGGTGGACGCCGAACGCGGCTTCGCGTACTGGCCGGCGATCCGGCCGACCTTCACCACCGGCAGGCTCGCGCCGTAGGTGAGGACGACGGCCATCTGCAGCAGGGTGCGCAGGTTGGCGCGGATGTGCGGCTCGGTGTTCGACTCGAACGTCTCCGCGCAGTCGCCGCCCTGCAGCAGGAACGCCTCGCCGCGGGCGACCATGGCGAGCCGGTCGGAGAGGCGGTCGATCTCGGCGGGGACGGTGATCGGCGGCACGCTCTCCAGCACGCCGCGGACGCGTTTCGTCAGCTCGGCGTCCGGCCACTCGGGCTGCTGCGCGGCGGGCCGGGAAAGCGCGTCGTCGAGCCTGTCACGCAGCTCGGGCGGCAGAGGAGGCAGTTCGGGGAGCGTGTCGACGGGAACGTCCACTGTCCAGTTCACCGGCCCAGGATATGCCGCGCCGAAAGCCGCCCGCCCACCGGGACGAAAGTCCCAGAACGTGGACGGGCGGCGAAGGAGATCAGGCGGCCTGCGCCTTGTTGTAGAGGTTCTGCGCGTCAGTGCCGAAGTACGGGCCGAACATGTAGCCCGGCAGGAAGTTGTAGCCGAAGCTGTTCACCGAGGCCTGGACGCCCGCGCCGGTCGCCTCGCTGAAGTTGAGGAACCACGGGCCGCCACTCGAACCACCGGTCATGTCGCAGTTCATCCCGTGGTCCTTGGTGAGCAGGAAGTCGGTGAACGTGCTCCCGCTGCAGTAGACCAGCTTCGTGCCGTCGTACGGCGCCGCCGCCGGGTACCCGAACGTGTACATCGACTGGTTGCGCGCCTGGTTGAACGCGATCCCCTGCGCGCCGACGACGTCGGTCAGCTTCTGCCCGTTGAGCGGGTTGACCACGGCCGCGCCGACGTCGTAGTTCATGTCCTCGCTCGCTTCCCACTGCGGTGTGGTCAGCGTGCTCTTCGCGGCCCAGGTGCCGTAGGGCGTGTTGCCGTTGTTGTAACCGGGCGCGAACGTCCAGTTGGTGTGCCAGGCACCTTGATACTTCACGCAGTGCCCGGCGGTGATCACGACACTGCCGTTCGTACTGGTGACCGCGTCACCCGAGCACGAGGCGTTCCGCCCGCCCATGGTGAAGAACACGCGCCCGGCGGTCTGCACGACCTTGCCCGCCCCGGTCCACGCGCCCCCGCCGTTGGGGATGCTCTGGATGATGGTGCTCGTGCCCTTCGCGACATCCTTCGGTGTGAAGGCGGGCGCCTGGACCAGCTGGTCGATCGGCACCGCCGACCGCATCCGCTCCGGGGTCCAGTAGGCCGCGACCGCTCGCGCGTCGGTCGCCGTCTGATGCTGGACCGGTCCGGCTTGCGCGGGACCCGCGACGGCTGTCAGTCCCGTCACCGCCAGTCCCACGAGCGCCGCCAGTATCCCCGTCCGGGAAGCCGTCCTCTTCATGGCGTACCACCTTTCGCCACCGGTGAATTGCCGTATGACTTGCACGACATTTCGAAAGTATTTGTCCTGCTACCGGGCGTACAAGCGGCCGTTCGGCCGCATCCGGGGTGGCGTATGGGCCGTTCGGCCTAGCGGCAGTGCGCGTCGGCGGCGGGGAGGACGCCGTCCCGCAGATAGCGGACGACGAAGTCGTTGCCGCAGGCGTTCTCCTTGGTGAAGACGCCGTGCCCGCCGGCGTCCACGGTGACGAACTTCGCCCGCGCTCCCAGCGCCGACCGCATTTCGCGGGCGCCGACGAGCGGTGTCGACGGGTCGCGGAGGTTCTGCACCAGCAGGATGTTCGACGGCCCGCGGTCGTGGATCCGCACCGGAGGTTCGCGGCGCTCGACCGGCCAGAACGCGCAAGGGGTGATGTTCGCGGCCGCGGGGCCGAACATCGGATGCGTAACGCGGGCCCGTTCGACCGCTTTTTGGTAGTAGCGCACGCTTTCCGGCCAGTCGGAGTCGTTGCACAGCACCTGGAGCTGGAGCGCGGCGTGGTTGTCCGAGTCGAGCGGGCCGCCCTGTGCCTTCGCCGCCGGAGCGGACCATTGCTCGGCGAGGCCGGGGAAGTTCGCGTCGTCGTAGAGCGCTCCCCAAGTGTCGGTCCGGATACCTGGGCGCTTTTCGGCCAGCTCGAAGAACTTCGCCGTCACCTCGGCCTGTGTCCGCCCGAGGTGGTAGACGTCGTCCCGCGCCGCCGCCCAGGCCGCGAAATCTCCGAAGCGGTCATCGAAGCCGTCCGCGAGGCGTTGGTGTGCCCGGACGTCCAGTCCGTCGGGACCGAGAAGGCTGTCCAGCACGATCCGATCCGTGCGTCCGGGAAACATCGAGGCGTAGGCGGCACCGAGATAGCTCCCGTACGAAACGCCGTAGTACGAGATCTTTCGCTCCCCCAGCGCCTCGCGGATCCGGTCCATATCGCGCGCGGTATTGGCGGTGGTCATGTGCGGCAGGAGATCAGCCGTCTTCGACTCGGCGCACTGCTTCGCCACCACACGGGACTTCGCCGCCTTCTCGGCGACGTCGCGCGGTCCGTCCGCGTACGGGCCGGTGAGGATGAACCGCTGTTCCTCGGTGAGGTCGCAGGTCACCGGCGTGCTGTAGGTGGTCCCGCGCGGGTCGAAACCGATGACGTCGTAGCTGTCGAGCAGGCCGGACTGCCCCTGTCGCTGCACGAGTTGCGCGGGCATCGCCAGCCCTGGGCTCCCCGGGCCACCGGGGTTCATCAGCAGCACGCCGCGCCGCTTCGGAGATTCGCTCGCCTTACGGGAGACGGTGAGTTCGATGGTCCGGCCGCCAGGGTCGGCGTAGTCCAGCGGCACCTTGAGTTTCGCGCATTCGAGGCCCTCGGTCGGTGAGGGCGTCATGCCGTAGTCCGGGCAGGGAGACGTCCATTTCAGTGCCGGAGCCGCCTCGGCCGTCATCGGGACGGCCATGGTCAGGGGCAGGAAAGCCAGTATCGCCAACGTTTTCCTCATGCGGAGAGCGTGGCGCGGCCGGCCGCCCTACCGCGTCGGCCCGGAGGCTGATCCCCACCCTCCACCTTGGGCAGGAAGGAACGCGCCGACCACGCTGTCGGCGCGCACCTGCCTCAGACCACCGCGAGGGGCAACGCCGTCGGGTGCACCGGAGCGGGCAGATCCGAAGCGCCGGTGAGGTAGGCGTCCACCGCGCTCGCCACCGAACGGCCCTCCGCGATCGCCCACACCACCAGGGAGGCACCGCGGTGCGCGTCGCCGCAGACGAACACGCCGGGCGAGGAGGTCTGCCAGTCCGCGCCGCACGAGAGCGTGCCGCGCTGGGTCAGCGAGAGCCCGAGGCCGTCCAGCAGCGGCATGTGCTCGACACCCTCGAACCCGATCGCTAGCAGCACGAGATCGGCGGGCAGTTCCTCGACCTCGTCGTTGACCGGCGTCACCATGCGCTTGCCGGTCTCCGGGTCCTTGACCACGCGGACCTGCCGGAGTTCGACGGCGCGCACGTTGCCCTCGTCGTCACCGATGAACCGGGTGACCGCGACGGCGAACTTGCGCTCGCCCGCCTCTTCGTGCGCCGGGTAGGTGCGCAGGATGTACGGCCAGGTGGGCCACGGCGAACGGTCGTCGTCCCTTGTGGACGGTGGCGTCGGGTACTGGTCCAGCTGGGTCACCGAAAGCGCGCCCTGCCGGGTCGCGGTGCCGTAGGAGTCGGCGCCGGTGTCGCCGCCGCCGATGATGACCACGTGCTTGCCCGCCGCGTCCACCGCCGACGGGCCGTCGCCCTCGACGTACTTGTTGGCCGGGACCAGATGTTCCATCGCCAGGTGGATCCCGGCCAGCTCACGGCCGGGCGTGGTCGTGTCGTCACGGCCGCGCAGCGCGCCCACGGCGAGGACCACCGCGTCGTACTCCGCCCGCAGTTCCTCGACGGTCAGGTCGACGCCGACCTCGCAGCCGGTGACGAACTTCGTGCCCTCCTTGCGGAGCTGCGCGAGCCGCCGGTCGAGGACCTTCTTCTCCATCTTGAACTCGGGGATGCCGTACCGCAGCAGGCCGCCGAGCCGGTCGTCCCGCTCGAAGACGGTCACCTCGTGGCCGGCGCGGGTCAGCTGCTGCGCGGCGGCGAGACCGGCCGGACCGGAGCCGACGACCGCGACCCGCTGGCCCGACGACACCGCCGAGACCTGCGGCTGCACGTAACCGGCTTCCCAGGACTGGTCGGCGATCGTCTGCTCGACCCGCTTGATCGCCACCGGGCCGCCGGACAGCGGCGAGACCGACAGGACACAGCCCGCCTCACACGGTGCGGGGCACAGCTTCCCGGTGAACTCGGGGAAGTTGTTGGTCGCGTGGAGCCGGTCGCTCGCCGCGGCCCAGTCGCCGCGGCGCACCAGGTCGTTCCACTCCGGGATCAGGTTGCCCAACGGACAGCCGGAACCACTGGAGTGACAGAACGGGATACCGCAGTCCATGCACCGCGTCGCCTGCTTGCGCACCTGTTCGTTGCGCTCGCCGGGTTCCACATCTGCGTAGACCTCGCCCCAGGTGGCGAGACGGTCCTCTTTGGACTTCTTCTTCGGCTCTTCGCGTTCGTACTTCAGGAAACCCGTCGGATCAGCCACGAGCGGCCTCCATGATCGCTTCGTCGACGTCGCGGCCCGCGGCACGCGCCGCCTTCGCCGCGTCAAGGACACGCTGGTAGTCGCGGGGCATCACCTTGGTGAACGCCGCCGAGCGACGCGGCCAGTCGCCGAGCAGCGACGCGGCCACGGCCGAACGTGTGAGGTCGTAGTGCTTCTGCACGGTCTTCTTGAGCCAGGCGAGGTCCTCCGAGGACGGGGTCAGCAGGTTGACCATCTCCTCGTTGACCTTGCTGCGGTCGAGGTCGAGCACGTAGGCCTCACCGCCGGACATCCCCGCCGCGAGGTTGCGCCCGGTCGGGCCGAGCACCACGGCCTGCCCGCCGGTCATGTACTCGAAGGCGTGGTCGCCGACGCCCTCGGCGACGACCACCGCGCCGGAGTTGCGCACGCAGAACCGTTCGCCGACCTGGCCGCGCAGGAACATCTCGCCGCCGGTGGCGCCGTACGCGAGGGTGTTCCCGGCGATGGTCTGGCCTTCCGCGGCGAACTTCGCGTCCGGATGCGGGCGCACGATGATCCGCCCGCCGGAAAGCCCCTTGCCGACGTAGTCGTTCGCGTCGCCGACCATGTCCAGCGTGATGCCGCGCGGCAGGAACGCCCCGAGCGACTGCCCGGCGGAACCGGTCAGCAGCACGTGGATCGTGTCCTCGGGCAGGCCCTCGCCACCGTAGCGGCGGGTGATCTCGGAGCCGAGCAGCGTGCCGACGGTCCGGTTCACGTTCCGCACCGGCAGTTCGAGCCGCACCGGGTGCGCGTCCTCCAGCGCCGCCTCGGCGAGCTGGATCAGCGTCCGGTCGAGCGCGTGCTCCAAGCCGTGATCCTGCGTCCGCGTGCGCCGCTTCGCCCCGCCGTACGGGGTTTCCGTGGGCATCTCGAAGATCGGCGCGAGGTCGAGACCGGAGGCCTTCCAGTGCTCGACCGCCTCGTCCGTGTTCAGCACCTCGGCGTGCCCGATGGCCTCGTCGAGGGTGCGGAAACCGAGCGCCGCCAACGTTTCCCGGACCTCTTCGGCGACGAACCGGAAGTAGTTCACGACGTGGTCGGCCTGGCCGGTGTACCGCTTGCGCAGGTCCGGGCTCTGCGTCGCGACGCCGACCGGGCAGGTGTCGAGGTGGCAGACGCGCATCATGACGCAGCCCTCGACGATCAGCGGCGCCGTCGCGAAGCCGTACTCCTCCGCGCCGAGCAGCGCGGCGATGACGACGTCCTTGCCGGTCTTCATCGCGCCGTCGACCTGCACGGTGATCCGGTCGCGCAAACCGTTGAGCAGCAACGTCTGCTGGGTTTCGGCGAGGCCGATCTCCCACGGCGTGCCCGCGTGCTTGAGCGAGTTCATCGGGGAGGCGCCGGTGCCGCCGTCGTGGCCGGAGATGAGCACGACGTCCGCGTGCGCCTTGGACACGCCCGCCGCGACCGTCCCGACGCCGAGCGAGGACACCAGCTTCACGTGGATGCGGGCGTTCTCGTTGGCGTTCTTGAGGTCGTGGATCAGCTGGGCCAGATCCTCGATCGAGTAGATGTCGTGGTGCGGCGGCGGCGAGATGAGCCCGACGCCCGGCGTCGAGTGCCGCGTGCGCGCGATCCACGGGTACACCTTGTTCGGCGGCAACTGCCCGCCCTCACCCGGTTTCGCGCCCTGCGCCATCTTGATCTGGATGTCGTCGGCGTTGACCAGGTACTCGCTCGTGACTCCGAACCGCCCGCTCGCGACCTGCTTGATCGCGCTGCGCCGCTCCGGGTCGTAGAGCCGCTCGGGGTCTTCCCCGCCCTCACCGGTGTTCGACCGGCCACCGATGCGGTTCATCGCGATGGCGAGCGTTTCGTGTGCCTCGGCCGAAATCGAGCCGTAGGACATCGCGCCGGTGTTGAAGCGCTTGAAGATCGCCTCGACGGGCTCGACCTCGTCCAGCGGGACGGGCTCGCGGGTGCCTTCGCGGAAGGAGAACAGCCCGCGCAGGGCGCCGCCCTCGCGGTAGAGGCGGTGCACCTCGTCGGAGTACTTCTTGTACACCTCTTCGCGGCCGGTCTTCGTCGCGTGCTGCAACAGGAAGACGGTCTCCGGGGTGAACAGGTGCAGTTCGCCCTCGCGGCGGTACGCGTACTCGCCGCCGGTCTCGAGTCCACGATGGACACGATCGGTCGGGTTGTCCGGGTACGCCCGGCGGTGGCGCGTGGCGACCTCTTCGGCGAGCACGGTCAGCCCGACACCGCCGAGCTTCGACGACGTCCCGGTGAAGTACTCGTCGAGCAGATCCTGGGCCAGGCCGAAGGATTCGAAGACCTGCGCCGCGGTGTACGCGCCGACGGTCGAGATGCCCATCTTCGACATGATCTTCAGGACGCCCTTCACGAGCGCCTTGACGTAGTTGCGGATCGCCTTGGCGGGCTCGATACCGGTGACGGCACCGGTCGAGATCATGTCTTCGATGGTCTCGAAGGCCAGGTACGGGTTCACCGCCGCGGCGCCGTAACCGAGCAGCAGCGCGATGTGGTGGACCTCGCGGGCGTCACCGGTTTCGACGACCAGCGCGACGCGGAGCCGCTCCTTGGTGCGCACCAGATGGTGGTGCACCGCGGACACCAGCAGCAACGACGGGATCGGCGCCATGCGGTGGTCGGAATCGCGGTCGGACAGCACGAGCGTGCGCGCGCCGGCCGCGATCGCCTCGGAGGCCTCGCGCCGGACCCGCTCGATCGCGGACGCCAGCGCGTCGGCACCACCGTCCACTTCGTACAGTCCGGAAAGGACACTGCACGCGAAGCCGGGAAGGTCGCCGTCGTCGTTGATGTGGATCAGCTTGGCGAGTTCGTCGTTGTCGATCACCGGATACGGCAGCTGCACGTGGCGGCAGGAGGCCGGGCCGGGGGCGAGCAGGTTGCGCTCGGGCCCCATGATGCGGCTCATCGAGGTGACGAGCTCTTCGCGGATCGCGTCCAGCGGCGGGTTGGTGACCTGGGCGAAGTTCTGCTTGAAGTAGTCGTAGAGCAGCCGGGAACGCTTGGACAGCACGGCGGGCGGGGTGTCGGAGCCCATCGAGCCGATCGGCTCGGCCGCCTTGACCGCCATCGGCGCGAGGAGGATCTTCAGCTCTTCTTCGGTGTAGCCGAAGGAAAGCTGGCGCCGCAGCACGGAGTCGTGGCTCTGCACGATGTGGTCGCGGTCCGGGAGGTCGGCGATCTGCAGGAGACCGGCGTGCAGCCAGCCCTCGTACGGGAGTTCCTTGGCCAGCTCCGACTTGACCTCTTCGTCGTCGACGATCCGGCCGGCCTCGGTGTCCACCAGGAACATGCGGCCGGGCTTGAGGCGGCCCTTGGCCACGACGTCCGCGGGGGCGACGTCGAGGACACCGGCCTCACTGGCCAGCACGACGCGGTCGTCCGCGGTGCGCCACCATCGGGCTGGCCGCAGCCCGTTGCGGTCCAGCACCGCGCCGACGAGCGTGCCGTCGGTGAAGGTGACACAGGCCGGGCCGTCCCACGGTTCCATCAGGCTGGCGTGGAACTGGTAGAACGCACGACGCTGTGCGTTCATCCCGGCGTGGTTCTCCCACGCTTCGGGGATCATCATCAGCACCGCGTGCGGCAGCGACCGCCCGCCGAGATGCAGCAGCTCCAGCACCTCGTCGAACGAGGCGGAGTCCGACGCGTCGGCCGAGCAGATCGGGTACAGGCGGGTGAGGTCGCCGGGGATGAGGTCCGATTCGAGCAGCGCCTCACGGGCGCGCATGCGGTTGCGGTTGCCCCGGATGGTGTTGATCTCGCCGTTGTGCGCGACGAACCGGAACGGATGCGCCAGCGGCCACGACGGGAAGGTGTTCGTGGAGAACCGCGAGTGCACGAGCGCGATGGCGCTGGTGAGCCGGGTGTCGGTCAGGTCGGCGAAGAACAGCGGGAGCTGCTCGGGGGTCAGCATTCCCTTGTAGACGATGGTCCGCGAGGACAGCGACGGGAAGTAGGTGCCGCAACCCGCGGTCACGCTCTCGTTCTCGACGCGCTTGCGGAGGCAGAAGGCGAGGCGGTCCAGCTCGATCCCGCTGGGACATCGGCCGCCGGTCTCGGCGCCGGCGACGAACAGCATCGCGAAATGCGGCATCACCGAACGCGCCGTCGGGCCGATGTCGGCGCGGTCAGCGTCGACCGGGACCTCGCGCCAGCCGAGGACGCGAAGGCCCTCTTCGGTGGCGATCCGCTCGATCAGGGCGACGGCCTTGTTCCGCTCCTCGATGTCCGAGGGCAGGAAACCGATCCCGGTCGCGTAGGTCTGGTGACCGTCGGCGTCCGCCTCGGGCAGGGTGAAGTCCGCTTCGGCCCGCAGCAGCTCGTCCGGGAGCTGCACCAGGATGCCCGCACCGTCGCCACTGGTCGGCTCCGCGCCGGCGGCGCCGCGGTGGTCGAGGTTCGTCAGCGCGGACAGGCCGTCGGTGACGATGCCGTGCGAGCGCCGCCCGCGGATGTCGGCCACCATGGCCACACCGCAGGAGTCCTGTTCGGATTCGGGATCGTAGAGACCCTGTTTGCCTGGAATGGCGGAGAAGATCATGAAGGGACCTCCTTCGTCGTCTGTGCTCAGCGGCCGGACGGGCCGGCCGGGGGATGCGCACGGGACGACGATGGCCCGTTCGTTAGCGCGACTTTAACACCTGTGAAACACGTCGGCATCAGTTCGGCGGGCGCGAAAGCCCGCTGATGGGTAACGATCTGGACGCCCGGAACGACACAGTTCCTGATGAGGTCACAGTAGTTCGTTCCGCTAAGTATATGTCCTGTTCCGGGATGTCACGAGACGCGGTGAGGCGACCCTAGTCACTCCCGGCGCCCGGCGCGAGCCCAAGACGCCGGAAGTAGAACGTGTTACAGTTCCGTCCATGATCCTGGACCGTTTCCGGCTCACCGACCAGGTCGCCGTGGTCACCGGCGCCGGACGCGGGATCGGCGCGGCGACGGCCGTGGCGCTCGCCGAGGCCGGTGCCGACGTGGTGATCTCCTCCCGCACCGAGACCCAGCTCAAGGACGTCGCGGCCCTGGTCGAGGCCACCGGCCGACGCGCCCACGCGGTGCCCGCCGATCTGAGCGACCCGGCCGCCGCGGGCGAGCTGGCGCGGATCGCGAAGGCGGAGTTCGGACGGCTGGACCTGGTGGTCAACAACGTCGGCGGCACGTATCCACGGCCGCTGCTGGAAACCACCGCGGACTTCCTCGAAGAAGCCTTTCGCTTCAACGTCTCCACCGCGCACGCGCTGACCGTCGCGGCGGCACCGTCCTTACTGGAGTCGGGTGGTTCGGTCGTCAACATCTCGTCGGTCATGGGCCGCGTCACCGGCCGTGGCTTCGCCGCGTACGGGACGGCGAAGGCCGCGCTCGCGCACTACACCCGGCTCGCCGCCGCCGACCTCGCGCCGAAGGTGCGCGTGAACGCGATCTCGGTCGGCTCGGTGGCGACGTCCGCGCTCGAAGTGGTGGTGGGCAACGACGAACTGCGCGGCCGGATGGAGGCCGCCACTCCCCTGCGCCGGATCGGCGAGGCCGAGGACATCGCGGCCACCGTCGTGTTCCTGGCGTCGCGAGCGGGCCGGTACGTCACCGGCAAGATCATCGAAGTCGACGGTGGACTGCAGGCCCCGAATCTGGAGCTGGGTCTGCCCGATCTGTAGAAAGGTGAACGCTGTGCGCGTGGTCCAGTGGAGTACCGGGAACGTCGGCCGCCACGCGCTGGCGGGGATAGCCGCGCGGCCCGATCTCGAACTCGCCGGGGTCTGGGTTTCGAGCGAGGCCAAGGCGGGCGTGGACGCCGGGGAGCTGGCCGGGCTCGGGCGCCCGCTCGGTATCGCGGCCACCACCGACGCGGACGCGCTCATCGCGCTGAAGCCGGATTGCGTGCTCTACACGGCGATGGCGGACGACAGGCTCGTCGAGGCCGTCGAGGACCTGAAACGCTTCCTGCGCGCGGGGATCAACGTGGTGTCCAGCAGCCCGGTGTTCCTTCAGTACCCCGAAGGTGTCGTCCCGCCGGAGATGATCGAGCCGATCCGCGAGGCCGCCTGTGAAGGCGGTGCTTCGCTGTGGGTCAACGGTGTCGACCCCGGCTTCGCCAACGACTGGCTGCCGCTGGTGCTCACCGGTGTGTGCGAACGGATCGACGAGGTGCGCTGCCTGGAAATCCTCGATTACTCCACGTACGACAACGGCAAGGTTTTGTTCGACATCATGGGCTTCGGCCGGGAGATGGACGACCTGCCGCTGTTGCTGCAGCCCGGCGTGCTGTCGCTGGCCTGGGGCAGCGTCGTGCGGCAGCTCGCGGCCGGGCTGGACGTCGAACTCGATGCCGTCGAGGAGGTCTACGAACGGCTTCCGGCGCCTGAGACGTTCGAGATCGCGTCCGGCACGATCAAAGAGGGCACGGCGGCGGCGCTGCGGTTCGAGGTGCGCGGGATGCGCGGCGGGCGGGCGGTGTGCGTGCTGGAGCACATCACGCGCCTGCGCGGCGACCTCGGGCCGGACTGGCCGCAGCCGACCGGGCAGGGCTGCTACCGCGTCGAGGTGACCGGCGAGCCCAACTACGTGCTGGACCTGCGGCTGGTCGGTACCGACGGCGACCACAACACCGCCGGGCTGAAGGCGACCGCGATGCGGCTGGTGAACGCGATCCCGGCGGTGGTGGCGGCTCCGCCAGGGCTGCTGACGGCGCTGGACCTGCCTTTGGTGACGGGGCGGGGCCTGGTCTCGCCCTAATGCCGTGAAGGCCTCCTTGCCTACCTTGAGGGTAGGCAAGGAGGCCTTCACGGACTTACGAGCGCTACTTCTCGGAGTCCGGCTTCGGGTCCTCGGTCGCCTTGTCGGCGGCCGAGTCCCGGACAGTGTCCGGAGCCGCCGCGACCTCCGCGTGCGTCTCTTCGGCGGAAGGCTCAGCGGGAGAGGCGTCGTCCTCTCGCGGCATGTCCTTGCTCCACAGCGTTTCCGGCGCTTCCCGTGGCCCACGCTTGGCGGCCAGGACGAAGTACGCGATCGCCGCGGCGAACAGCAGAATCGAGGTCCACACGTTGACCCGCAGGCCGAGGATGTGGTTCGCGGTGTCGGTCCGCATCATCTCGATCCAGAACCGGCCGGCGGTGTACCCGGCGACGTACAGCGCGAACGCGCGGCCGTGGCCGAGACGGAACTTCTTGTCCGCCCAGATCACCAGCAGCGCGACCCCGAGGTTCCAGACGAGCTCGTAGAGGAACGTCGGGTGCACCGGGCTGTCCGGCAGCGGGACGTGCCCGATCGCGATGCCGTTCAGGAAGTCGTCCGGGTCGGTCGGGTTGTAGCGCTGGTAGATCTCCAGTCCCCACGGCAGATCGGTGTGCGCGCCGTAGAGCTCCTGGTTGAAGTAGTTGCCGAGCCGCCCGATCGCCTGCGCGATCACGATCCCCGGCGCGAGCGCGTCCGCCATCGCGGGCAGCGGGATGCCCCGGCGGCGGCAGGCGATCAGCGCGCCGACGGCGCCGAGCGCGATGGCGCCCCAGATGCCGAGGCCGCCGTCCCAGATCTTCAGCGCGTTGAGCGGGTTCTTGCCCTCGCCGAAGTACAGCTGGTTGTCGGTGATGACGTGGTACAGCCGGCCGCCGACCAGGCCGAACGGCACCGCGAAGACCGCGATGTCGATGACCGTGCCCTTCGTGCCACCGCGGTTCACCCAGCGCCGCTCGCCCAGCCAGATCGCCACGATGATGCCGGCGATGATGCAGAGCGCGTAGGCCCGGATCGGGACCGGCCCGATATGCCAGACGCCCTGGTCGGGGCTGGGGATGGTCGCGAGGAACGCTGCCGAGGCGGTATTCACGTCGGCCACCGTAGCGCTTCATCCACTTCTTGGGGGCGTCAGCCCTCGACCGCGGCCAAATAGCCCGCGATCAGCGCGGACGCGACGTGCCCGACGGCCGTGTCGGGCGGCAGGAACAGCTCGTCGTGCAGGCTGGGCGCGCCCGCGGTGTCGCCGAGGCCGACGAACATCATCAGCCCGCGCGTCATCCCGCAGTAGTGCGCGAAGTCGTCGGCGCCGAACGACCGGAAATCGGTGTCCACGCCCGCCCCGGTCCGGATGAGCCGCCGGTGCGCGCGCTGGGTGAGCCCGGCGTCGTTGTGCAGCACCGGTTCGCACGGGCTGATCTCCAGTTCCGCCCGGCAGCCGTGCGCCTTCGCGGTGCCGTGGACGATTTCGGCGAGCCCCTCCAGCGCGAGGTCGCGGTCCTCTGCGCGCATCAGCCGCAGGGAGCCCGAAAGGTGCGCCTCGTTCGGCACCACGTTCGCCGTCGTGCCCGCTTCGATCCGGCCGACCGAGCAGACCGCGCCGAACACCGGGTCGACCCGGCGGCTCGCGAGCTGTTGCAGGCTCACCACGATCTGGCTGAGCGCGAGGATCGGGTCCCGCAGCAGATGCGGGTACCCGGCGTGCCCGCCCTGGCCGCGGACCACGATGTCGAACTCGTCGGTCGAGGCGTTGACCGGTCCCGGCACCGCCGACACCACCCCCGCGGCGAGCCGGGGCTGGACGTGCGCGCCGATGACCGACTCGACGCCGTACTCGGTGAGCACGCCGGACTCGACGATGTCCAGCGCGCCGGACGGTGAAGTCTCTTCACGCGGCTGGAGAAGCGCGACGAGCGGCCGGGGCACCCCGACGACGGCGGCCGCGCGGCAGGTGGCGACGAGCGCGGCCATGTGGACGTCGTGTCCGCACGCGTGCATCAGCGGCGTCTCCGAGGCCCACGGAACACCCGTGCGCTCGGTGACCGGCAGCGCGTCGAGTTCGGTGCGCAGCGCCACCGCCGGTCCCGGCGCGGTCCCGGGGAGCAGCACGGCGCGCCCGGTCTTGGCGACCCGGACGCCTTCGTCGATGCCCAGCGCCTCGACGACGACCCGCGCGGTGTCCTCCTCGTCCCCCGACGCGCGCGGATCGGCGTGCACGCGGTGCCGCAGTTCGATCGCGGACGGCAGTTCCGCCTCGAGGGCGGCCTCCCATCGGTCCTGCAGTTCGTCCAGTTCCGTCATGTCCCCTCCAGCCCGTACACCCGTTCGGCGTTGCGGTGCCCCACCAGCGCCGCTATCCGATGCGCGTCCACTTCGGACAGTACGTCCGAAGTGAGTCCCGCGTACAGGAAGTCGGACAGTCCTTGCCGGAACAGCGCGGTGCCGAGGTGGTACAGCTCGGCCAGCCCGAACGCGTCGGTGGAGAAGAGCAGCTTCCCGAACGGCACGATCTCCATTGTCTCCGTGATGATCGCGGTCGCACGATGACCGGCGTTGTGCGTCGCGAGTCCCACGTCGATGAACACGTGCTCGAACACCTGCGCCAGATACGCGGCGTTCCGGTGGAAGGGATAGTTGTGCAGCAGCATGATCGGCACCCCGCGGGACCGGGTGGCCCGCAGCAGCCCGGTGAGCAGCAGCGGATCGCAGCGGTGCAGGTCGACGTCGGAGTCGCCGAACCCGACGTGGAACTGGATCGGCAGCGCCAGGTCGATCCCGGTCCAGATCAGGAACCGGTGCAGCACCTCGTCCGCGAGCCGGACCGGTTCGCCCGCTTCGATCCGCGCGAGCCAGCGGCCCGCCGCCGCGGTGACTTCGGCGTCCGACGGCCGCTCCCCCGCCAGGTCGAGGCCGACCCGGTAGGCGGCGATGGATTTGAACCCGACGGCCGTCGTGGCGCGTTTCGCCAACTCTGCCGCGAAGGCCGAAGCGAATCCGGCCGCCGTGGTGGATCCGATCACCGTTTCGGCGACCTGTTCGAGGCGGACGATGTCCCGCGCGCGGGCGCCGGACAGAGCCGCGAACTGCTCGGTCGTGGTCAGCGTGTCCGGCAGGAAACCGCCGTCGAGCAGGAATTCGGCCGTACCGGTGGCGCGCAGGAACCGCGCGTTGACCTCGGCGGCGCCCAGTTCGGCGCGGCGGGCCAGATAGACCTCGGCCGGGACGTGCGGCGGCAGGTCGAGCACGGGTGCGCAGCGGGCCCGGACCGCGAGCCCGATCAGGGAGTCGAACAACGTCGTGCCCAGTGACGAGACGGTGTCGGCCTCGGTGAGCAGTTGTTCGAACTCGATCCGCCCGAGATCACCGGTGACGACGCCGTGGCAGTGGTGGTCCACGAGCCTCGTCCGGGCGACGAACGGCAGGATCGGGGTTCCCGGCATGAGCGCGTCCCTTCTCGTGATCGGCTAGGCCGGCCTCACCCTATGACCGGATCCGGGCGTGGCAAGGGACTCCGATCGAGGCCAGGATGAGGAACCATGGTGAACCGGGAAGCACTGACCGCCCGCGCGACCGCCCTCACCGGGGAGCTCCGGGCCCGGGGTGTCGAGCTCGTGGCGCTGACCTTCGTGGACAACGCCGGGATCGCGCGGGTCAAGGCGGTGCCGCTGCGGAAGCTGCCGTCGGCGGCCGCGTGGGGTGTCGGCGCTTCGAATTCCTTCGACTTCTTCGGTTTCGACGACGTCATCACCGGCGGTGAGCATTCCCTCGGGCCGGTCGGCGATCTGCGGCTGCATCCGGACCTCGACGCGCTGACCGTGCTCGCCGGTCAGCCCGGCTGGGCCTGGGCGCCGGTGACGAAACTCGACCAGGAGGGCGAACCGCATCGACAGGATCCGCGCGCCCTGCTGGCGAGGGCGGTGGACCGGCTCGCCGCACGCGGTCACCGGGCTCGGATGAGCTTCGAAATCGAATGGGTGATCACCGCCGCCGACGCCCTCGACGATCCGACGTCGGCCACCGCGGGCCCCGCGTACGGCTACGCGAGGCTTTCCGAGCACGCGGACTATCTCCGCGCCCTGGTGTCCACTTTGGACAAACAAGGGGTCGAGGTGGAGCAGATCCATCCCGAGTACGCCGACGGCCAGTTCGAACTGTCCGTCGCCGCGGCCGATCCGGTGCGGGCGGCCGACGTCGCCGTGCTGACGAAGGAGACGATCCGCGCGCTCAGCCACCGGCACGGGCTCAAGGCGTCCTTCACCCCGAAGTTCGCGCCGTCCGGCGTCGGCAACGGCGGGCACGTGCATCTGAGCGTCTGGGACGGCGCGCGGAACCTTTTCTCGGGCGGGGACAGGGTTTTCGGGCTGACGCCGGTCGCCGAGTCGTTCAGCGCGGGCATCCTGAAGCGGCTGCCCGCGTTGCTCGCGATCGGGGCGCCGTCGGTCGTCAGCTATCTGCGCCTGGAGCCGCACCATTGGGCGGGGGTGTTCGGCGCGTGGGGCCTGGAGAACCGGGAGACGCCGCTGCGGCTGGTGCGCGGCGTCGCCGGGAACCGTGACTCGGCAGCGAATCTTGAAGTCAAGTGTTTCGACCTGACCGCGAATCCGTATCTGCTGGCGGCATCCCTGCTGTTCGCGGGGATGGCCGGTGCCGACGAGAAGGCATCGCTGCCGGAACCGCTCGACGTCGACCCGGGGAGCTTGACCGAGGAGGAACGCGCCACGCGCGGGATCGAGCGGCTTCCCCTGCGGCTGGAGGACGCTGTCGCGGCCTTCGAGGCGGACAAGGATCTGACGGCCGCGTTCGGCCCGCCGCTGGCGACGACGTTCGTGGACGTGCGGCGGGCGGAGATCGAGCGCTTCGCGCTCGCGAGCCCGGAGGAGATCACCGAAGCGCAGCGGTGGCGGCACTGAGGCCACCGCCGCGCCCGCGGATCAAGCAGGAGCGACGGTCTTCCGCACGCCCGCGGCCAGCTCGGCCGAAAGCTCCCGAACCGCGTCGAGACCGCTCGCGGCGGCCGTCACCAGCGCCGAACCGACGATCACGCCGTCCGCGAACCCGGCGACCTGCGCCGCCTGCTCGCCGGAACGGACGCCGAGCCCGACACCGATCGGAAGATCCGTGTGCGCACGGGTACGCGCGACCAGGTCTTCGGCGTGTACGCCGACCTGGTCACGAGCGCCTGTCACGCCCATCACCGCGGTGGCGTACACGAAGCCCGAAGAGGCCGCGACGGTCTTCGCGATCCGCTCCTCCGAGGAGGACGGCGCGACCAGGAAAATCCGGTCCAGACCATGCTGCTCGGAGGCGGCCATCCACTCGTCGGCCTCGTCCGGGATCAGGTCCGGGGTGATCATCCCGAGCCCGCCCGCGGCGGCGAGATCCCGCGCGAAACGGTCGACGCCGTAACGGTGCACCGGGTTCCAGTACGTCATCACGACGGCCTTGCCGCCGCGCGACGACACCGACTCGACGACCTCGAACAGGTGCTTGAGCTTGAAGCCGCCGGAAAGCGCGCTCACCGACGCGGCCTGGATGGTCGGGCCGTCCATCACCGGGTCCGAGTAGGGCACGCCCACCTCGACCAGGTCGGCGCCGCCGTCGACAACCGCGGCCAGCAGGTCCTTGGACCCGTCGACCGTCGGGAAACCCGCCGGGAGATACCCGATCAGAGCGCCGCGGCCCTCCGCCCGGGTCTTCGCGAAGACCTCGTCCAACCCGCTCATGCGTTCTCCACCAGGCCGAAGTACTTCGCGGCCGTGTCCATGTCCTTGTCGCCACGACCGGACAGGTTCACGATGATCAGCCCCTCGGGGCCGAGTTCGCGGCCGAGCACCAGCGCGCCGGCCAGCGCGTGCGCCGACTCGATCGCCGGGATGATGCCCTCGGTACGCGAAAGCAGCTTGAACGCGTCCATCGCCTCGGCGTCGGTCACCGGCCGGTACTCGGCGCGGCCGCTGTCCTTGAGCCACGAGTGTTCCGGGCCGACGCCCGGGTAGTCGAGGCCCGCGGAGATCGAGTGCGACTCGACGGTCTGGCCGTCCTCGTCCTGCAGCAGGTACGTCATCGCGCCGTGCAGGTTGCCCGGGGTGCCCTTGGTCAGCGTGGCGCCGTGACGGTTGCCCTCGATGCCTTCGCCGCCCGGTTCGAGCCCGACGAGACGGACTTCCGGGTCGTCGATGAAGCCGTGGAAGATGCCGATCGCGTTGGATCCGCCGCCGACGCAGGCCGCGACGGCGTCGGGCAGGCGTCCGGCCTGCTCCAGGATCTGGACGCGGGCCTCCTCGCCGATGATCTTGTGGAAGTTCCGCACCATCATCGGGAACGGGTACGGGCCCGCCGCCGTGCCGAACAGGTAATGCGTGTCCTCTGCGTTGGTGACCCAGTCGCGCAGCGCCTCGTTGATCGCGTCCTTGAGCGTGCGCGAACCGGTCTTCACCGGGATGACCTCGGCGCCGAGCAGCTTCATGCGGGCGACGTTCAGCGCCTGCCGCTCGGTGTCGACCTCGCCCATGTAGACGATGCATTCCAGGTCCAGCAGCGCGCAGGCGGTGGCGGTGGCCACGCCGTGCTGCCCGGCCCCGGTCTCGGCGATGACCCGCTTCTTGCCCATCCGCTTGGTGAGCAAAGCCTGGCCCAGCACATTGTTGATCTTGTGCGAACCGGTGTGGTTCAGATCCTCGCGCTTGAGGAAGATCCGGGCGCCGCCGGCGTGCTCACCGAAGCGCTTGGCCTCGGTGAGCAGCGACGGACGACCGGCGTAGTCACGCAGAAGACGCCGGAACTCGTTGACGAAGTCCGGGTCGTTCCGCGCCTTGTCGTACTCGGCCGCGACCTCGTCGACGACGCCGATCAGGGCCTCCGGCATGAACCGGCCGCCGTACGGGCCGTAGTAGCCCCGGTCGTCCGGATCGTGCTTGCCGTGGGGTTCTTCGTGGTACTCAGTGGTCATCGAGAAGGCCTCGGGCAGGCGGGGTGCGAACCGGCGGTGACGAGCTTGACCAGCGCGCCCTTCGGGTCGCCCGAAGCGACGAGCCCTTCGCCCACGAGGACGGCGTCGGCACCGTGACCCGCGTAGGACATCAGGTCACCGGGGCCGCGGACACCGGACTCGGCGATCTTGAAGACGTCCATCGGCAAGCCGGGGGCCAGCCGCGAGAACACGTCACGATCGACCTCGAGGGTGTGCAGGTTGCGGGCGTTGACGCCGATCACCTTCGCACCGGCTTCGAGCGCCTTGTCGGCCTCTTCGGCGTTGTGGATCTCGACCAGCGCGGTCATCCCGAGGGATTCGACGCGATCCAGCAACGCGATCAGGGCGTTCTGCTCCAGCGCGGCCACGATCAGCAGGACCATGTCCGCGCCGTGCAGCCGCGCCTCGTGGACCTGGTACGGGCTGACGATGAAGTCCTTGCGCAGCACCGGGATGTCGACCGCCGCGCGGACCGCGTCGAGGTCGGCGAGCGAACCGCCGAACCGCCGCTGCTCGGTCAGCACGCTGATCACCCGGGCGCCGCCGTCGGCGTAGTCCTTCGCCAGCGCGGCCGGATCCGGGATCTCGGCCAGATCGCCCTTGGAGGGGCTGCGCCGCTTCACCTCGGCGATGACGCCGATACCGGACTCGCGCAGGGCCGCGAGCACGTCACGTGGGGGCGCGACCTGGGTCGCGCGCTTCTTCAGTTCGTCGAACGGCAGTGCCGCCTCGCGCTCGGCGAGATCGGCGCGGACGCCGGCGACGATGTCTTCGAGCACGCTCACCGGAGTACCTCACCGGCTGTCGTACTCACGGATTCCTTCGCAAGGTCGCTCACAAAAACCTTCCCCTTCCCGCCGAAACGATGCTAACCCCCGCACGGATACGGCCTGGTTCCGGGTATGTCCGTTGCTCCGAATGCCAACCGTGTCATCTTTGGCGGTGCAGATCTCGAAAACGCGCGTTTTCCGCGGCCATCACCGGGTCGCGGTGGGATCTTCGCCGTCGGACAGCGCCTCCCACAGCTCGGTCTCTGGATCCTTCGCGGCCTTCTTCTTCGCTCCCGGCGCCGAATACTTCGCGCCGAGGCGCGGCATCCGGCCCGCGCCCTTGATGGCTGCCAACCCGCCCGCGGTCACGAGAATTCCCCCGAGGATCGCGAGACCGCGGCCTCCCAGCATCTGGGCGACCGGCAGTCCGTCGGCGAAGCCGCTGAACGAGCCGCCCGCCACGCCGATCCACACCGCGGCGAGGCCGGCCACGGCGAGTACCACGCCGAGCACCCGGCGTGGCCAGCCGCCGGTGGCGATCAGCCCCGCCGTGCCGGCGAGCGCCAGCAACGCGAGGGGAATCAGCGCAACCGCCCGCTGTGAACCGGTTTCCGTGTACAGCACGGTGCCACGCACGCCGCCGTCGCGGAACTCCGCGAACCACACGAGCCGCGAGGAACCCCACAGCGCCACCGCGCCCAACAGCAGGCCCACCACGGCGATCCACAGTGGACGCTTGGCCTTCTTCGGCGTGGTGGCTTCCGGGGCCTCAGACACGAGTGCTGTCACCCGCCGGGTCGAGTTCGTCCGCCGCTATCATCGTCTGCGCCGCCGCCACGGCGGAAAGCACCGTACGGGCCTTGTTGAGCGACTCGTTGTCCTCGTAGTCGGCCACCGAGTCCGCGACGACTCCCCCGCCCGCCTGGACGTACGCGGTGCCGTCCTTCATCAGCGCGGTGCGGATCGCGATCGCGGTGTCGGCGTCCCCGGCGAAGTCGAGATAGCCGACCACGCCGCCGTAGAGCGCCCTTCGGGTCGGCTCCAGCTCCTCGATCAACTGCATCGCGCGGACCTTCGGCGCGCCCGAGAGCGTCCCAGCCGGGAAACAGGCGGTGACGGCGTCGAAAGCGGTCTTGTCGTCGAGGAGTTCGCCGGTGACCGTGGAGACGATGTGCATGACGTGGCTGTAGCGCTCGACGTCGAAGAAGTCGACGACGCGCACGGTGCCGGGCTTGCAGACCTTGCCGAGGTCGTTGCGGCCGAGGTCGACGAGCATCAGATGCTCGGCGCGCTCCTTCTCGTCCGCGAGCAGGTCCTTGGCCAGCTGCGCGTCCTCCTCCGGATCGGCGCCGCGCCAGCGGGTGCCCGCGATCGGATGCGTGGTCGCGCGGCCGTCCCGCACGGTGACCAGCGACTCCGGGCTGGACCCGACGATGTCGAAGCCGTCCAAACGCAGCAGGTACATGTACGGGCTCGGATTGGACGTGCGCAGGACGCGGTAGACGTCGAGCGCGTCGGCCTGGGTCTCGATCTCGAAGCGTTGCGACGGCACGATCTGGAACGCTTCGCCCGCCTTGATCGCCTCGACGGCCTTCTCGACGGCCGCGTGGAAGTCCGGCTTGGAGCGGCGGCGCGTGAATTCGGGCGCGGGGCGGTCGAAGACGGCGGCCGTGGCCGGGGCGGCGACGTGCAGCTGCTTGGTCATCGCGTTCAGGCGCGCGACCGCGTCGTCGTACGCCGCGTCGACGCGCTCGGGCGAGTCGTCCCAGTTGACCGCGTTGGCGATCAGCGTGACGGTGCCCTCGTGGTGGTCGAAGGCGGCCAGATCGGTCGCCAGGAGCATGGTGAGCTCGGGGATGTCGAGGTCGCGCTCGGCGAGTTCGGGGAGCCGCTCGAGCCAGCGGACGGCGTCGTAGCCGATGTAGCCGACCATGCCGCCGGTGAGCGGCGGCATCCCGGGCAGCTGCTCGGTGTGGAGCGCGGCGACGGTCTCGCGCAGCACGGTGAGCGGGTCGCCTTCGGTCGGCAAGCCGACCGGCGGGGTGCCGGTCCACACGGCCTCACCGTCACGCACGGTCAGCGCGGCGGGACTGTCGACGCCGATGAACGACCATCGGCTCCAGGAAGCGCCGTTCTCCGCCGATTCGAAGAGGAACGTCCCCGGCCGGTCGGCGGCGAGCTTGCGGTAGACCCCGATGGGGGTCTCACCGTCGGCGAGCACGCGACGGACAACGGGGATGACGCGACGGCCCTCGGCGAGCGCGCGGAACTCGTCGCGCGAAGGGCTGACCGAGCCGAGCCCCGACGGGCTGGCGTTTGCGGCGCTGACCATGTCGCTCATTGTGCTGCAACGGTCGGTGGGTCCGGGACCGGGGGCAAAATTCAAGTATTGTTGAATTTTGCGCCGCGTCCGTTCATGATGGCGCCATGGCTGTTGAAGACACTACCGCCCGGCGCCGCGGACGGCGGCCCGGCGGACAGGACACCCGCACCGCGCTGATCGAGGCGGCACGCGTGGTGTTCGGGGAAAGCGGCTTCGACGGCGCGACCGTCCGCGCGATCGCGACGCGGGCCGGGGTGGACGCGGCGATGGTCAACCACTGGTTCGGCAGCAAGGAAGGCCTCTTCGGGCAAGCCATCCTGGAGCTCCCCTTCGACCCGCGCGAACTCCTCGCCGAACTGACCGCCGGCCCCGACGACGAGTTCGGGCAGCGGATCGTGCGGACCTTCCTCACCCGATGGGACGGCGCGGGCGGCGACGTGTTCCAGGCGCTCGTCCGCAGCGTCGCCGGACACGAGCAGGCGGCCCAGGTGCTGCGCGGGTTCTTCCAGAGCTTCTTCACGAAGGTGATCGGCGACATCGGCTCGGACAACATCGAACTGCGGACGACCCTGTGCGCGTCCCAGCTGGTCGGCATGGGCATGGTCCGGTACGTCGCGAAGTTCGAGCCGATGGCTTCGAGCGAGATCGAGCCGCTGGTGACCGCGATCGCGCCGACCGTGCAGCGCTACCTGACCGGGAAGATCGACTGAGCCGAGTTCGCCGTCTGATCACGTGAGTTTCGCCTTCAATCACGCGTGTCGCGCGTCTGGACACGTGAATCGCGCCCAATGCCTCCTTGCCTACCTTGAAGGTAGCGAAGGAGGCCTTCACTATCCGCTGGTCGAATGGCGACGATTTCCGTGATCGGACGCGCGACACACGTGATTGGAGGCGGAACTCGCGTGATCGGAGGCGTAACTCGCGAGCAGGCGCGTCAGCCGGCGACCAGCACCGCGATCAGCGCCAGCGTGCCCGGCACCACCTGCACGAAGAAGATCTTCTTGCTCGCCGTCGCCGTGCCGTAGAGCCCGGCCACGATCACACAGGCGAGGCCGAAGATCTTGAACTGCCACGCCGTGCTCCCGGTCGCGATCAGGCCCCAGATCAGCGCGGCGGCGAGGAAACCGTTGTACAGCCCCTGATTCGCCGCGAGCGCGGAGCTCTCCTTCGCGAACTCCTCGGTGGTGCCGAAGGAGGCACGGGCGCGCGGGGTGGTCCACAGGAACATCTCGAGCACGACGATGTACAGGTGGATCAGGGCGACGATGCCGACCAGTACGTTGGCGACGACGTTCACGCGTTCTCGCTCTCGTCGGCCAGCAGCAGCCGTTCGTCGGTGTCGAAACAGGTGTGCGTGCCGGTGTGACAGGCCGGGCCGGTCTGGTCGACGCGCAGCAGGACGGTATCGCCGTCGCAGTCGATCCGCACCTCGCGCACGTGCTGGACGTGGCCGGACGTCTCGCCTTTGACCCACAATTCCTCGCGGCTGCGCGAGTAGTAGGTGCCGCGCCGCGTGGTGAGGGTGCGTTCGAGCGCCTCGTCGTTCATCCACGCCATCATCAGGACGTCCGATGTGGAGTGTTCGACGACCACGGCGGCGATCAGCCCGTCGGCGTTGCGCTTCAAGCGATCCGACAAGGCGGGGTCAAGCGTCATTCGTGGCTCCGAGAAGGTGCCGTTTCACCGGCATCGAGTTGAGCAGGACCGCCGTGTAGATGTACCCGGCGAAGAGGAGGCCGGAGACGATCTTCACCCAGAAGAGTTCCGCCGCCATCATGGACAGCGCGTGCAGCAACGCGAACAGGAAGCTGACACCGAAACCGGCGAACCGCGCGGACGACATCTTCAGCACCAGCCCCGCCACGACCAGACCGCCGAGGACCAGCGACGTCACCGGCAGCAGGAACGTCCGCGCGGACGAGTACGGCGCGAACATGAGGACCACCGCCATCGCGATGTACGCGAACGGGAGCCCGAGCAGCAACGCGCTGACGACCTTGACCTCGGTGGCGGCCTTCCACTTGTTCGGGATCACCGGACCACGACTCCCCCGGCACGCAAGGCGCTCTTGACCTCGCCGATCTTCAACTGTCCGAAGTGGAACACGCTGGCCGCGAGCACCGCGTCCGCGCCGGCCTCGACGGCGGGCAGGAAGTGTTCGAGCGCGCCGGCGCCGCCGCTGGCGATCACCGGGACGCGGACGGCCGCGCGCACCTGGGTGAGGAGTTCGAGATCGAAGCCGTTCTTCGTGCCGTCGGCGTCCATCGAGTTGAGCAGGATCTCGCCGACGCCGAGTTCCTCGCCGCGCGCGGCCCATTCGACGGCGTCGATCCCGGTGCCGCGCCGGCCGCCGTGCGTGGTGACCTCGAATCCGGACGGGGTCGGTTCGGTGCCTTCGGGGACCCGGCGCGCGTCCACCGACAGCACGACGCACTGCGCGCCGAACCGGCGGGACGCCTCGCGCAGGAACTCCGGCCGCGCGATGGCGGCGGTGTTGATGCTCACCTTGTCCGCGCCGGTGCGCAGCAGCCGGTTGACGTCGTCGTTCGTGCGCACGCCGCCACCGACGGTGAGCGGGATGAACACCTGCTCCGCGGTCCGGCGGACGACGTCGAAGGTGGTCTCGCGGTCCCCGGAGGAGGCCGTGACGTCGAGGAACGTGAGCTCGTCCGCGCCCTCGGCGTCGTACAGGCGGGCGAGTTCGACGGGGTCACCGGCGTCGCGCAGGTCGGCGAAGTTGACGCCCTTCACCACACGGCCCGCGTCGACGTCGAGACACGGGATGACCCTGACTGCGACTGACATGGGGACAAGCGTAGTCAAGGGCGTTCTAAGCTCGCGGAATGGCACAGGCGGGGCGGCGGCCGGGGCAGACCGAGACGCGGGAGATGATCCTCGACGCGGCGCGGCGCAGGTTCGCCGAACAGGGTTACGACGGGGCGACCGTCCGCGGCATCGCCGCCGACGCGGGCGTCAACGCGGCGCTGCTGCACCATTTCTTCGGCACCAAGCAACGGCTCTTCGCCGCTTCGATGAACCTGCCGGTCGACCCGGGCGAGCTGGTCCCCCGGATCCTCGAAGGCCCCGAAGCCGAGGTCGGCGAACGCCTCGTCCGCGCGTTCCTCGGCCTCTGGCAGGCGCCGGACGGCCGCGCGCCGTTCCTCGCGATGATCCGCTCCGCGACCACCAACGAACAGGTCGCGACCATGATGCGGCAGTTCCTCGAACGGGCGGTGCTGGCGCGCGTGGCCGAGGCGCGCGGCGTGCCGAAGGCCCGGGTGGCCGGGATCGCCGCGCAGATGATCGGCTTCGCGCTGCTGCGCTACGTCATCGGGCTCCCGCCGCTGGCCGCCGCCTCGGAGGACGAGATCGTCGCGATGCTGGCGCCGGTCGCGCAGTACTACCTGACCCCCGGCGCCGAGAAAGTTCGGCTCCCGATGCATCACCAGGGTGGGCTCGCGCGTCACTAGAGGGAGACCACCGGCTGAGGGGGACACGTGCCTGCGACCTTCGACGAGTTCGTCGCGGATCGCCTGGACGGGCTCCTGCGCTACGCGGCCGTCCTGACCGACGATCCGTACCTGGCGCAGGACATCGTCCAGGAGGTACTGCTGCGTGCTCAGCAACGCTGGCCGAAGATCGACTCGCCACCGACGTACGTCCGCCGGATGGTGACCAACGAGTACCTCTCGTGGCGAAGGCGCCTGGCGGTCCGCCGGGTGACACCGTCCTCGCCGGAAGTGCTCGACCTGGTGAGCCCACCGGTCTCCGATCACGCCATCGAGTACGACGAACGCGACGCGATGCTGGACCGGCTCGCGAAGCTCCCGCGCAAACAACGCGCCGCGATCGTGCTCCGCTACTACGAGAACTACTCCGACGAGGAGATCGGCGCGGTACTCCGCTGCGCGACGTCGACCGTGCGCAGCCAGATTTCGCGCGCGCTCGCGACGCTGCGGGAAACCGGGCCGTCCTCGTCCGTGCAGCCCACGGGAGCCCGCAAATGACCCGACTGAGTGACGAGCACACCGAGGACCTGATCCGGGAAAGCCTCGAACACCTGGCGACGCGGGCGCCCGACGGGGCCGAGGTCCGCGACGCGCTGTCCCAGCGGTCGCGAAACCGTCCGACGATGGCCTTGGCACTGGTCGCGGCGGCGGTCGCGATCATCGCGCTCGGCGTCCCGCTGGGCCTTCGGGCCTACACCGCGGTCACGCCCGCCTCGCCGCGCAACGCCGATTGGGCGGTGCTGCCGTACAAACCCGGCTGGCTGCCCGACGGCTTCAAGGAGGTACAACGCGGCGCGAAGCCCTACCCCGCACCACAGACCAGGACGTGGAGTGGCGGCGAGGCCGGGCAGGTGCAGCTGACCACCACTCCGCTGGACGAGCGGAGCGGACCGTGGACCATCGCCCCCGCGCCGAACCAGATCATCGTGCACGGCAGGGTCGGGATGGTCACGGAGGCCTACGACGAAGCGACGACGCTGACCTGGACCCCCGACGACACGTACCTGCTGAGCTTGACGTTGTACCGCATGAAGGATCCGCGCGAGGTCGGTCAGCGGATCGCGGACGAGATGGTCAGGGACGACCGTGCCAGGGTTTCGGGTGAACTGCGGTTCGGCAGGTTGCCCGCCGATCTGGAGCTGTCCGGGGTGAACGTGTTCATGACGGTCGGCGGGGGCGCGACCGATCTCGAAGCCACCCGTACCGGGCAGCCCACCGCGGCGGCGGTCGTCACGGCGTCGCTCCGCGCCGAACGGCCGGACGCGGGCGACACCCAGCCCGTGCCGCTCAAGGTCAGGGGCGCAGACGGCTTTTCTCTGCCGAAACGGGACGGGCGGCTCGGTCCCCAGGACGAGACGGTCG
Source organism: Amycolatopsis sp. NPDC102389 (assembly GCF_044765885.1). Classification (NCBI taxonomy): domain Bacteria; kingdom Bacillati; phylum Actinomycetota; class Actinomycetes; order Pseudonocardiales; family Pseudonocardiaceae; genus Amycolatopsis; species Amycolatopsis sp. NPDC102389. The sequence continues at coordinate 176,302 of NZ_JBIWKX010000008.1, forward strand.
CCGTCCAGGTGGAAGGCGGGCGATGGCTCACCGTGTCGGGGAAACAGGACCAGGCCACCCTGCTCGACATCGCGAACGGCGTCCAGCTGATCCCCGGCGACTACAGCTGGTTCGGAAAGGCACCGGAATAGTGACGGGCGGGCGGCGGTTGTCGACGACATGACGGACACCTACCGCTCCATCGCGTTCACCGAGTACGGCGACTCCGGGGTCCTGCGCGTCCTCGAGCGGGAACTCCCCGAGCCGGGCCCCGGACAGGTGCGGGTCGCGGTCCGGGCCGCGGGCGTGAACCCGATCGACTGGAAGATCCGCGCCGGTCTGATGGCCGAGGTGTTCCCGACGGAGTTCCCGGCCGTCCCCGGTGGCGACATCGCCGGCGTGATCGACGCGATCGGCGAGGGCGTGTCCGGTTTCGCGGCCGGTGACGAGGTACTCGGCTCCGGAGAAGGCGGATACGCGGAGTACGTCCTCGCGAATCCCGCAAAACTGGTCCGTAAGCCCGCATCGCTTTCGTGGGAACTCGCCGCGGCGCTGCCCGTTGTCGTCAACACCGCCTATCGCGCCCTCGACCTGCTGGATCTCCAGAAGGGCGAGACGCTGCTCATCGACGGCGCGGCCGGAGGTGTCGGCACCATCGCCGTCCAGCTCGCCGTCGCGCGCGGGCTGACCGTGGTGGGCACCGCGAGCGAAGGGAACCACGAGTACCTGCGTTCGCTGGGCGCCGTCCCGGTGCAGTACGGCGAAGGGCTCGCCGAGCGCGTACGCGACGTCGCACCGCATGGCGTCGACGCGTCCTTCGACGCCTCTGGGCGTGGCTCGCTCGCCACGCTCGTCGAGCTGACCGGTGGTCCGAAGCGGGTCATCACCATCGCCGCGCCGGACGCGGCCGACCACGGCGTCCGCTTCACGTCGGGATCTCCGGCCGAGCAGGTCCCCGGCTCGCTGGCCGAAGGCGCCGCGCTCGCCGCCGAAGGCAAGCTCGACCTGCCGATCGCTCGCGTCTACCCGCTCGCCGAAGCGGCCGCGGCCCAGGACGAGAGCGAAGCGGGCCACGTCCGGGGCAAGCTCGTCCTGGTCCCGTGAGTCCTCCCTCGTGAGTGACCCGGTCGTCCACATAGGACTGTTCTAAGGCGGGCTGAAGGTTCCCATCACCGCGTCTGATGCGGCGAAAGGAGCCTTCAGCTCCAGTCGGCCGCCGCACCTCTCGGCAACTCCTCATCCCTCACGAGCCGCGCCCCCTTGACTCGCGCTTCTCAACAGGCGCAGAATTAAACGCATGGCTAATTCAGCGATCTCCGTGACGGGCCTGCGGGTCGTCCGCGGCGGCCGTGAAGTCGTCAGGGACGTCGGTTTCGCGACCCCGCGCGGCCGGATCACCGGGCTGCTCGGCCCCAGTGGCTGCGGCAAGACGACGCTGATGCGCTCGATCGTCGGCGTGCAGATCGTCGCCGCGGGCGAAGTCACCGTGCTCGGCCATCCCGCGGGCAGCCCGCCGCTGCGGCGGTTGATCGGCTACGCCACCCAGAACCCGGCCATCTACGCCGACCTCACCATCACGGAAGCCTTGCGCTACTTCGCTTCCGTGCTCCGTGCGCCGGTGTCCGATGTGGACAGAGTGATCGGAGAGGTCGGGCTCGCCGAGCACGCGGGCAAACTCGTCGGCGCCCTGTCCGGCGGCCAGCACAGCCGGGCCAACCTCGCCGTCGCGCTGCTCGGGAAACCCGAACTGCTCGTCCTCGACGAACCGACCGTCGGCCTGGATCCCGTGCTCCGCGACGAACTCTGGGCACTTTTCCGCCGTCTCGCCGAGGGCGGGGCGACGCTGCTCGTGTCCAGCCACGTCATGGACGAGGCCGCGCGCTGCGACCGCCTGCTGCTCATGCGCGAAGGCCGGATCCTCGCCGACGACACCCCGGCCGGGTTGCGTGAACGCACCGGGACGACCGATCTGGAACAGGCCTTCCTGCGGCTGGTCCGCGAGACCGAGGTGAGCCCGTCATGAATCCCGCCCTGACCCTGGCCACGGCCCGCCGCATCCTCCTGCAACTCCGGCACGATCCGCGCACCGTCGCGATGCTGATCGTCGTCCCGTCGCTGCTGATGGTGCTGCTGCGCTTCGTCTTCAACTCCGAAGCGGTGTTCAGCCGTGTCGCCCCGGCGCTGCTCGGCGTCTTCCCGTTCCTGATCATGTTCCTGATCACCTCGATCACCACGCTGCGCGAACGCACCACGGCGACGCTGGAACGCCTGATGACCCTGCCGATCGGCAGGATGGACCTGCTCTTCGGCTACGCGCTCGCGTTCGGCTCGATAGCGATCGTGCAGGTCGGCGTCGCCGCCGGGGTATCGCTCGCCTGGCTGGGCCTCGACATCGCGGGCTCGATCGTGATGCTGCTGCTCATCGCCGTCCTGGACGCCCTCCTCGGGATGGCGCTCGGCCTCTTCGTGAGCGCGTTCGCGCGGACGGAATTCCAGGCGGTGCAGTTCATGCCGCTGTTCGTGCTGCCGCAGATCCTGTTGTGCGGCCTGTTCGTGCCGCGCGGGGAGATGGGCTGGCTCCTCAACTGGCTTTCGAACGTGATGCCGCTTTCGTACGCCGTCGAAGCGCTCACCCGGGTCACCACGTCGGGCACCGTGGACGCGACGCTCATCCGGAACCTGCTCATCGTCGGAGCCTGCGCCCTGGCCGCGCTGGTCCTCGGCGCGGCGACGTTGCGCCGGCGGACGCCCTAGACTCCCCGCATGGCATCGGAGTTCGAGCGGATCGCCGCCGAGAAGTACGTCGTCCTGACCACCTTCCGCAAGAACGGCACCCCGGTGCCGACGCCGGTCTGGGCGGCGGGCGACGGCGGCGAACTGGTGATCTGGTCCGAGCGGAAGGCGGGCAAGGTCAAGCGCATCCGCAACAGCGGCCGGGTCGAGCTCCAGGCCTGCGATTTCCGCGGCGCCAAGACCCACGGCGACGTCGTCGCGGGCGAGGCGCGGCTGCTGGACCTCGACGAGACCGAACGCGTGCGCAAGGTGATCGCGCGGAAGTACGGGATCACCGGCCGGGTCACGATGTTCTTCAGCAGGCTGCGGGGGCCGAAGGACCGGACTGTGGGAATCGCGATCAAGCCGGCTGAATGACCTGGGCTCGCAGCCCGGCCGCCATCGCCGCCGAATCGTGGTCCGGTCCGCAGCCGTCCACCAGGATCAAATCACCCGGAATGTGGTCCGCCCGCAGGTGCAGGATCTCCTGGTAGGCGGCCGACGCGTACCACTCGCGGGCCACGGCCAGGCTCGGGAAGCCGATCATCACCAGCGCTCCCGGCCATTCCCCTTCGACAACCTCGACCTCGGCCCCGTGCACGAGGAACTTCCCGCCGAAGGGATCGAGCGTGTCCTGGATCCGCTCCAGGTACTCGAAAACCTCCTCGGTCGGCGCACCGGTGGGGCGAAGGTGGGCGATACCGTACGCGGTCATGATGTCCTCCCAGGTTTCGTTGTCCTGGTAGGAATCCTGACCGAGCGGGCGCGTGGCGTCGATTACCCGGGAGGTAAAGCTCAGAACTCCGCGACGGCGGCGAGCGCCTCGGGCAGGGTGAACGCGCCGGCGTAGAGCGCCTTGCCGACGATGGACCCCTCGACACCGTCGCGGGCCAGCGCGGCCAGCGCGCGGAGATCGTCCACACTGGACACTCCGCCGGAGGCGATGACCGGCGCGTCGGTGCGGGCGGCTACCTCGCGGAGCAGGTCGATGTTCGGGCCCTGGAGGGTGCCGTCCTTGCTCACGTCGGTGACGACGTAGCGCTGCGCGCCGTCGCGGTCGAGCCGGTCGAGGACCTCCCAGAGGTCACCGCCGTCCTGCGTCCAGCCGCGCGCGGACAGCCGGTGCCCGGCCTCGGTGATCCGCACGTCGAGCCCGATGGCGACGCGGTCGCCGTAGGAGGAGACGACCTTCGCGGTCCACTCCGGGTCCTCCAGCGCCGCGGTGCCGAGGTTGACCCGGCGCGCGCCGGTGGCCAGGGCGGCCTCCAGCGAGGCGTCGTCGCGGATGCCACCGGACAGCTCCACCTGGACGTCGAGCTTCGCCACGACGTCGGCGAGCAGCTCGCGGTTGGAGCCCTTGCCGAACGCGGCGTCGAGGTCCACCAGATGGATCCACTCCGCACCGTCACGCTGCCAGGCGAGCGCCGCCTCCAGCGGGCTGCCATAGGAGGTTTCGGTGCCGGCCTCGCCCTGGACGAGTCGCACGGCCTGGCCATCGGCCACATCAACGGCGGGAAGGAGCGTGAAAGTCACGCGCCCACTCTAAGCGAGGGTGGTCAGCCAGTTGCGCAGCAGGTGCGCCCCGGCGTCCCCGGACTTCTCCGGGTGGAACTGCGTCGCCCACAACGGCCCGTTCTCGACCGCGGCGACGAAGTCCTGGCCGTGGTTCGCCCAGGTCACCTTGGGTTGCCGACCGGCGAGACCGGAGTCCAGTTCCCAGGTCCGCGCGGCGTAGGAGTGCACGAAGTAGAACCGCGTGTCCGCGTCGAGACCGGCGAACAGCTGCGAGTCTTCCGGGGCACGGACGGTGTTCCAGCCCATGTGCGGCAGGACGTCGGCCTCCAGCTTGTCGACCGTGCCCGGCCACTCGCCGGCGCCCTCGGCCTCCACGCCGTGTTCGACACCGCGTTCGAACAGGATCTGCATGCCGACACAGATGCCCAGCACGGGGCGGCCGCCGGCGAGGCGTTTGCCGATGATCTTCTCCCCCGACACCGACCGCAGCCCCTCCATGCAGGCGGAGAAGGCGCCGACACCGGGCACGACCAGGCCGTCGGCCTCGAGCGCGGCATGCGGGTCGGCGGTGACCTCGACGTCGGCGCCGGCGCGCTGGACGGCGCGTTCGGCGGACCGGAGGTTGCCGGACCCGTAGTCCAGGATCACCACGCGAGGAGTAGCCACCCGTCCAGGTTAGCGGACCGGATTTTCTCCGGATTTCCTGTTTCGACCTTCACTCTTCTGGGTAATAACGCCTCCAAGTGAAAGGCCGGCGCAGGACCGCCCTGCACTTTTGGAGGAACGATGCAGGACGCCGACGACCTGACCCGCCTGCTCGACGCCTGGCGCGAGGACATCGACAGCGTGCCTTTCCCTACCTTCGCGGAGCTGCTGATCCCGGCGCAGAAGCGGCGCTCCGCCTCCGCCCGGACGGCCACGGCATCGGTTCAGGTGACGAAGACCACCGGATGGCGCGATCGCTGACACCCGACTCCGGTCGCGTGTGTGGTTTTCTTCATAGGAAGGTGACCCACCGAGCCGACCAGGAGTGACGCATGAGCAGCAGCCCGGATCCGCGCGACTTCCTCGATCTCGACGCCGAGCTCTCCGCCGAGGACCGGGCCATGCGGGACGCCGTGCGTTCCTACGCGCACGACCAGCTCCTGCCGAACGTCGCCGAATGGTACGAAACGGGCGCACTGCCCGCCAAAGAGCTCGCCAAGGGGTTCGGACAGCTCGGGCTGCTCGGCATGCACCTGGAGGGCTACGGCTGCGCCGGCACCAGCGCGGTCGCCTATGGCATCGCCTGCCGCGAGCTGGAGGCCGTCGATTCCGGGCTGCGCAGCTTCGTCTCGGTGCAGGGTTCACTGGCGATGTACGCGATCCACAAATGGGGCACCGAGGAACACAAGCAGGAGTGGCTGCCGCGGATGGCCGCGGGTGAGGCGCTCGGCTGCTTCGGCCTGACCGAACCGGACGCCGGCAGCGACCCGGGCAGCATGCGGACGCGCGCGGTCCGCGACGGCTCGGACTGGGTGCTGAGCGGCACGAAGATGTGGATCACCAACGGAACCGTGGCCGACGTCGCGGTCGTCTGGGCGCAGACCGACGAAGGCGTGCGCGGCTTCGTCGTCCCCACGAACACGCCGGGTTTCACCGCGAACGAGGTCAAGCACAAGCTGTCGCTGCGGGCCTCGCTGACCGCGGAACTCGTGCTCGACGGCGTCCGCCTGCCGGATTCGGCGGCGTTCCCCGAGGTCCGGGGGCTGCGCGGGCCGCTGTCCTGCCTGAACGAGGCGCGCTACGGGATCCTGTTCGGTGTCGTCGGCGCCGCTCGGTCCTGCTACGAGTCCGCGCTGGAGTACACGCTGAGCCGGGAACAGTTCGGCAAACCGCTGGCCGGGTTCCAGCTCACCCAGCGCAAGCTCGCCGACCTGGTCGTCGAGGTCAACCGCGCCGGGCTGGTCGCGCTGCGGATCGGACGGCTCAAGGACGCCGGGACGCTGCACCACAACCACGTCAGCTTCGGGAAGCTCGCCAACGTCCGCTCCGCGCTGGAGGTCGCCAGGACCGCGCGCGGCATGCTGGGCGCCAACGGGATCTCGCTGGAGTACCCGGTGATGCGGCATATGTCGAATCTGGAAACCGTGCTGACCTACGAAGGCACCGAGGAGATGCACGCGCTCTCGCTGGGCCAGTCGGTCACCGGGCTCGCCGCCTTCCGCTGAGCGGCGATCACTCCTGTGCCGCAAGGAGTTCCGAGAGCCCGGCCGGGTAGAGGATCGCCTTGCCGCTCGCCACGTCGGCCATCGGCAGCCAGTGCACGCGCGCGCCGTCGTCGAGTACCACGCCGACCTCGTCGCGCTCGTAGAACGCCTTGTCGGCGAGGTCGGCGGTGAACAGGAACACGATCTCGTGCCCCGGCCTGCCTTCGAAGGTGTACACGTTCTCCAGCACGGCGATCTGCTCGACCGAGGTCAGCTCCGCCGCGAGTTCCTCCTGGAATTCGCGGTGCAGCGCCTCGACGGCGGTCTCCCCGAACTCGATCCCGCCGCCGAGCGGGCGGTGATAGGTCTCCCCTTTGGCGTGGTCGCGACCTTCGAACACGAGAAGGTCTTCACCGCGGCGGATGACCCCGAGCGCGAGCGGGCGGATCTTCGTCATCCTGGTGACGCTAGCGGAGGAATTCCTTGACGGACAAGGTGATCGAACCGGCGTCGAGACCGTGCGCGAGGTCGTGATCGGCCATTTCGCCGTAGATCCGGACTTCCGCGTCGCGCCGGACGCCGAGGGACAGCAGCCGATGCGGCGTTTCGGACAAGGCGTCCGCCACCGCGTGCGCCGAGGTTCCCGCGAGGTAAGGCTCGACCAGAACGACGTCGGTGCTCCCCGTGGCCTCGACGGCCGAGCGCAGCCCGGCGGCGTCGAACGGCCGGACCGTCGACGTGTAGAGCACGGTGACGTCGAGACCGTCGGTCGCTTCCAGCACCCTGTCGAGCATCGGCCCGACGGCCACCACGACGCCTCGCTTGCCTTCGCGCAGCGTCTGCAGACCGGGGCCCAAGTGCGCTTTCGCGTTCTCCTGCGCGGAAAGCCGGAGATAGACGCGGCCGTCGCCCGGGATGGACTCCAGCAGCAGCCGCCGTGCTTCCTCCGGGTGGCCGGGCACGTGCACGGTCCAGCCCGGCAACGTGTCGATGAGGGCGACGTCCCCGGGCGCCTGATGCGTCCGCCCGGCGGTCGGCATGTCGTAGGACGCGCCCGAGGACACCAGCACGGCGCCGACGTCCTGGTGCCCGAGGTCGAGTTTGACCTGTTCGAAAGCCCGCTCCACGAGGAACGACGAGAAGGTGTGGACGATCGGGCGCATCCCGGCCAGCGCCAGCCCGCCCGCGGTGCTCATCATCAGTTGTTCGCGGATGCCGACGTTGAGCACCCGGTCGGGGTGTTTCCTCGCGGCGAAGGCGAGTTGTGCGGCGGAGATGTCGGCGAGCACGACGGCGACGTTCGCGTCGGTGTCGAGCACTTCGGCGGTGGCTTCCAAGAACGTTTCGCGCATGTTCACGGGTTCAGGCCTTTCGCTCGACGGTCGCGACCACGGCGAGCGGCTGGTCCGGATGGGGCGTGGTGAAGGCTTCGTAGAGCGCGTCGTGATCGCGGCCGTCGACGGTGCGGGTGGCCCAGCCCTCGACCTCGAACCGGCGCGCGATCCCGCCGGGCCAGCCGTGCGTGGCCGAGGAGTTGTCGACGACGACGGCGGTCAGCTGCGGCATGCCGATGCGGCCGGCGATCGCGATGGCCTCTTGGTTGGAACCCTCGTCGAGTTCCGCGTCGCCGACGAGGGTGACGACCTTGGCGTCGCGGAATCCCTTGGCGCGCAGGCCGAACACGGTGCCGATGGCCAGCGGGAGCCCGTGCCCGAGCGAACCGCTGGAGATCTCGGCCCCGGGCAGCCTCGCCCGATCCGGATGGTGGCCGAGCCGGGACTCGGCCGAAGTCCAGTCGGCGAGTTCCTCCTCGTGGATGAAGCCCTTCTTCGCCAGCACCGCGTAATAGGCCATCGGCCCGTGGCCCTTCGACAGCAGGAAGCGGTCACGGCCGGGATCGCGGATGTTGTCCGGGGTGATGTCGAGCACACGGTCGTAGAGCACCCACAAGACGTCCACAGTGGACTCCGCGGCGGCCTGATGCTTCTCGTCCCCGGTCATCCGCGAGATCAGCCGCGGCAGATCCTCGTAGCCGGTCTTGGTGTCAGTGGTCATGAACCGAGGTTGCAACCTCGACTTAGGTCGAAGTCAAGGCTAGCCTGGCGACGTGACGAGACTGGCTGAACACCTGAGCATCGGACAGGTCGCCGACCGCAGCGGCGTGCCCCATACGGCTTTGCGTTTCTACGAGGACAAAGGGCTGATCAGCTCCGAGCGCTCGGCGGGCAACCAGCGGCGGTACTCGCGTTCGGTGCTGCGCCGGATCGCCTTCATCCGCGCCGCGCAGCGGGTCGGCCTCAGCCTGGACGACATCAGCTCGGCACTGGAGACCCTGCCCAAGGACCACGCCCCCACCAAGGCCGACTGGGCCCGCCTTTCGCGGGGCTGGCAGGACGAGCTCGACGCGCGGATCGACGCGTTGCAGCGCCTGCGCGACAGGCTGACCGGATGCGTCGGCTGCGGTTGCCTCTCCCTGCGCAGCTGCGGGCTCTACAACGCCGACGACCAGATGTCCCGGTTCGGCCCCGGCGCGGGGAAACTGCGCCCGGCGGCCGAGGGCGGCATCTGAATTCCGTTGCCACGCGGGTGCCGGATATGCGTCACTATGACTCGAAATGGACAAGAAGAACCTCATCCGAGTCTCGAAACGACTCTCCCGGCACCTGCGGCACGCACCCGGCGACATCGGGATCACCCTCTCCCCTGACGGCTGGGTCGAAGTCGACACGCTCTTGGCGGCCTTGCGGCGCAACGGCTTGAACGTCACCCGCGCCGAACTCGACGAAGTCGTCGAGGGCAACGACAAGCGGCGCTTCGCCTTCGACGAGGACGGGCTGCGGATCCGCGCCAGCCAGGGCCACAGCGTCGACGTCGACCTCGCACTGCCTTCCGCGATCCCGCCGGACGTGCTCTACCACGGGACGGTGTCCCGGTTCCTCGGCGCGATCATGCGCGAGGGCCTCCGGCCGATGAAACGGCACGCCGTGCATCTTTCGGCGACCGTGGACACCGCGCGAGCCGTCGGAGCCCGGCGTGGCGCCCCGGTCCTGCTCGCGGTGGCCGCGCGGGAGATGGCCGCCGCCGGGCACGAGTTCCAGGTGAGCGCGAACGGTGTCTGGCTCACCGCCGCCGTTCCGCCGGAGTTCCTGCGTCGCCTAGACGAGACCGTTGGCCCGTAGGACCCCGAGCGTGTTCACGGTGAACAGGCCGTTCCACTCCAGCGCGGCGGCGGGCGAATAGCTGGTGTAGTCGACCCGCCAGCCGCCGTCGTCGTGCTGCCCGTCCGCCACTCGCCGCAGATCCGCTTCGATGACGTCGGACCGGAAGAGCTTCCGTGCCGGGCCACCGGGTTCCGGGGCGAAATCGAGCGGGCGCATGGCCTCGCCCTCGATCCCGCCGCCGACGGCGACCACCCCGTCGTCCGGGACGAACCGGCCGAGCTTCTCGACCAGCCGTGTGTCGCCCAGGGCGTCCACCAGCTTCATCGCGAAGGCGAGCACGAGCGCGTGCGGTGCCTCGTCGAGCTTTTCGATCTCCTCCAGGCAGTAGCTCGTGGCCTTCGCCGGCCAGGGATGCGCGGCGACCGCGGGATCGTGCGCCGCGACGCGATGCGCGGTGACCGCGACGATCGCGGTGATCTGCAGCGAAGAGACCGACGGATCCGCGCTCGTCCAGAACGGCGCGCTGCCGTCGGGATCCGGCATCGGCAACGCGAACGGGATCCCGCCGTCGGGAAGGGAGATCGAGTCGAGCCAGTCGCAGAGTTCGGCCGCGCGCGGACTGGTCGCCGGTCCGACGTCGGCGAAGACCTCGAAAGCGTGCAGCGCACCGGCGGGCTGACTCGTCGCCGAGCGGCAGTCGGGTTCCAGACCGTGGCCGTAACCGCCGTCGGGATTGCGGTACGCCTCCAGCGCGGCGAGCGCCGCCGCCGGGTCACCGTCACGGAAAAGGACCTCGAAACGCCGCCGGTCGAGCACCCGGGCCTGGGTGGCCATGAACGTGGCCGCCGTGTTCAGATCGATGTTCATACCGACAGGGTCGCGCGGATCGCGGCGGCTGTCTTGAACACATCGGTCACGAGCGGCGGCGCGGGCGGTTGTAGAGCTTGCGGCCGACGGCCAGGAGCGTTTCGCGCAACGTTTCGTCGTCGAGCGAGGCGACCTCGGGCGAGCCGCCGGCGAGGGCGATACCGGCGAGGAGCACCTGCGCGGTGACCATCCCCAGCGCGTCCGGCTCCGGGCCGGCGAGGATCTCCAGCAGCCGGTTCTTGAAGCTTTCCGAGCGGTGGACGGATTTTTCGATCGCGCGGGCGATACCGGGGTCGCTGGAGAACAGGGCGACCAGCGCGCGGTGCCGCACCACGAGATCGACGAAACCGTCGAGCAGGTGGTCGATCTGCGCGCCCCTGGTGCGCTGGGCGCGCGCGTCGTCGACGATGCCTTCGAGCTCCCTCAGCACGGGTTCGGCGACGGATTCGGTGATCTCCGCCTTCGTCTTGAAGTGGTAGTAGACGGCGGCCTTGGTGACGCCGAGGGCGTCCGCGATCATCTGCAGCGAGGTGCCTTCCACGCCGTGTTCGGTGAACAGCCGCAACGCCGTGCCCAGTAGTCGCGTGCGGGTGTCCTCCACGTGGACGACGTCCATGTTCCCTCCTCGTTCAGCCGTCGGAGATTACGTCAAGCGTGCCCGTCGGGCCAAACGAGTACTAGCCGTGCGGCTAGTCACACACTTGCCGATCGGCTTGTAGGCCCCTAGCCGATCGGCTAGCTTGGAATGAACCTGATCGAGTGAACGGGAGACTTTCGTGGCCAGCTTCCTCTACCGCCTGGGCCGGTTCTCGTTCCGGCGCCGGGCACTGGTGACGGCGGTGTGGGCCGCCGTCCTGGTGGCCCTCGGCGCGGGAGCGCTGACCCTGTCCGGCCAGCTTTCGAACTCCGTGACCATCCCCGGCACCGAGTCGCAGAAGGCGATCGACCAGCTCGCCGACCGATTCCCGGAAGCCGCCGCCGGTGGCGCGACGGGGCGCGTCGTCATCTCGACTCCCGGCGACATCACCGACGCCGCCGGGCAGGCGGCGATCACGGGTCTGGTCAAGGGACTCGAAAACGCTCCGAAGGTCGCGGGCGTGGTCAACCCGTTGCAGGTGCAGGCGATCTCACCCGACAAGCATGTGGCGCTGGCGCAGGTCAGCTATCGCGTGCCGGGCTTCGAACTCACCGACGCCGACCGCGAGGGCCTGATGGCCGCAGCCGATTCCGCCAAGGCCGCCGGGTACACCGTGGACTTCGGCGGTGACGCCGTGCAGGCGATGCCCGCGACGAACGCCACCGAAGGCCTCGGTGTCGCCGTCGCCGCGGTCGTCCTGATCATCACCTTCGGCTCGTTGCTCGCCGCCGGGATCCCGCTGCTGACCGCGCTCATCGGCGTCGGCATCGGCATGGCGGGCATCACGACGGCGTCCGGTTTCCTCGAACTGAACACGAACACGCCGGTGCTCGCGCTGATGATCGGCCTGGCCGTCGGCATCGACTACGCGCTCTTCATCGTCTCCCGCTATCGGCACGAACTCACGATCGGCCGCGATCCGGAGGAAGCCGCCGGACGCGCCACCGGCACCGCGGGCTCGGCCGTGGTGTTCGCCGGGCTGACCGTCATCATCGCGCTGGCCGGCCTGACCGTCGTCGGCATCCCGTTCCTCGGCGAGATGGGGATCGCCGCGGCGCTCACCGTCGCCATCGCGGTCGTCATCGCGCTCACCCTGCTGCCCGCCATCCTCGGGTTCGCGGGCGGCAAACTGGCGGGCGGCAAGATCCGCTTGCGCCGCAAGGCAAGCGCGACGACGCACGGCGAGCGCTGGGCGAAGTTCGTGGCCCGCCACCGGATCCCGGTGCTGATCGCCGCGATCGCCGGCCTCGCGGTCGTCGCCGTGCCTGCCGCGAGCATGCAGCTCGGCCTGCCGAACGACAGCACCGCCGCGCCGGACACCACCCAGCGCAAGGCCTACGACACCGTCGCCCGCAGCTTCGGCGAAGGCGCCAACGGTCCGCTGGTGATCGTCGTCGACCTGAACGGCAGCAAGGACCGGCCAGCCGCGCTCCAGCAGGCGGCCGCGGGTATCGGCGGCCTCCCCGAACGCCCGATCGTCACGCCGCCCAAGACCAACCGCGACGGTGACCTGGCGCTGCTGACCGTCATCCCGAAGAGCGGTCCGAGCAGCACCGCGACCGAGGACCTGGTCAGCGACATCCGCGGCCTCAACGCGGGACTGGGTTCGGCCACCGGCGCGTCACTGGCGGTGACCGGGCAGACCGCGGCCAACATCGACGTCTCGGAGAAGCTCGCCGACGCGATGCTGCCCTATCTCGCGCTGATCGTCGGGCTCGCGTTCCTGTTGCTGATGCTGGTGTTCCGGTCGATCGTCGTCCCGCTGAAGGCGACGCTGGGCTTCCTCGGCTCCGTCGTCGCGACGTTCGGCGCCGTGGTGGCCGTGTTCCAGTGGGGCTGGCTCACCGACCTGCTCGGCGTGAAGACGACCGGGCCGATCATGAGCATGCTGCCGATCCTGCTGATCGGTGTGCTGTTCGGGCTCGCGATGGACTACCAGGTGTTCCTGGTGACGCGGATGCGGGAGGAGTACGTCCATGGTGCCGACCCGCAGCAGGCGATGGTGACCGGTTTCCGGCACGGCTCCCGCGTCGTGGTCGCCGCCGCGCTGATCATGATCAGCGTGTTCGCCGGATTCGTGCTCGCGGAATCGTCGCTGATCCAGTCGATCGGGTTCGCGCTGGCCTTCGGGGTGCTGGTGGACGCGTTCGTGATCCGGATGACCATCGTTCCGGCGCTGATGTCGCTACTCGGCCGCGGTGCGTGGTGGCTGCCGAAGTGGCTGGATCGCGTGCTGCCCGACGTCGACGTCGAAGGCGAGAAGCTCGCGAAGCAGCTGGACGCACCTGATGAGCGGGAGCTGGTCGACGCCGCGAAGTAGGCGCTGGTCGGGAGCTTCTTCGGAGCCTGGGCCTGGTGCTCATGTCGCGAAAGCCACTTTCGGGACATCAGACGTCGCGAAAGTGGCTTTCGCGACATGCCACGTTTGCCTTGCCCCCTCAACAAGCACATGAAGGCCCCTTCCTGTCCACAAGGGACACCGATCAAGTTCCGAGTGGCCGATTCGAGCGCTTTGCGCAGCTTTGCAGCCGGGGGGGGGGGGGGGGGGGTGTGTTTGTGACTATAAATACAAAAAAACACCACCCCCCAACAAACCAAACAGAGA
>NZ_JBIWKX010000009.1:0-69901 GCF_044765885.1 Amycolatopsis sp. NPDC102389
AACCGAGCAGTACGCTACCAACCACTCAACACCAAACTGTCCGACAAGTCCTGAAACACATCTGTCCGTGAGGTCCTGAAACAGCACATCGGGTTAGAACACGAAACGCCACTCACGACCAACCCGGCCCACTGCAATTCGCACCCTGCACTTTGTCGCGGGTCCCCACAAATTAGTTCGGGAGGCCGGGCCCACCCCGACGGACCCGACCTCCCGGGGAAAGCGATCCAGGCGTGAACACCCGACCGCGAAGACTTTTTACCTGCTCGACGGTCTCGTGACGCAGGTCATAAGTCAACGCTGCCGAACGGGTGTTGCTTTTTCCGCGCCGAAAGGTCTAGCAGCGCTACGAAGCGTAGGCGCGCAAGCGGTCCGCCCGCTCACCCTGACGCAGTTTCGACATGACCTCTCGCTCGATCTGCCGAACGCGCTCACGGGAGAGCCCGAAGTGCTTGCCGATCTGGTCGAGCGTGCGCGGCTGGCCGTCGTCGAGGCCGTAGCGCAGGCGGATCACCTGGGACTCGCGGTCGTCCAGCGTCGCGAGCACGCGGCGCAGGTCGTCCTGGAGCAGACCGGAGATCACGGCGCTCTCGGCGTCGGTCGCCTCGGAGTCCTCGATGAAGTCGCCGAGCGGGGCGTCCTCCTCGGTGCCGACCGGCATGTCGAGGCTCACCGGGTCACGCGAGTGGTCGAGCAGGTCGGAGATCTTGTGCGCCGGGATGCCCGATTCGGCGGCCAGCTCCTCGTGGGTGGCGTCCCGGCCGAGCTGCTGGTGCAGATCGCGCTTGATCCTGGCCAGCTTGTTCACCTGTTCCACCAGGTGGACCGGCAGCCGGATGGTGCGTCCCTGGTCGGCCATCCCCCTGGTGATGGCCTGGCGGATCCACCAGGTGGCGTAGGTCGAGAACTTGAACCCCTTGGAGTAGTCGAACTTCTCCACCGCGCGGATCAGGCCCAGGTTCCCCTCCTGGATCAGATCGAGCAGCGGCATCCCCCGGCCGGTGTAGCGCTTCGCGAGCGAGACCACGAGGCGGAGGTTGGCCTCCAGCAGGTGGTTCTTCGCGACGTGGCCGTCACGCACGAGGGCGGACATCTCGGAACGCCGCTTCGGCGTGAGGCCCTCGGCCGTGTCCAGCATGTGCTGGGCGAACACGCCGGCTTCGATGCGCTTGGCCAGCTCGACCTCGTCGGCGGCGGACAGCAGCGCCGTTTTGCCGATTCCGTTGAGGTACACGCGAACGAGGTCCGCGGCCGGGCTCTGGGCGTCGAGGTCGGCGTCGGTGAGCACCCCCGTGCTCACCGGCTCCTGGGTGGATTGCGCCGGGATACGGCGCTCGCGAATCCCGCGCGCTTCGCGTTCGAGAGTCTGGACTGACATTCTGCCTCCCCGGTCACGGGCTGAACGTGCTGCGATGTGTCCGCCTGATCCGTCTCGGCGTAGCAGGCCCTGTGGAAAACCCGCTACTCCTCGTCGGCCCAGCTTGGCCGGACACTTTGCTCAACGCCGGGAGGTCCGAAAACGTTCCCGGCCGCTACAGAGGAGACGGGCGGCTGACCTGGGGCGTTGCTCCACCAACCCTGAGCTTTTCCTGAGAATGCCCGTACGGGGGAGAAACAAACGTGGTCTAGACCTCTATGAGGAGGGTGAACGGACCGTCGTTCGCGCTGCGGACCGCCATCATGGCCCCGAACCGGCCGGTTTCGACCCGGGCGCCGCGTTCGCGCAACGCGTCGACGACGGCCGTCACGAGAGGTTCGGCGACCTCGGGTCGCGCGGCCTGAGTCCAGGAGGGACGGCGGCCTTTGCGGGTATCCCCGTAAAGGGTGAATTGGCTTACGACAAGCAGGGGAGCGCCGGTGGTGGCGCACGACTCTTCGTCGCGAAGTATGCGAGCTTCGTGCAGTTTGCGGGCCATCATGGCCACCTTCGAAACCTCGTCGTCGACGTGGATTCCCAGCAGCACCAGCAAACCCGGCTCGTCGATGGCGCCGGTCACCTCGTCGCCGACGGTCACGCTCGCTTCCGTGACCCTCGCCACCACCGCGCGCATCAGACGGCGGGCACGAGCATGCCGTGCCGGACCAGTTCACGGACGACGGGCAACGCGGCTTCGGCCAGCTCCTCCGGTTCCAGGCCCTGGGCGGCCGCCAGGAGCACGATCAGATCCTCCAGCGGAAGCGCGCCCTGGCAGCCCGCGAGCAGCCGTGTCGCGAGTTCGTCCACTTCGTGCGACCACCCGGGACCGTCGGTGCGGTGCAGCCGCTGGACGGTCGTGGCCCAGCCTTCCTCGCCCGGCTCGGCGACGCTCTCCAGAAGGACGGTTTCCGGGACCCTGAACCGGACATCGAGGAGCGAATCCCCGTTGGTGCGAAGCCATTCCACCCGATCCAGCCAGTTCGCGGCCTCGGCGCCCAGCGGGTCGTCGTAGGCCTGGCGCAGGTCCTCGCACACGATCGTCGGAGTCGCGCCGTCGGCCCGGCGAAGGGTGACGAAGCCGAAACCGATGCCCTGGACGTCGTTCTCGGCGAACCAGTCGAGCCACGCGCCCGATTTCGCGCGGCCTTCGGGGGAGCGGGGGTCGATGCCCGCGTCACGCAGCCACGTGCCGACGTAGAGGCCCGGATCGGCGATGTCCCGCTGGACGAACCACGCGTCGGTCTCGGCGGGCAGCCAGCGGGTCACCCGATCGCCCCAGTCCTCGCCCTTCACGTGCAGCCACGAAGCCAGGAGCTGACCGGTGCCGCCGTCGTTGAGGAACCCGGGCAGCTGCCGCACCACGAGCGCGCTGGCGTCGTCACCGGCGAGACCGGAGTCGCGGTAGGTGTAGTCGACCCGCGGCGGGCCCACCACGAACGGCGGATTGCAGACGATCTGGTCGAACCGGCGCCGTGCGACCGGCGCGAACCATTCGCCCCGGACGAGTTCGACGTCCAGCTCGTTGAGCCGGAAAGTCGCCGCGGCCAGCGCCAGCGCGCGGGCCGAGACGTCGGTCGCGGTGACCTTCTTCGCGTGCCGGGTGGCGTGCAGCGCCTGGACACCGTTGCCCGTGCCGACGTCGAGCAGGCTGCCGACCTCGCGGCGGCTGGTGGCCCGGATCAGGCTGAGGGAGGCGTGCCCGACACCGAGGACGTGGTCTTCGGGCACGGTCCGGCCCAGGATGTCGGCGTCGAGGTCGGCGACGACCCACCACGAGCCTTCGTCGTCGCCGTGCGGGCGGACGTCGAGACCGGCCCGGTAGCCGTCGGCCGCGGGCACGAGCAGCGTGGCGGCGACCGCGTCATCGAGGGAAAGTGGCGCGAAAGCCGCCTCGACGTCCTTCTCCGGCTCGGTCGAACCCAGCAGGAAGAGCCGGATCAGCGTGCCGAGGTCGCCCGCGTCACGCGTCGCGCGGTAGGCGAGTTCCGGTTCGCCGCGGCCGAGGGCGCCATGCGCCGAGCCGAGGGCGTCGACCACGCCGTCGGCGTCGTAACCCGTCCGGCGGAAGGCGTCCCGGAGCCTCGCGCAAACGTCGTCGGACAGGTCGGGGAGGGCCGCTCGTGTGCTCACGGTGGGTAATACTGCCAGGATGAGGTCGTGAGCCTTGAAAGTGTCCTGGCACCGCTGCAGGCGGCGCTGTCCGGATTGGAAGACCTGTACACCGACCTCCACCGGCATCCGGAGCTGTCGTTCGCCGAAACCCGCACCGCCGCCGAACTGGCGCGCCGCCTGGAGGCCGACGGTTACGAGGTGCACACCGGTATCGGGCGCACCGGCGTCCTGGGCGTGCTGCGCAACGGCCCCGGCCCGAAGGTGATGCTGCGTGCCGACATCGACGCGCTGCCGGTCGAGGAGAAGACCGGCCTGCCGTACGCGAGCACGGCGCGCGGGGTCGACGCCGACGGCCGCGACGTCCCGGTGATGCACGCCTGCGGCCACGACATGCACGCCACCTGGCTCTCCGGCGCCGCCTCGCTGCTCGCCGCCGGACGCGAGCACTGGTCCGGCACGCTGATGGTCGTCTTCCAGCCGGGGGAGGAGGCCGGGGACGGCGCCGCCGGCATGGTCCGCGATGGGGTCTTCGGACCGGCGGGCAAACCCGACGTCGTACTCGGCCAGCATGTGGTGCCGGGTCCGGCGGGCTGGGTGCTGACCAGGCCGGGCGTGATCATGGCGGCCACCGACGCGCTCCGCATCACCCTGCACGGCCGGGGCGGGCACGGCTCGCGCCCCGAGACCACGGTGGATCCCGCCGTGCTGGCCGCGTCCGTGGTGCTCAAGCTGCAGACCATCGTGTCGCGGGAGATCTCGGCGACCGAGTCGGCGGTGGTGACCGTGGGGTCCCTGCACGTCGGCACCGCGCACAACATCATCGCCGACCACGCCGTCCTCGAAGTCAACATCCGGTCGTTCGACCAGGCCGTGCGGGAAAAGGTCGTCGCGGCGGTCGAGCGGATCGTCCAGGGCGAGGCGGCCACCGCGGGCGCGCCGAAACCGCCGGAGATCGAGCGGATCGGCGCGTTCCCGGTCACCGAGAACGACGACGCGGCCACCGAGGGGCTCACCGCCGCTTTCCGCGACCACTTCGGCGAGGGCCGGGTGATGCCCGCGCCACTGGTCACCGGCAGCGAGGATTTCAGCGAGTTCGGCCGCGCGGCCGGGGTTCCCTCGGTGTTCTGGCTGGTCGGCGGGCTCGACGAGAGCAAGGTGATCGCCGCGATGACCGCCGGGCGCTTCGAACAGGACATCCCGTCGAACCACTCGCCGCTCTTCGCGCCGATCCCGCATCCGACGCTTTCGGCAGGCGTCGAGACGCTCGTGGTCGCGGCTCTGCACCGGCTCACCCACCCGGGTGTCGCATGAGCCCGGCGAGTGGGAGCATGGAAGCCGGAGGTGGTGCTGTGAACGCGCCCGCCCACGGTCCCGAACCGAGGGAACCCGCTCCGGTGCTGATCACCGAAGCCGCCCCGTCCTACGAAGACCAGCTGGCCAAGCGGAAGCGGAAGTACATCATCATGATGTCGTTCCGCATCCCGTGCCTGATCCTCGCCGGGATCTTCTATCAGACCTGGTGGCTGGCGCTGGCCCTCATCGCGATCTCGATCCCGCTGCCGTGGATCGCCGTCCTGGTGGCCAACGACCGGCCGCCGCGCAAGAGCGAGAAGGTCAATCGGTACCAGGCCGAACCGACCCGCATCGAAGGCGGCGGGCACCAGGTCATCGACGGCGGCTGACCCGTTTCGCGCGTGAAGGCCCCCTTCCCTCGGCTCAGCCGAGGGAAGGGGGCCTTCACGCGCATCAGGGCTGCGGCCCGACCTTCGCCACCGCGCGGGCACCCAGCCGGGTCCCGGCCCGGAGCACCTCCACGGTGGACTCGCCGCGCAGCCACGCCGCCAGCACACCGGCGTCGAAGGCGTCCCCGGCGCCGGTGGAGTCGACGCACTTTGCGGGCTGCGAAGGCACTGAAGTGATGTTGCCGCTCGCGTCCACCCAGCTGGCGCCGTCGAGACCGGCGGTGACCACGACCTCGCCGACGTAATCCAGCAGCTCCTTCGCCGCTTCGGGATCGCTCGACCCGGTCAGCGCGACCAGTTCGCTGGTGTTCGGCATCAGCAGGTCGACGCCGCGCACGTCGTCGAGGAAAGCCGCGGGATCGGTGATCAGCGTCGCCGCCTGCGGGTCGACCGACGTCGTCAGCCCGGCCTTCTTCGCCGCCGCCAGCGAGGCGAGCGCCGCCGGCCGTGACGACGGGTACAGCAGGACGTAACCCGAAAGGTGCAGGTGGCTCGCCCCGCGCAGCGCCTCCTCGGTGATGTCGGAAGGGCTGAACTTCGCGTTCGCGGCGCGGTCGGCGAGCATGCTCCGCTCACCGGCGCCGTCGACGAGCACCACGACGCAGAACGTCGGTTCCTCGGGGTCCACCGCGAACTCGCAGCGGACCCCCGCCGCCTCCAGTTCGCTCTTCACCATGCGGCCACCGGAGTCGTCCCCGATCCGGGCGACCAGCGTGGTCTCGGTGTCCTCGGCCCGCAGCCACAGCGCGGTGTTCGCACCCGCGCCGCCGCTGGTGAAGTGGACCTTCGCGCGGATGTCGCCGCCGTGCGGGATCGGGCCTTCGTGCCGCGCGACGACGTCGAGGCCGACGTCGCCCACGACGACGATGCCGCCACCGCCGCTCATGCCGAGGTTCCGGCGAGCGCGACGGCGACTTCGGCGGCCAGTTCCGCGTTGGACAGCACCAGCGCCTCGTTCGCGTCCAGGCTCACGCCTTCGCTGGCGGTGTGGAAGTACTCCAGCAGCACCGGGGTGACGTCCTTCCCGTGCACCCCGCGCGACTTCAACAGCTCCAGCCCTTCGGCGAGCAGCCGGTCGTGCAGTTCCCTGTCCATTTCGGACGCTTCCGGGATCGGGTTCGCCAGCAGGACGCCGGAATCCGCGTGTGCCCGGTGGGCGGCGATGACCGAGGCGGCCTGCGCGGCGTCGTCGACCCGCCACGGCACGTCGAAACCGGACGAGCGGAGGTAGAACGCGGGGAACTCCCCGGTGCGGTATCCCAGCACCGGCACCGAGTTGGTCTCCAGCACCTCGAGTGTCGCGGCGATGTCGAGCACCGACTTCACCCCGGAGCAGACGACCGTGGTCGGCACCTTCGCGAGCACGCCCAGATCCGCTGACACGTCCCAGCTCTCGGCCGCGCCCTGGTGCACACCGCCCATCCCGCCGGTGGCGAACATGCCGATCCCGGCCGCGGCGGCCAGCGCCGCGGTGCTGGCGACCGTCGTCGCCCCGGACCGGCCGAGGCCGACGGCCGCGCCGATGTCGCGCAGGGAGAGCTTGTCCAGGTCCGCGCCGGGCGCGCACACGCGTTCCAGCTGCTCGCCGGTCAGGCCGATCAGGGGGACGCCGTCGAGGACGGCGATGGTCGCGGGGACGGCGCCGCCGTCGCGCACGACCTTCTCCAGCCGCCGGGCGACGTCGAGGTTGCGGCCGGGCGGGAGACCGTGGGAGAGGATGGTGCTCTCCAGCGCGACGACGGGGTCACCGCCGGCGAGGGCGGAGGCGACCTCTTCGTGAAGGGACAGTTGCGGAGTCACGAACGAACATCATCGGTGATGTGGGTCCGCGGCACGCCAGCGGGTCAGTTCGTTCGCGAGGTTTTCGCGCGCCTTGCTCTCCCAGCGTGCCCGCGCGATGTCGCTGCGATACAGCCGCGGCCGGGCCAGCAGGTTCTCCAGCACGGCCGCACGTCCCGCCCGCCAGTCTTCGTCGGAGTAGATCGAGTACTCCTCCCGGACACCGTTCGCGTACCGCTCGTAGTCCTCCGGCTTGGCGCCGAGGATCGCGAGGTCGGCGTCCAGCAGCGCCGTGGCGAGGAGGTCTTCGTCCGGGGCGGCGTGGTGGATCGTGCTGAGGACCAGCTCCCCGGCACGCTCGACGTCGGCCTCGGGGACACCGGCGTTGGTGAGTTCGTCGCGGGTCCAGGTCGCGCTCGCCTGTTCGTCCTCGCCGGGGCGGGCGTCGTAGACGACGTCGTGCGTCCACGCCGCGACGGCGACGAGGGCACGCTCGCGGGCGCCCAGGCCGAAGGCCACGGCGAGGGCCCCGCTGTCCCGGGCGACGGCCGTGACGTGCCGGAGATCGTGGTAGCGGCGGTGCGGCTCGGCGTAGCGGGTTTCGAGGTCGTTCCAGGCGACGGCGGCGATGCGGTGATCGCCGCCGAGCCTGGTGATCGCGGTCGGCCAGTCCATCAGTCGAAGATCCCGCGCGCTTTGGCCACTTCGTGCAGCCAGCCTTCGAGTTGCGGCTCCCACTTGACCCGTTCCAGCGCGGCGTGGTCGACCTTGAACAGGCCGAGGAATTCCTGGCCGCGTCCGCCGAACCCGCCGCTCTTGGACACCCGGACCCGTTTGGTCACCTCGAGCACGACCTGCGTCTCCGACGGCGAGGACAGGAAGGTCACGGCCACCGAGGTGAAGACGGGCGCGAACCGCGGCGACGGCGTGAACCGGATCTCCTGGAAGAACGGGAGCTGCTGGACCGCGCCGTCGACCCGGCCGCGTTCCAGCACGGCCTCGCGGAAGACGAAGCCGATCCGGCTGAAGGCGTCCAAGATCCGTTTCTGCGCGGGCAGGGGCTCGATCGCGGCGCCGTCGACGTCGACCGGGTCGGTGACGGAGTTCGCGATGTCGAGGCTGGTCTGCAGGCCGACGGCCATCCCGGTCAGCGGTTTGCCGAAGACGCTGGAGATCGGCGTCTCCCAGGGCAGGGCCACCTCGAACGGGATCCGGACCTGCTGGCCCGGCCCGATCCGCTCGTTGCCCGCCAGCTGCTGGACACCGAACTCGAGATCCTCGACGCCGGGGCGGCGCTCGTCCGGAACCGTGACCCGGGCGAGCAGCTTCACCGAGAGACCGTTGATCTCTTGATCGACTTCGCCGCCGAGCAGCAGGACTTCGCCGCGCAACGGGCGGCCGGGGGAGACCGTGCGGTCGAGCAGCCGGGCGTCGATCTTCGCCCCGCCCGAGCCGAACGTCGCGAGCACCTTCTGGAACATGGGCGAGATCCTGCCAGGTCGACGGTGTGCGCAGGAGGATTTGGGGCACAATGGAGGGGTGAGTACACAGACCCTTCCGAAGCCGGATACCCGTCCCGAGGGCACCGACGGCACCGACGACGACGCGCCGAAGATGTTCCACTACGTGCGCAAGAACAAGATCGCCGAAAGCGCGGTCATGGGCACGCACGTGGTGGCGCTGTGCGGCGAGGTCTTCCCGGTGACGAAGTCGGCCAAGCCCGGTTCGCCGGTCTGCCCGGACTGCAAGAAGATCTACGACGGTCTCAAGCCGGGCGACTGAGTGTCCGTCCGGTGTCCGAAACCGGACAAAATCTGAAAATCCTTCACATGGTGGCTGCCCGTCCCGGTCTTCGCTGGTAATCAGTACGCGCCAGTGAAAACCCGCCGGGACGGAGCCTTCATGCGTAGAACCGGGATCGTGCTCGCCATCGCCGCGTTGGTCGCGGTGTTCTCACCCGCCGCCGCCCAAGCCGTGACAGGCTGGACCACGGTCGGCTCGGACAACGCCCGCCCGCTCGACGAGGGCCAGGGCCTGGCGACCATCGAACGGCCGTCCGGGACCATCTACCGCTACACCGGGATCGCGACCGTCCCGATGAACCTGTCGACCCAGGGCTGGAACCACGTCGGCGACCCGGGTTCGTCGCAAGGTTGGTACGTCGAGCCGTACCAGCGCGACGACAGGGGCGCGAAGCTCTTCCGCGTCGAGTCGCCCAACGGGACGTGGGCGAACTACACGCACACGCTCGAATCGTGGGAGGCGAACAACAACTCGTTCGCCGCCGTGACGCCCGACGCGCGCTGGATGGTGGCGGGCGAGTGGGGCACGATGGACCGGCTCCTCGTCCACCCGATGCCCGGTGTCGCGCACACGAACCCCTCGGCGAACCTGCCGTACGCGTCCGCGATCAGGCTCGACAAGCCGGTGCGGGACATCCAGGGCTGCGACTTCGTCACCGCGACCCAGCTGCTGTGCTCGTCCGACGATCCCGACGGCTCACTCTTCGGGACCACGAAGCCGCTGCTGCAGGTCGATCTTTCCGCCGCGCTGTCCGGTTCGGACGTGACCGGGCGGGTGACGTCGCTGGGACAGCTGCCCCTGAAGAGCACCTGCGGCGGGAACTTCGAAACCGAGGGCATCGACGTCGCCGCCGACGGGACCCTGCGGGTCGTCGTGTTGTCGCCTTCGTGGTGCGTGGCGTTCGACAGCAAGACCTGGCGGTTCCGAAAGGCGTAACTCACGTGATCAGACGCGCAACTCGCGTGATTGGAGGCGTACCTGCTCCAATCACGCGAGTTACGGCTTCGATCACGCGAGTTACGGGTTAGCGCGCGGGCTCCGGGGTGAGGTCCTCGGAGTGCGAAGCCGCCGAAGAGCGGCGGGCCGCCTTCTTCGCGCGGCGCTTCTCTTTCCGCGTCTCGACCATCGTGTACAGCGTCGGCACCAGGATCAGCGTCAGCAGGGTCGAGCTGACCAGGCCGCCGATGACCACGATCGCCAGCGGCTGCCCGATGAACCCGCCTTGCCCGGTCAGCCCGAGAGCCATCGGGATCAGCGCGAAGATGGTCGCCGCCGCGGTCATCAGGATCGGCCGCAGCCGTCGCCTGCCGCCTTCGACGACGGCGTCGGCGACGCTCATCCCCGAAGCCCGGTATTGGTTGATCAGGTCGATCAGCACGATCGCGTTGGTCACCACGATGCCGACGAGCATCAGCATCCCGATCAGCGCGGGCAGGCCCAGCGCGGTCCCGGTGGCCAGCAGCAGCCCGATCGCGCCGGTCGCCGCGAACGGGATCGACACCAGCAGGATCAGCGGCTGGAGCAGGCTGCGGAACGTCGCCACCATGATCAGGTACACGATCGCGACCGCGGCCAGCAGCGCGAGGAACAGGTTCCCGAAAGCCTCCTGCTGGTCTTCGCTGACTCCGCCGAGCTTGTACGCCGCGCCGCCGGTGAAGGTCAGTCCGTCCAACTTGGACTGGATGGCCTTCGTGGTGGCGGCCAGGTCCGCTCCGGTGTTCTTGGCGGTGACCGTGGTGCTCAGCTCACCCGAGGTGCGGTGCACCGCGGCCGGGCCGTCCACTGTGGACACCGTCGCGACGGAGTCCAGCCGGACCACGCCGGTCGCGCTCGGGATCGGCAGCGCCTTGACCGCGTCGACCGACACCGGGGCCGTGCCCGCGCGCAGCACGATGTCCGTGCGCTGACCGTCGACCGGCAGCTGGGTCACCGTGCGGCCGGCGATGGCCTGGTTCGCGATCTGGCCGATCGTGGTCGCCGAAAGCCCGCTCGCGGCGGCCTTGGCGGCGTCGACCTCGACCTGCACGCGCGGCGAGCCCTGCGCGAGGTCACTGGTCACCTCGGTGAGGTCCGGGACGCCGGACAACGCCTGGCGGACCTGTTCGGCGGCGGGCTTGAGTGCCGCTTCGTTCGGTGCGGTGACGGTGATCGACACCTGGTCGGAGTTGAACCCGCCCGCTTCCGCGCCGATCTTGACCTCGCCGAGTTCCGGCTTGTCGAGCTTGCCGCGCAAGCGATCCGAGAGCGCGTCGAGGTCGGTGTCCTTGGCGACGGTGACCTGGATGTTGGTCGCCGTTCCGCCACCGCCGAAGAAGTTGCCCCCGCCGATGCTCACCTGATAGGTCTCGACGGCCGGTTCGGCGGCGAGTGCCTGCTCGACCGCGCCCGCGGCCTTCTCCTTGGCCTCGGAACTGGTGCCCGGCGGCAGCTTCTGCGAAAGGCTCAGCGTCGTCGAGCCGGACTGGTCGAGGAAGTTCGTGTTCAGCTGCGAGGCCAGCCCGACCGTGCCGCCGAAGATGATCAGCGCCAGCAGCACGACGGTGACACGTCGCCGGGTCGCGAACCGGATCACCGGGACGTAGCCGCGCTGCAGCAGCCCGCGGCGTTCCTTGTCCTCGGCGGCCTGGCGCGTGAGCTCGGCCTCGCGCTCGTTCGCCGGGGCCTTCGGCGGTTTGAGGAACCAGTACGCCAGCACCGGCACGATCGTCAGCGACACCAGCAGCGACGCCAGCAGCGCCACGGTGACGGTGATCGCGAACGGCGAGAAGAGCTCGCCGACGAACCCGCCGACGAAGGCGATCGGCAGGAACACCGCGACCGTGGTGAGGGTGGACGACGTCACGGCGCCCGCGACCTCGCGCACGCCGTCGAGGACCGCGCGCTGCTTTTCCTCGCCGTACGCCAGATGTCGTTTGATGTTCTCCAGCACCACGATCGAGTCGTCGACCACCCGCCCGATGGCGATGGTGAGCGCGCCGAGCGTGAGCAGGTTCAGCGAAAGGTCGCCGGTCCACAGCGCCAGCAGCGCCACGACCACCGACAACGGGATCGACACCGCCGTCACCAGCGTCGAGCGCACCGACATCAGGAACAGCAGGATCACCACGACCGCGAACGCCAGCCCCAGCAGGCCTTCGGTGGTCAGGCCGCTGATCGCGTCCTTGACCGGGGTGCCCTGGTCGAACACGACGCTCATCTCGGCGCCGATCTTCTTCGACAGCTCGGGCAGCTTGTCCCGCACCGATTCCGAGATCGCGACCGCGTTCCCGTTCTCCACCATGGTGATCGAGAGCCCGAGGCTCGGCTTGCCGTTGGTGCGCGTGATCGATGTCGGCGGCGCGAACCCGGCCTGGACATCCGCGACGTCACCGAGCTTCACCGGCTTGCCCGCCTGCGCCCCGGGGCGGGAAGCCGTTGTCAGGTAAAGGTTCTTGATCGTGTCCACTGTGGTCGGTCCGCCGCCGACCTGGACGGTGAGCGTCTTGTCGCCTTCGGTCAGCGTCCCGGCCGGGACGGCGGCACCGGCGGTCTGCAGCGTGGTGGCGATGGACGACGGGTCGACCCCCGCGGCGGCCAGCTTCGCGTAGTCCAGCGCGATGGTGACCCGCGGCTGCCGCGCGCCGGTCACGTCGACCTCGCGGACGCCGTCGATCTTGCGCAGTTCCGGCGCGACCTCCCCGGTCAGCGCGGGCGCGAGCGCCTGCGGGTCACCGGTGGTCCCGGCGGCGAGCAGCACGACCGGGAGATCGTCGGTGGACCCCGCCGACACCGACGGCTCGCTGTTCTGCGGCAGCCGGGCCTTCAGCCCGTCGACGACGCGCTGGATCTGCCCGACGGCCGCGTCGATGTCCGTGCCGAATTCGAACTGCGCGGTGATCCTCGACAGCCCCTCCGACGATGTCGAGCTCAGCTCTTCGAGCCCTTTCAGCCCCTGAAGCCCGCCTTCGAGCGGCTCGGTGACCTGGCGGTCGACCGCGTCCGGCGACGCGCCCGCGTACGGCGTGATGACCTGCGCCTGCGGGAACTGCAGTGACGGGAACAGCTGCTGCTTCAGCTGCGGCAAGGCGAAGGCGCCGAAGCCGATCACCACCAGGGCGAGCAGCCCGATGAGACTTCGGTTGCGCAGGCTCAGCCTGGCCAGCGTGGACATGACGGGATCCCCCAGGAATGGCTCGGGACGGGCGGGTACCGCGAGCTTTTCACGGCAGGGGGTGGAGTGGATTCACACCACGGGTGGAATCGGAGTACGACTTCGGGATGAGGTTTCCCTCAGCTTCGCCGTTCGGACACCTGATCGGCTTCGCTCTGCGTTTCTTCGTTCACCGATTGTTCCGGTTCGCGCTCGCCGTTCTGGCGGGGACGGCGGAGCGGGACCGTCGTCCGTTCCCACAGTTTGCGGCCCTCTTCGGCGCGGATCCGTTCGCTGGCGCGTTCCATTTCCAGCCGCCGCCATTTCCGGCGCTGGCGTTTCGTCGCCTTGGCGGGCCACAGTTCCTGGATCGCGCTGTTGAAGTACGCGCCGCCGACCACGGCGAGCCCGATGAAGAACATCAGCAACAGGAACGCGATCGGCGCGGCGAGCGCGCCGTAGGTGTAGCCGGTCTTGGTGATCCAGTTCAGGTAGATCCGCAGCCCGATACTGGAGAGCAGGAACACGACCATGGCGAGCATCGCGCCCGGCAGCCCGCGGTGCCACGGCAGCCGGCGCGGCAGGGCCAGCTTGTACAGCGTCGTCAGCGCCAGCACGATCATCACGGCCAGCACCGGGTAGTACAGCGTGCCGACCCAGTACGACACCGTGCCGCGCCAGTCGGTGGGGAAGAACTGGGGGAGCAGGTCCGGCCCGATCGCCAGCAGCGGCAGCCCGACCACCAGGATGACCAGCCCGGCCAGGTACAGCAGCAGCGCGAAGATCCGCTGCCAGACGTCGTTGCGGACGCCGTACTGGTCGTGCGCCACGGTGATCGCGTCGACGAACGACGACATCGCCGACGAGCCCGCCCAGAGCGAGATCAGGAAGCCGACGGAGACGATCTCGCCCTTGCCGACGAACAGGATGCTGTTGACCGTCGGCTCGATGATGTCGTGGACGGCGTTGTCGCTGAAGATCGTCTTGCTGAAGGTGATGATCCGGTCGTGGACCGCGGTCACGACCTCCTGGCCGAACCAGTCGCCGACGAAGCCAAGGCAACCGAGGAGACCGAGCAGCAGCGGCGGCAAGGACAGCGTCTGCCAGAACGCGGCTTCGGCGGCCTCGGAGAAGATGTTGCCGTCCCACGCCTTGCTGAGCGTGCGGCTGAGCAGGCGGAACGGACCTTTGCGGCCCTTCGCGACCCCGGCGGCCGGCTCTTCCCGGCCGTTCTCCTCGCTCATGCAGCTCCTCCGCCAGCGCCGAGCGCCCTTGACGGTGTCCAGCATGGTCCATGCCGCGCCATTCGGCTCGCCACCCCTGCGTTTTCGGGTGAGTAACCCGACAACGGGGGTGGCGCTTCCCGCGTTCCCCTGGCCCGGCAGGTAGGCTCATCGGAGTGCCCTCACCTCAGGCGCCGGCGTCGCGGCCGGATACCCAAGTGGGGGTTTTCGCTTGTGACAGGGCGGATGACCAGGTGTTTTCGGTTGAGGGAGGAGGGGGACCTGCATGTCGGAAACGGTGGAACGCGATCGGGGCGAGCTGGGCGCGCCTCCCGCGGCGAAGGACAGCACCGCCCGGCCGCTGCGTGCCTGGCAGCGGCGAGCGCTGACGAAGTACCTCACGAAGAAACCGCAGGACTTCCTGGCCGTGGCGACGCCCGGCGCGGGCAAGACGGTGTTCGGTCTCCGGATCGCCGCCGAGCTGCTGAGCGACCGGACCGTCGAGAAGATCACCATCGTCGCGCCGACCGAGCACCTCAAGCACCAGTGGGCCGCCTCGGCCGCGGCCGCCGGTATCGCGATCGACTCGAACTTCCGCAACGGCACCGGGGTCACCTCGCGTGACTACCAAGGTGTCGCGCTCACCTACGCGCAGGTCGCCGCGCATCCGACGCTGCACCGCGTGCGCACCGAGAACCGCAAGACCCTGGTCATCCTCGACGAGATCCACCACGGCGGTGACGCGAAGTCGTGGGGCGACGCGATCCGCGAGGCGTTCACGCCCGCCGTCCGCCGTCTCGCGCTGACCGGGACGCCGTTCCGCAGCGACGACTCGCCGATCCCGTTCGTCAGCTACGAGGCCGACGGCTCGGGTTTCCAGCGCAGCAAGGCCGACCATTCCTACGGCTACGCCGACGCGCTCGCCGACGGCGTGGTCCGGCCGGTCGTCTTCCTCGCCTACTCCGGCGAGGCTTCCTGGCGCACCAGCGCGGGGGAGGAGTTCACCGCCCGGCTCGGCGAGCCGCTGACCGCCGAGCAGAACGCGCGGGCCTGGCGCACGGCGCTCGACCCGGCGGGCGAGTGGATCCCTTCGGTGCTGCAGGCCGCGGACACGCGTCTCGCGCAGCTTCGCGCCAACGGCATCCCGGACGCGGGCGGTCTGGTGATCGCCACCGACCAGGATTCCGCGCGCGCCTACGCCAAGATCCTGGAGCGCATCTCCGGCCAGACACCGACGGTCGTCCTCTCCGACGACCCCAAGGCGTCCGGGCGGATCAAGGAGTTCTCCGATTCGACCGACCGCTGGCTGGTCGCGGTCCGGATGGTGTCCGAAGGCGTCGACGTCCCGCGCCTGGCCGTCGGTGTCTACGCCACGAGCGCGTCGACCCCGCTGTTCTTCGCGCAGGCCATCGGCCGGTACGTGCGTTCGCGTAAGCCCGGCGAGACGGCTTCGGTCTTCCTGCCGAGCGTGCCGGTGCTGCTGGAACTGGCCAGCGAGCTGGAAGCGCAGCGTGACCACGTCCTCGGCAAGCCTCACCGCGAGAAGGAGGGCTGGGACGACGAGCTCCTGGCCCAGGCCAACCGCACCGAGGACGAGCCGGGCGAGGAGGAGAAGGCGTTCACCTCGCTGGGCGCCTCCGCCGAACTCGACCAGGTCATCTACGACGGCAACTCCTTCGGCACCGCGGTGTTCTCCGGTTCCGACGAGGAGCAGGAGTACCTCGGCCTGCCGGGCCTGCTCGAACCGGACCAGGTCCGCGCCCTGCTGCGGAAGCGGCAGGAGGAGCAGCTCTCCGACGAGAAGCGGCGCAAGCCCAAGGCCGAGGAGGCCGCGCCGGTCGCGCGGCCGCAGTCGGTCAGCGAGCGGCTCGGCAGCCTGCGCAAGGAACTGAACGCGCTGGTGGGCGTGCACCACCACCGGACGAAGAAGCCGCACGGCGCGATCCACAACGAACTGCGCCGGGTCTGCGGCGGCCCGCCGACCGCGATGGCTTCGGTCGAACAGCTCGAAGAGCGGATCGTCACCCTGCGTTCCTGGTAGCGCCCGTGTTTCCGTGAGGAGCTGAAGGGAGCTTTCCCCGCATGTCATGCGAGGAAAGCTCCCTTCACTGCATGTGACGCGGGGAAAGTCCCCTTCGGCCAACTGTGCTAATCACGCTGAGTGAGTGGTGGCGGTCACACCGTCAACGCACCTAGACTTCCTGCGTCTTGCTACGGCCACGTTGCCAAACCGTGTCCATTTGATGAGGCTTAATCGATTCAGCCGTCTTCCGCGAAACCCGTTCGGCGGCATATGTTGTCGCCCACAACATATGCGCGATGGTGCGACCGGTCCTCGAGGATCGCCGCCCGCGAGCAAGATCCGGAAGGAACGAGGATGCGCAGCAGAACCCTTACCCTCCTCGCCGCGACGGTGGGCGCCGGCCTGGTGCTCTCCGCCTGTGGCGCCAACACCGCCGACTCGGGCAGCGGCAACTCCTCGCAGTCCGCCCCCGCCCCGGGCGGCGCCGCCGCCGGCGGCAAGGTCGGCGTCATCCTGCCGGAGACCGCCACCTCCGCGCGCTGGGAGTCCTTCGACAAGCCGTTCCTGACCAAGGCGCTCAAGGACGCGGGCTTCGACGCCGACGTCCAGAACGCCCAGGGCGACGTCCAGAAGTTCACCACGCTGGCCGACGGCATGATCGCGCAGAACGTCAAGGTCCTGATCATCGCCGCCATCAACGGCGAGGTCGGCTCGGCGGTCGCCCGCAAGGCGCAGGCCGCGGGCATCCCGACGATCGACTACGACCGCCTGAACCTCGGCGGCAGCTCCGACTACTACGTCTCGTTCGACAACGAGAAGGTCGGCCAGCTCCAGGGCCAGGGTCTCGCCGACGCGCTGAAGGACAAGAAGGGCGCCGAGGTCGTCATGATCGAGGGTGCGCCGACCGACAACAACGCGACGCTGTTCGCCAACGGCCAGAAGTCCGTCCTGCAGCCGAAGTTCGCCGCGGGCGACCTGAAGCTCGTGCGTGAGCAGGCCATCGACAACTGGGACAACCAGAAGGGCGGTCAGACCTTCGAGCAGATCCTGACCGACAACAAGGGCAAGGTCGACGGCGTCGTCGCCGCGAACGACGGTCTCGCCGGCGCGGTCATCACCGTGCTGAAGAAGAACGGCCTCAACGGCAAGGTCCCGGTCACCGGCCAGGACGCCACCGCGGACGGCCTCATGGCGATCCTGCGCGGCGACCAGTACATGACCGTCTTCAAGCCCATCAAGGAAGAGGCCGAGGCCGCGGCGAAGCTCGCCGTGCTGCTGGCCAAGGGCGACAAGGCGGGCGCCGACGCGCTGGCCACCGGCAAGGCGAAGGACCCGAAGGGCAACCGCGAGGTCAAGTCCGTGCTCCTCGAGCCGAAGCTGACCACCAAGGACGGCGTCAAGGAGGTCGTGACGCAGGGCTACGTCAAGGCGGCCGAGATCTGCGGCGGCGACCTGGCCGCGGCGTGCACGCAGCTCGGTATCTCCTGACCCGTTAAATCCAGACAACCGGGCCGGGGCGCTCCTCCCGACAGCGCGCCCCGGCCCGGTCTCCAGCCGGGAGAATTCGAGAACCCCCATGAGCGAACCCATCCTCGAACTGAAGCAGCTGAACAAGAGCTTCGGGCCGGTCCACGTCCTCCACGACGTGGACTTCAACGTGCGCGCCGGTGAGGTCACCGCGCTGGTCGGCGACAACGGCGCCGGTAAGTCCACATTGGTCAAGTCGATCGCCGGGATCCACGGCTACGACTCGGGAACCGTGACGTTCCAGGGCAAGCCGGTGCACATCCACGGCCCGCGTGACGCCGCGGATCTGGGGATCGAGGTGGTCTACCAGGACCTCGCCCTCGCCGAGAACCTCGACATCGTGCAGAACATGTTCCTCGGCCGGGAACGCGGCAGCAAATGGCTGCTCGACGAGGCCAGCATGGAGAAGGCCGCCCGCGAGACGCTCGCCTCGCTGTCGGTCCGCACCGTGAAATCGGTCCGTACGCCCGTTTCGGCCCTGTCGGGCGGGCAGCGGCAGACCGTCGCGATCGCCAAATCCGTGCTGTGGGACTCGAAGGTCGTCCTGCTCGACGAGCCGACCGCCGCGCTCGGTGTCGCGCAGACCCGTCAGGTGCTCGACCTCGTCCGCCGCCTCGCCGAACAGGGCCTCGGTGTGGTGCTGATCAGCCACAACATGGCCGACGTCTTCGAGGTCGCCGACCGGATCGCGGTGCTCTACCTCGGCCGTCTCGTCGCCGAGGTGCACACGAAGGACGTCACCCACGGCCAGGTCGTGGAACTGATCACCGCCGGTCGCTCCGGCGACCTCGGCCTTGCCCGCCCCGAAGCCGCCGTCCTCTGAGCAGAGGCGAGAAAGAACCGGAAATGACTGAGACACCTGCAAAGCCCGCCTCGCCGGAGGGGGGCAAGTCTGCGGCCGCCGCGCTCAACCCGTCGGCGGCCATCACGGACTTCGGCATCGACACGACATCGATGTCGACACGCGAAGCCGTCGGCGACTACTTCTCCCGGCTCAAGGCGGGACAGCTGGGTTCGCTCCCGGCGCTGCTCGGCCTGCTCGTGCTGGTGATCGTGTTCGCCTCGCTGTCGGACACCTTCCTGACGATGAACAACATCGCGAACCTGATGGCGCAAGGCGCCGGCAAGGCGATCATCGCGATGGGCATCGTGTTCGTGCTGCTGCTCGGCGAGATCGACCTGTCCGCGGGCACCGCGTCCGGCGTCACCGCCGCGGTGCTGGCGATGCACTACGTGCGCAACGGAAACCTGTTGGGCGGCATGGGGAACGGCGTCTTCATCGCGTTCCTCGTCGTCCTCGCCGTCGCCGCCCTGCTCGGCGTGATCCTGCGGATCTGGGCGGGCGTCGGCTTCGCCGTGCTCGCCATCGCGCTGGTGCTTTCGGGAACCGCGGCCAACCCGTGGATCGAGATCCTGCTCGCGATCAGCGTCGGCGGCGCGATCGGTGTCCTCACCGGGTTCCTCGTCTCCAAGATCGGCATGCCGTCGTTCGTCGTGACGCTGGCGCTGTTCCTCGCCTGGCAAGGGGTCATCCTCCAGTTCATCGGCGAGGGCGGCACGCTCGGCATCAGCACCTCGGACGTGCTGTTCAAGGTCGCCAACGGCAATCTGTCCACTGTGGGCAGCTGGGTGCTCTTCCTGATCGCCGCCGGTGGTTTCGCCGCCGTGACACTGGGCCAGCACTTCTCCCGGCTCAAGCGCGGACTGGTCACCCAGCCGACGCCGATGGTGCTGTTCAAGGTCGGCGCGATCGCCGTGGTCGCCGCGATCGCGACCTACCTGCTGACGCTGAACCGCGCGCCCAACCCGAACATCGTCATCTCGGGCGTCCCGTACGTCGTGCCGATCGTGCTCGCCCTGCTGGTGCTCGGCACCTACGTGCTCAACCGCACGCAGTACGGCCGCCACATCTACGCCGTCGGCGGCAACCGCGAGGCGGCCCGCCGCGCCGGTATCAACGTCGAGAAGATCCGGGCCTCGGTGTTCGTCATCTGCTCGGCGGTGGCGGCGGTCGGCGCGATCGTCTACTCGTCGAAGGTCGGTTCGGTCGACCCGCAGGCCGGTGGCCTCAACACGCTGCTGTTCGCGGTCGGTGCCGCAGTCATCGGTGGTACGTCGCTGTTCGGCGGCAAGGGCCGGGTCGTCGATGCGGTGATCGGTGGTCTCGTGCTGGCGGTCGTGGAGAACGCGCTGGGCCTGCTGAAGCAGTCGGCGGCGGTGGTCAACATCGTCACCGGTCTGGTGCTGCTTCTGGCGGCCACGGTGGACGCGCTGTCCCGGCGCCGCGCGGCTGCGTCGCCGCGCTGAGTCCGCATGGAATGATGAAGTCCGTGACCA
The DNA here is from genome assembly GCF_044765885.1 of Amycolatopsis sp. NPDC102389. NCBI lineage: Bacteria > Bacillati > Actinomycetota > Actinomycetes > Pseudonocardiales > Pseudonocardiaceae > Amycolatopsis > Amycolatopsis sp. NPDC102389. Next base: position 20,093 of record NZ_JBIWKX010000009.1, read on the forward strand.
GCACACCCGTTGCACGACCAGACGAGGTGCGCAGGCACAACCGCACGACCTTGCTCCGGTTGCTGCACGTCAGCGGCCCGAGCACCAGGGCGACCCTCGCGACCGAGCTGGGGCTCAACCGCAGCACCATCAAGACCCTCGTCGACGGCCTCGCGGAAGCGGGGGTCGTCGAGGAGCGGGTCCCGAGGCCGGGACGAGGGGCGGGCCGCCCCTCGCTCCTGGTCCTGCCGCAGCCGCACGCGGCGGTGGTGCTCGCGGTCGATCTCCAGGTCGAACACGTGGCGATCGCGCTGGTCGGGTTCGGCGGCCAGATCCTCGGGCGCAACAGCTGGAACCTCCGCGGCCGGATGCGGGAGGCCGACGAGGTGATCACGCACGTGATCGAGTCGACCACCGTGCTGGCGGGCGACCTCGGTGTGCAGCCGATCGCCGCGGGCGTGTCCGTGCCCGGGGTCGTCCGCCGGGCCGACGGGCACGTCCACGAGGCGCCGAACCTGCGCTGGACCGACGTGGCGCTCGGGGAACGGCTCGGCGGTGTGCTGCGTATTCCGATCCTGGTCGGCAACGACGCCGAACTCGGCGCCATCGCCGAACACCTGCGCGGCGCCGCGCGGGGCTCCTCCGACGCCGTGTACGTCTCCGCCGACGTCGGTGTCGGGGGAGGGATCATCGCGGACGGCTCGTCGCTGCGCGGCGGCGCGGGCTACGTCGGCGAGATCGGGCATATGGCGATCCGGCCGGGCGGCCGTCCCTGCTACTGCGGGTCCAGCGGCTGCTGGGAGACCGAGGTCGGCGAGGCGGCGCTGTGCCGCGCGCTCGACCTGCCCGAGGACACCCCGCGCGGGGCGATCATGTTCGAACTGCGCGAGCTGGGCCGGGATCCGCGCGCGGCCGAGGAGCGGCTCTCGGAGTTCGCGGAATGGCTGACGCTGGGCCTGGTGAACGTGGTCAACCTGCTCGGCCCGCAGCTGGTCGTGCTGGGCGACCTGCTCACCGTGCTGCCCGATTCGGTCGTGAAGTCGGTGGCGGCCGAGGTCCGGCGGCGGAGCCTGGTCAGCCGGGCCGTGGGCGGGACGCAGATCGTGAGCTCGGCGCTCGGGGCGGACGTGAAGCTGCTGGGTGCCGCAGAAGCGGCCTTCGAGATGATCCTGGACACCGTTTAGCTCGCGTTCGGTCCTCTGAATGCGGTCCTTGCACACGCAACGACCGCATTCAGAGGACTAAACGCGGTCTTTCACGAGACCCGAGAGCAGGGCGACCAGAGCGGCCAGAGCCTTCTCCTTGGCCGCTTCGCGGTCTTCGGCGTGCGCGATCATCAGCGCCGCCTCCGCGCAGGCGCTCAGCGTCAGCTGCGCCAGCTGCGGGATCGGGGCGTCGATCAGCAGCCCGTCCGCCGCGGCGGACTCCAGGATCTCCGTGATCAGGCCCAGCCCGTACCGGTTCTCCAGCTCGCGCCATGCCTGCCAGCCGAGGACGGCGACGGCGTCCGTGAGCGCGATCCGCACGACCTCGGGCCGCAGGCACAGGTCCAGGAACCGGCTCAGCACTCCGAGCGCCCCCGTCCACGGGTCGCCCGCGGCGCCCATGACGGTCTTCAGATCCTCGGTGATCTCCGTTTCGATCTGCTCGATCACGGCACGGAACAGGCCCTGTTTGTCCCCGAAGTGGTGGTACAGCGCGCCGCGGGTGACGCCCGCCGCCCGGACGATCTCGTCCGTGGGCACGGCCGCGTAACCCTGTTCGGCGAACAGCGTCCGCGCCGCCGTGATCAGCGCGGCTTGCGTCGACTGCGATCGTTCGGTCTGGCTACGTCGTGGCGTGGGCACGCAGGAATTCCACCATCATGCCGCTCAGCCGCTCCGGCTGGTCCTCCGGCACGAAGGCGTAGGAGTCCTCGATCGTCTTCAGTTCGGCGTTCGGCAGGACCCCGGCGAGCTTGCGGCCCAGCCACAACGGGAAGTGCCGGTCTTCGGGCGCCCAGGCCAGCAGCACGGGCTTGGTGAACGCGGGCAGCCGCTCGGCGGCGGTCAGCGTGTAGCGGTTGTCGACGCTCGCCATGAACCGGCGCAGGTCGTCGCGGATCTCCGCGCTCCGCCGGCTGGGCAGCAGGTACGCGTCGAGGATGTGGTCGGGGACCGGGTGCTTGGTCAGCCAGAGGAAGTCCGTCGTCCTCAGCAGCCACCGCCAGCGCAGCGCCGCCGTCACCAGCCCGACGCCACCGGGGATCCGCGCCAGCGGGCTCAGCCCCGCGAACAGCGGCGGCAGGAAGCGTTCGAAGGAGTCCGACGGGGTCAGCACGACCCGGCCCACCCGTTCCGGGCTCGTGGTCATGAGCAGTTGCGTGAGCGCGCCGCCGGTGTCGTTAGCGACCACGGTGACGTCGGTCAGGCCCAGCGCTTCGAGGAACCGCGCGATGAGCGCCGCGACCCCGGGCGGGCTCAGATCGGCGTGGGGGACCGGGATCTCGTGCGAACCCAGCGGCCAGTCGGGTGTCAGGCAGCGGAAGCCGGCGTCGGCAACCGAGGGCGCCACCTTGCGCCAGAGCAGGCCGTTGGTCAGCAGCCCGTGCACGAAGACCACGGGAGGGCCTTCGCCGCGGTCGCGGTAGCGGATGCGGGCGTCGCCGAGATCCACCACGTGTGCTTCACCGAGGAGGTCGCTGGTCGTCATGACGACTAACATACATGCTGTCTGTATGTTTTTGGAAGACGGCGGCTGCGGTGCGCAGGCTGGTGCTCAGGGGGTCCTCGGGAGAGGGGTTCGACGCTGGGTCCGAGTCCCAATGTGACATTGGAGACGCTCTGTGTCCCCAATGTCGCATTGGGGACACAGATCAAGCCAGGGCCTGTGGCAGGCGAGCCCGTGGGCGGCCGCGGGCAAAAACAGGGCGGCCGGCTCTCTCCCTGGGGAGTAGCCGGCCGCCGGTGGTCGTGGACTGGTGGGCTACCGCTGAATGTCCGCGGACATTTCCTTGAGCTTCGTCTCGTGTGCGCGGGCGTGGTGACCACAGAAGAGCAACTCGCCACCGGTGCTGAGAATGGCTCGAACCTGGGCTGCAGCTCCACACCGGTCGCATCGGTCGGCAGCGGTCAGTTCGGGGCGGGTGAGCGTCGGTGAAGTCATTGGAGTCTCCCTCCGTCCCGGCACCGGTGGCCCGGTGCCATCGATCCAGCTACGACCACTTCGGCACTGATGCCGGCAACGTTCGTTCCCGGCCCCGCCGTGTTCGTGCTTCCACTCTTCCAGACGTTTGGCGGCCCGCAAGTGTTCCCGCGTGGGTGTCTCATTTGTCACTGGTAATTACCTCGTCTGCCGTAGCGTAATCACGCAACGTGGGAGAAGACTCCCCGCCGAAGCACCTTTTCCCACGTCAGGCACCATGCTGGGGTGGGTATCGCAGTCGTCCGGAACCGTCTTCCGAGCGTGCCGGCGCCGATCTTGTTCGTTCTCAGCGGAATTTCGATGTACGCCGGTGCGGCCGTCGCCGTAGGTCTCTTTTCGGTCGCCTCCCCCGCGGGGGTGGCCTGGCTCCGCTGTCTCGGGGCGGCGCTGGTCCTCCTCGCGTGGCGCAGGCCACCCCGCGCGGCGTGGACCGGCCGCGCTTTCCTCCTCGCGGGCACCTTCGGCGTCGTCACCGCCGGGATGAACGTGCTCTTCTACGAGGCGATCGCGCGGCTGCCGCTGGGCACCGCGGTCGCCCTCGAGTTCGCCGGGCCCGTGGTCGTGGCGGCGTTCGGCTCGCGAACCGGCCGTGACGTCTTCGCCCTGCTGCTGGTGGTGGCCGGGGTGGTCGCCATCGCGGACGTCCGGCTCGAAGGCAGCCTGCTCGGCGTGCTGTTCGCGCTCGGCGCGGCGGCCGCCTGGGCGGGGTACATCCTGCTCGGGAAGCGGGTCGCGGCCGGCGGGAACGGAATCGACGGGCTGGCCGTCGGGTTCACGGTCGGCACCGTGGTGCTGTCGCCGCTGGCGCTCGGCACCGGCGCGGTGTGGGCTTCGCCACGTTTGCTCCTGCTGGGCATCGGGGTGGGTGTGCTCGCGACCGTCGTGCCGTACGGGCTCGACCAAGTGGTCCTGCGCAAGGCGGGGCCCGCCCGGTTCGCGCTGCTGCTCGCGTTGCTGCCGGTCACGGCGGGCGTGATCGGCTTCCTGTGGCTCCGTCAGGTCCCGGCCCTGCCCGAAGCCCTCGGCACGCTCGCCGTCGTCGCCGGGGTCGCGCTGCGCTCGCCGGGGAAACGTGATGACTCGGCGCCCCTCTGAGCGGGATACTGAGCGGCCTGTGGCGCTTTCAGCACCGGGAGGACACGTGGCCGAGATCCGGCGGGCGGGCACCGTAGAGGAGGTCGTCGCCGCTCAGCACCTGTTCGACGGCCCCGCGCAACGGGACGCGTCCGAGAAGTTCCTCGCGGGGGAGGAGAACCACCTCCTGATCGCCTACGAGGACGGCGAGCCCGTGGGCATGATCACCGGCACCGAGGTGACGCATCCGGACAAGGGCACCGAGATGTTCCTCAACGAACTCGACGTCAGCCCGGACTACCAGCGGCGCGGGATCGGCCGCGACCTCGTCGACGCGCTGGCCGGGATCGCGCGGGAGCGCGGCTGCCGCGGGATGTGGGTCGGGGTCGAGACGGACAACAAGGCCGCGCTGGCGACCTACGCTTCGGCCGGGGCCTCGAACGACGGGCCGTTCATCATGCGGTCGTGGACGTTCGAAGACTGATGTCCTCCGGAATCGACGGCGACCGGGCGGGGCTGTCCGGGCGGCGCTGGCTGCCAGGGGGCGAGCACCTCGTCGCCGTCGCGCGGGCCGAACTCCCGCAGAAGGACGGGCTCGCCGGGCCGTTCACGGCGCTGGCCGCCCTGCGCGCGGCGGGGTTCGACGTCGCGGGCCAGGACGAGGTCGCGGCGCTGGCGGGCGCCACGCAGGAAGGCCTGTCACGGGCGATCGGGACCCTGTCGGGCGGACGGCTCGTCGCCGTGCCCGCCACCGGGAACTGGGCGCCGCGGTCGTTGTTCATGCTCCTGGCCGCGCTGTGGCGGCTGCCGAGGGTCGCGGTGATCGCGGAGGTCGACCCGGCCGAATTCGGCGCGCACGACACCCCGGCGCGAGCGCTGCTCGACTACCTCGACACCGGTATCCCGCCGCTGTGGTCGTCCCGCTGGCGTCCGCCCGCCGGGCATCGCGTGCTGGCCGCCGGGATGCGGATCGGCGCCGAAGGCACTCTGGTGTCCATTATGGACGGTTATCCGTCCTTGGGGGACAACGGTTTGCACGACCAGCCGGTGGAATGGGTGGCCGCCGCGCTGAAGCGGATGCTGATCGTGGTGGACGACGCCGACACCGAGGCCGCCGTCGGCGCGATCACGACGGCAGGTCTGTGGAGCTGACGTCGTCCTTCGCGAAACGGGAATGCTTGCGTCCGTAGAAGACGTAGATCAGCAGGCCGAGCAGCAGCCACGCGGCGAACCGCAGCCACGTCATCACGTCCAGGTTCAGCATCAGGTAGAAGCACGCCAGCGCCGCCACGATGGGCAGGTACGGCGAGAACGGCACGGTGAACGGACGTTCCAGGTCCGGGCGCCGCTTGCGCAGCACCGGGACGGCCAGCGCGACGATGATCATCGCCGACAGGGCGCCGATGCTGACCATGTCGGCGAGTTCGGAGATCGGGACGAACGCGGCCAGCGCCGCGATCAGCACCGCGCCGGCGATGGTCATCCGGTGCGGGGTGCCCCAGCGCGGATGCGCCGTGCCGAACTTCTTCGGCAGCAGGCCGTCGCGGCCCATCGCGAAGCCGATCCGGCCGATCGTCACCAGTTCCACCATCATCACCGACGTCAGCCCGGTGACCGCGCCGAGCGAGATCAGCGCGCCGACCCAGTGCTGCCCGACGCGGTCGAAGGCGTCGGCGAGCGGGGCGCCCGTGTCGATCTCGGCGAACGGCACCATCCCGGTCAGCACCAGCGAGACACCGATGTAGAGCAGCGCGCAGACGCCGAGCGCGCCGAGGATGCCGACCCGGAGATCGCGTTTCGGGTTCACGGTCTCCTCGCCGAGGTTGGCGAGCGCCTCGAAACCGGTGTAGGCGAAGAAGACGACGGCGGCGGCCGTCACCATCCCGGCGATGCCGTAGACGGACTGTTCGAGCCCGAGCGCGGCCTGCACGATCGGCTGGTGCAGGGTGCCCGCCGTCTCCGTCGGTGGCTGCGCGGCCGGGATGAACGGGGTGAGGTTCTCGCCGCGGATGTAGAACACGCCGACCGCGAGGATCAGCACGCACACCGCGACCTTGACCAGCACGAGCAGATTCGTCACCCGCGCCGACTCCTTGATCCCGAGGACGGCGATCACGGTCAGCACGGCGATGATCACGACCGCGCCGATGTTGATCTTCGCGTCCTCGCCGAACCAGTCGGGGGAGAGCCCCATCAGGTTCGCGAGATAGCCGGACCAGCCGCGCGACACGACGGCCGCGCCGAGAGCGAACTCCAGCAGCAGATCCCAGCCGATGATCCAGGCGAAAGTCTCGCCGAGGGTGGCGAAGGCGTAGGTGTAGGCACTTCCGGCCGTCGGCACGCTCGACGCGAGTTCGGCGTAACAGAGGGCGGCCATCCCGGCCACGACGGCGCCGAGCACGAACGACAACGTGACCGACGGGCCCGCGTGGGTCTTCGCCTCGACCCCGGCGAGGGTGAAGATGCCGGTGCCGATGATGATGCCGACCCCGAACCCGATCAGGTCGCGTCCGTGCAGACGGCGTTTCAGCTCACCGGAATCCTGCCGTTTCAGGACCTCGTCCACGTCCAGAGTTCGCCGCATGAACGGTCACGCTAGAAGATCGCCGACCACCTCGCAGATCGGTGGGAGATCGAGGGGACATGGCCACCGTGGTGCGAAGTGTCCACAAGGGACGGCTCGCGCCGATTGTGCGCCCGATCTATGTCCTGATGTCGGATTCTCGCGTGGGTCGTGAGTGATAAAGAGGGTTAGAACGACCATTACCACTCACGACCCCTGCGCAAAACGCTCAAATCGGACATAACGATGGGGGTGGTGTCCTTTGTGGATGGTTATGGTCGCGTCAGATCCCCCAGACGGGCCCTCGCCATGCCACACGCCACATCAGACGCGGTGAAGGGAGCCTTCGTCGCATCAGACGCGGTGAAGGGAGCTTTCAGCCCACGCGCGGCAGATCGGTGGGGAGTTCACCTCTCCAGCACGACGCCGTTCTCCTGCGCGAGGATCGCCGCCTGCACCCGTGAGCGCAGGTCCAGTTTCGTGAGCACCCGGGAGACGTGCGTCTTCACCGTGGTCTCGCCGATGTGCAGCCGCGTCCCGATCTGCGCGTTGGACAGGCCGGCGCCCAGGCAGGCCAGCACTTCGCGTTCGCGTTCGGTCAGGTTTTCGAGCCCGGCGGGGACGACGGAAGGTTCACGCGTCCCGGCGGCGAAGGCGGCGATCAGCTTCCGCGTGACCTGCGGCGCGAGCACTCCTTCGCCCGCCGCGACCAGCTTCACCGCCTCGATCAGCCGCGACGCCTCCACCGACTTCAGCAGGAAGCCGGCCGCACCCGCCCGCAGCGCGGCGTGGACGTACTCGTCGAGGTCGAAGGTGGTGAGCACGAGGACTTCGCACAGCCCTTCCGCGGTCAGTTCCCGAGTGGCCGCGATGCCGTCGACCCCGGGCATGCGCACGTCCATCAGCACGACGTCCGGCTTCAGGGCCTTCGCCTGGCGGACGGCGGTGGCGCCGTCCGCGGCCTCACCGACCACCTCGATGCCTTCGGCGTTGCCGAGGATCATCATCAACCCGGCACGGATCGCGCCGTGGTCGTCGGCGACCAGGACTTTGACGGTCAAGACCCCTCCAGAGGCAGTTCGGCGCGGACCAGCCAGCGACCACCGGACGGCCCGGCGGTGAGGGTGCCGCCCACCGCGGCGGCGCGTTCCCGCATGTTCAGCAGGCCGAGGCCGGTCCCGCCGTCGCCGGGGCGATCCGGCTGAAGATCATTGCGCACCTCGACGGTGAGTATGCCGCCGTCCGAGCGGATGTCGAGGACGGCCCGCCCGCCGGGAGCGTGTTTCACCGCGTTGGTCAACGCCTCCTGTGCGATCCGGTACGCGGTCAAGTCGACCGCGGCGGGCAGGCGGGCGGACCGCTCCGGTACGGCGCCGAGCTCGACCACCAGCCCGCTCGCCCTCGCCGATTCGACCAGTTTGGACAGTTCGGCCAGCCGGGCGGGCGCGGTCGCCTCGATCTCGGTGTCCGCGCGCAGCAGCCCGATCATCGCGCGCATCTCGTCCAGCGCGCTGACACTGTTCTCCCGCACCGATTCCAGGACCTTCCTGGACAGCTTCGGGTCGGCGGTGGCCATCGACAGCGCGGCCTCGGACTGGATCGCGATCGCCGAGAGATGCCCGGCGATGACGTCGTGCAGATCCCGCGCCATCTTCGACCGTTCCCCCGCCACGGCGGCCTGCCGGTCCAGTTCGCCGATCGTGGCCAGCTGGACCGCGTTCGCCCGCTCGGTGTCGGCGATGTCCCGCTGCTGACGGACGTTGGCCGCCCACCACACCGGGGTGACCAGGAACGGCAAGAAGGCGAACGCGATGAGGATCGCCGTACGCCACTGCGGGGTGAAGATGAGCGCCAGGCAGACCGCCACGAGCGTCCCGATCGCGGCGACGCCGATCATCAGCCTGCTGACGCGCCGTGTGCCGTAAAGCGTCGTCGCGTACAGGAAGTCGGTGAAGACGACGAGGATCGGGAGCGAAGGCCCCAACGCGATGTCCACCGCGAGCACGGGCAGCGCGCAGATCAGCGCCAGCGGTACCTTGCGGCGCAACATCTCCAGGCCGCACAGCACGGTCAGCTCGCTCAGCCGGATCCACAGTGGAGTGTGGTCGGGCCCCGCCAGCAGCACCTGCATCCCGGTCAGGTACACCAGCACGCCGAGGGCCCACGTGCCGAAGGCGATGACGAGGTCCTGTTTCCATTCGGCGAGGTGGTTCAGGCGCGGGACGAACGTGGGCACCGTTCCATCCCAGCACACCGCCGCGCGCCGCGGGGTCCTACGAACTGATGACGATGATCTCGTGCGGTACGCCGACGCGGGGCCCCCGGCTCGCGAGACAGACTCGGGCCGTGAACAAGATCTGGGACTTCGTCCAGGAAAACCCGATGGCGGCCGTGATCGCCGGCGGGGAGATCGGTTTCTGGGTCGCCATCGTCGCCGGCCTCGTGGCCCGTTATCTGCTCAAGCTGAAGCGCACGGGCGTCGTGCTGCTGCTCCTGACCCCGGTGATCGACGTCGTCGTGCTGGTCGCGACGGTCGTCGATCTGCGCAACGGTGCCACGGCGAACTTCGTGCACGGCCTCGCCGCGGTGTACCTGGGCTTCAGCGTGGCGTTCGGGCATTCGATGATCAAGTGGGCCGACGTGCGGTTCGCGCACCGGTTCGCGGGCGGGCCGCCACCGCCGCCCAAGCCGAAGGGCCGGGAGAAGCTGCGCGCCGAATGGCGTGACTGGTTCAAATGCGTGCTGGCCTGCGGGCTGGCCGCCGGGGTGCTGCTCCTGCTGATCGCCATGGTCGGCGGCACGGAGCAGGTCGACCCGTTGTGGGGCTGGCTGCCGAGGCTGGGGGTCGTGACGGCCATCTGGTTCGCCACCGGGCCGCTGTGGCAGGGGTTCTCACCCAAGGACGCCCACGTCGAGGAAGGGGCACGACGATGATCGAACTGCTGGGGATCCTCCTGCTGGTGCAGGGCGGGGGCGGGCTGATCAACCGGTTGCTGGGGAGCACGAACCTGAGCTGGTTCGTCCAGCTCCACCTGCTCCCGCCGGGTATGCACGTGGTGGCGAGCGCGCTGATGGTGGCCGCGGGCGTGGTGGTGCTGTTCGCCGAACGCGCCCGCAAGCAGCGCCGCCGGTCAGAGTGAGACGAGCACCTGCAGGACCCCGAGGACGATGGTGACGACCGTCAGCACGACGGTCACCACGGTGAGCCGCGTGACCCGCGCGCTCACCGTGTTCTCGTAGGCGTACCTGGTCTCCTCGTCCATCGCCTCGGCCTGGCGGTCGAGCTGGGCGATGATCCGCTCCACGCCCATGCTGGTGACCAGCCGGCGCTCCAGCGAATCGATCTCGGGCGGGAGCACCGAATGCAGCATTTCGAGGATGTCGTCGAGCGAGCCGCGCAACAGCCGGGTGCGGCTCCCGGTCTTCTTCATCGACGCCAGCCACTGGTCGGCCAGCGCCATCCGGATCAGCACCCGTTCGAGGATGAAGAGCATCCCGTGGTCGAGCCCGCCGATCTCGCTGTCGATGCCGAAGTACGGTTCGGCGGCGCCGAACGGGCCGCGCATCAGCTCGGCCTGCTGCTCGACGTACTCGGAATCCTTGCTGTTGAGGCAGACGATCCCGCCCGCCATCGTGTACGCGGCGACGAAGGAGCGCGTGCCCCACGACGGGCCGAGCGCGTCCCTGGCGACCTCGCGGGGCACGAACCGCCAGCCCTCGTCGCTGGTCGCCATCCCGTAGAATGGCCGGGGATCGGCGGCGACCCGCTGGGCGGGCGGATGCCCGTCGTGGGACCGCAGTTCGACGCACCAGCCCTTGCGGCCGAGCCCTTCGGTCAGGCCGCAGCCCTTGGTCAGGTCCTCGAAGATGTGGGTGACGGCCTTGAGGAGCGAAGGGAACGTCTTCTCGCCGTAGCCGCCGTGCAGCCCTTTCTCCCCGTTCGCCGTCTCGCGGCCCTGAAGGCTTTGCAGGATGGCGATGGCGAGGTCGAACTCGGCGGCGGGCCCGTCCGCCGCCGCGCCGGTGATCGTGGTGGCGAGGACCAGCGTCATCGCGTGATAGCCCGGATGCCAGGTGACGACGAGTTCGCACGGCAGGCTGACCTGGCCGGCGCAGATCGACAACCGGGAGCCGCCGGTGCGTTTGCGCAGCACCCGTCTTCGCGGCGGTGTCGTGTAACTGGCCAGGAAGTTCTCCGCGGCCGTCCACTCCTCGCCGAGCTTCCCGTCGAGATGCGCCAGCAGCCCGCGGTCCCGTCCGCCGTCCAGCACCTTCTCGGCTTCCCGCTCGGACAAGGGGACCGCCCACGCGAAGGTGAGGAGAACCGCGGTCATGCGCGGCGGCGCAGCAGCGTGATCAGGTCCCGGCCGAGGTGGCGGCGCAGCGGGCCGGACGCGTTGACGAGCTCGTCGCGGTCGATGTGCTCGTCGGCCGGGCCGAGGTCGTCGAGGACGTGGTACGTCCACTCCCACTCGGTGCTCCAGCCCGCTTCGGCCGCGTCGGCGGCGATCTCCGCCGGGTCCAGGTAGCGCACCGGGAGCGCCGGGCCGCTTCCCTCGCGCAGTGCCTCGTCGAACTCTTCGCGCGATACACGGCGTGAGCGGACTTCGGTGCCTGCCTCGACACTGTCGAGGCTGAAGGCGCCTTGCCCGATCGGCGACCGGCTGTAGGCGAGCACCAGCGCGCCGCCGGGCGCGGTGATCCCGGCCAGCCGCCGCAGGATCGGCCCGACGTCCGGCGTCGGCACGTGCTGGATGACGTGACTGCACATCACGAGGTCGTACGGACCGCCGTCCAAGCCGGTGATCGGCGAGACGGTGAAGGAGAACTCGGTGTCTTCGACGACCGTCTCGCGTGCCTTGGCCAGCCTGTCCGGGTCGGGATCCGCGGCGGTGACGTCGGCGGAGAACCGGGCGAGCCAGGGGAGAAGTCGGCCTTCCCCGCAGCCGGCGTCGAGCGCCTTGACCTCTTCGCGTGGGCCGAGGATCGCGGTGAGCTGTTCGGCGACCTTCCCGAGCGCGCGGTCCTCGCTGGCCGTCCAGTAGCCGTCGTAGGGTTCGTGCCGCCGGATGAACACGCCGGTGACGTGGTCGCCGGCGTCCGGGTAGCGGTAGCTCTCGGTCAGCACAGTCGCGAATATAGCCCGGATTCGCGGGTTCTCCGGCGCTTCGCGCGGGATTACCATGAGTCATGGCCATCGGGCCTGTCACGCTGTACGCCGTTGTCGCCGTGGCGCCTTCGGTTCTTTTCTGGTGCGCGCTGAAGGTCCCCGCCGCCGTGCGCCGGTGGCGCCGCCGCCGTGAACCGGAGATCCCGGCCGGGCCGCCCATCGAGAAACTCGCCGCAGACCTCCGCCGGGTGCACCGGCAGCTGGCGGAACTCCCGTCCGGCGCCTCCGCCGTCCGCCGGTACGGCACCAGACAGGCGTACGACGCGCTGCTCGTCCAGGCCTGCCGGGAGGTCGAGGTCGACCACCGGCTGGCCGAACTGCCGGAAGGCTTCGACCGGGAGATCGAACGGCTGCGGATCGCGGAGTCCCTGGCTGAGCGCGGACTTTCCGTTTCCTGACACGGTTTGTATCGAAAGTATGCGCGCGGCCGGAAGGCTCGCGGGCATGAAGAGGCTGGGACTTCTCGCCACGCTCCTGCTGGCGTTCGCGCTCATCCCCGGGGTCGCCTCCGCCGCGGCCGCCTTCCCGAAGCTGGACGCGGCCACGGTCGACGGTTTCCGCTGGACCTCCGGTTCGAGCTTCGACACGTACGGCGCCCGGATCGCCGCGCTGGAGAAACAGCTCCCAGCTCGCGGGTTGCCGGAGATCCTGTCGTCGGCGAACCGGAAGGCGCGGCCGCTGTGCCACGCCACGTATCTCGCGGCGGCGCTGAACCCGGCGGGATTCTGCTGGGAGGACGCGAACGACGACAAGACCAACGACTGGATCCCGCAGGGACTGACCGGCTCCGGTGACGCCGACGCGGCGACCGGGAAGGTCGGCGGCAAACGGGTGGTGGCGACGTCCTGGCACACTCCCGGCGACACCATGGTCCGTCTGTCCTTTGTGGACGCCACCGGGCTGGGATATCGGCACGTGCTGCTCGTCGAACCGACGTCGAACGACAACTTCGCCGTCGTGCAAGGACATGGGCACGGCATGACCTGGATCGGGAACCGGCTGTTCGTCGCGACCACCGGGGGAGTGGTGCGGGTCTTCGACACCACGCACTTCTGGAAGGTCGACGACAGCTCCGGCGTCGTCGGCAAGGGCCCGGACGGCAAGTACCACGCGGCGTTCTACGACTACGCGATGCCGCAGATCGGCGCGTACTGGTACCCCGGCGGCGGCGCCTGCACCAACGCGCCCGGGACGCGGCCGTGCCTCGCGACGATGTCGTTCGACCACAGTGACGGCTCGATCGTGACCTCGGAGCACATCCCGAACGCGGCCGGCGGCCGGGTGCTGCGGTGGCCGTTCGACCGCGCGACCGGACTGCCCCAGCTGTCGGCCGACGGCACCGTGCACGCGAAGGAAGGCTTCGTGTCACCGGTGTGGGGCATGCAGGGAGCGGTGGCGCGCAACGGATATTTCGTACTGACCGGCGTATGCCCCGAGTACGCCGGGGTGGCGGGCGACCACCCGTCGTGCCTGCACGGCGGGGTCGGCGGCACCTCGACGTCGCGGCTGAGCGGCCGCGCGCCGGTGAACTCGCAGAACCTGTCGTACTGGCCGGCGACGGGGGAGCTGTGGCTGATGAACGAACAGCTCCGGGAGCGGGTGACCGTGCACGTCCCGTGGACCACCCTGACCGGCCGCCCCTGAAGCCGGCGCGTTTAGTCCTCTGAATGCGGGCCTTGTGCGGCGACTGCCGCATTCAGAGGACTAAATGCGAGGGGTGAAGTCCCAGCGTGTGGCGCCATGGGGTTCCGCGCTCGCCACGCCGATCGCGCGGCGCAGAGTGAGGCGGTACAGGTGCCAGGGCGGCGCGCCCGCGCTGGGCGCGCTGAAGGGAGCGGTGAGCGCGTCGCCCTCGACCGTCGCCGGCCAGCCGCCCGTCCGGTAGACCGCCGCCACCCGCTCCAGCGTCGCCGGGTCGGTGACCCGGTGCGCCTCACCCTCCATCGTGAGGTCGATTCCCCGCAGCCGCACCGAAACGGCGCACGCCGGATTCGCGGCCAGGTTGCGGGACCGGCGCGTTTCCGGCCCGCCCTTGAAGTACAGGGCGTCGTCCACCCAGACGGCGCCGACGCCCGCCGAATGCGGGCGCCCGTCGGGACGCACGGTCGTCACGAAGAAGGTCAGGTCGGCGGTCGGCGTGTCCTCGGTGAGGATCTCGCGCGGGCGGCTCCACGGCAGCTCCGCGGAGCCGTAGCGGTCGAGGTTCTTGGTCGTGTGAGGTTTCGTCATACCCACGCGTCGAACGAGCGGGCCGCGATTCGACACCGGACGCGAAAAACCCCGCCACCGAAACGGTGACGGGGTCTTCCATGAACCCTGGGATCAGTCCAGGTAGTCGCGCAGCACCTGCGAACGCGACGGGTGACGCAGCTTCGACATCGTCTTCGACTCGATCTGCCGGATGCGCTCACGGGTCACCCCGTACACCTGGCCGATCTCGTCGAGCGTGCGCGGCTGGCCGTCGGTGAGGCCGAACCGCAGCCGCACCACCCCCGCCTCACGTTCGGACAGCGTCTGCAGCACCGACTGGAGCTGGTCCTGCAGCAGCGTGAACGACACCGCGTCGACCGCGACGACGGCCTCGGAGTCCTCGATGAAGTCACCGAGCTGCGAGTCGCCCTCGTCGCCGATGGTCTGGTCGAGCGAGATCGGCTCGCGGGCGTACTGCTGGATCTCGAGGACCTTCTCCGGGGAGATGTCCATTTCCTTCGCGAGCTCTTCGGGGGTGGGCTCGCGGCCGAGGTCCTGCAGCAGTTCACGCTGTATACGGCCGAGCTTGTTGATGACCTCGACCATGTGCACCGGGATACGGATGGTACGGGCCTGGTCGGCCATCGCGCGGGTGATCGCCTGACGGATCCACCAGGTGGCGTACGTGGAGAACTTGTAGCCCTTGGTGTAGTCGAACTTCTCGACCGCGCGGATCAGACCGAGGTTGCCCTCCTGGATCAGGTCCAGGAACGCCATGCCGCGGCCGGTGTAGCGCTTGGCCAGCGAGACCACGAGCCGGAGGTTCGCCTCCAGGAGGTGGTTCTTCGCCCGCTCACCGTCGCGCACGATCCACTTGAGGTCGCGCCGCATCTGGGTGACGAGCTTCTCGCCCTCCTCCTCGGCGTTGCGGACGCGCTCGGCGGCGTAGAGCCCGGCCTCGATGCGCTTGGCGAGCTCCACCTCCTCCTCGGCGTTCAGCAGGGCGACCTTGCCGATCTGCTTGAGGTACGCGCGGACCGAGTCGGCCGAAGCGGTGAGCTCGGCGTCCTTGCGGGCCTGGCGCAGCGCCTCGGACTCTTCCTCGTCCCAGACGAAGTCCGGGTTGTCGGAGGTCTTCCCGGCGTTCTTGTCGGTCGACGTGCGGCGCCCGCGGGCGGGCGTCTCTTCGACGTCCTCCTCGGACTCCGCGTCCTCTTCCGTGTCCTCGGTGACCGTCGCGTCGACGACGTCCACCTCGACCTCTTCGAGGTCGGACAGATCCGGGGTCTCGAGGTCGGCCTCGTCGAGGTCGCCGGGACCGTCTTCCGGGTCGCCGTCTTCGGTCTTGGCACCCTTGGTGGTGGGTTTCTTGGCCGGAGCCTTCTTCGCCGGGGCCTTCTTCGCGCCGGCCGCCTTGGCGGCGGTCTTGCGCGCCGCGGGCTTCGCCGCGTCGGTGGCTGCCTCGTCGGCCGGCTCGCCGGCTGCGGTCGCTGTCTTCGTCCCGCTTCGGGTTGCGGTTCTTGCGGCTGCCACTTACGCCCTTTCGCAGCGGTCGATCATGACGAGCCGAGGCGTGATGGTCTCGGCTGCCTCAAACTTCGGGGAACACCCCTCGGCCTGCGGTTTACCTCGTTCTCGATGGTGCCGCCGCCGGGGGCCGTGTTCCATTGTAACGACGATACGTGACAGCGTCGCGGCGCGGACCACCGACCTGCGGGCGCGACACGCCGTGCGACGCGCCGAAGTGACATCCGAGGCGCGGATGTCAGCGCGGGCGCGTCAGTGCTCGATGCCCTCCGCCGCGGCGGCCGCCGCACCGACGATGCCCGCGTTGTTCTGCAGCGACGCGACGATCACCGGGGTGCGGATGTCCAGCAGCGGGACCCATTTGTGCGACTTCTTGCTGACCCCGCCGCCGACGATGAACAGATCCGGCCAGATCAGGTTTTCCAGCACGGAGAGATACCTGTTCACCCGTTCCGCCCATTCGGGATACGAGAGGTCCTCGTTGTCCTTCACCGACGCCGCGGCCTTCTTCTCCGCGTCGAAGCCGTCGACCTCGATGTGGCCGAACTCGGTGTTGGGCACGAGCTTGCCGTCCTGGAAGACCGCGCTGCCGATGCCGGTGCCGAAGGTCAGCAGCGCCGTCACGCCGCGCCGCGCCACCGGGTCGCCCCAGCGGATCTCGGCCATGCCGGCGGCGTCCGCGTCGTTGAGCATCGCGATGTCGTCCACGCTGCGGCCGAGGCGCTTGGCGAACAGGGCGTCGGCGTCGGTGCCGATCCACTTGCGGTCGATGTTGGCCGCGGTGTGCGCGACCCCCTTCTTGACCACCGCGGGCAGCGTGACGCCCACCGGGCCGTCCCAGCCCGCCTGGCCGGTGATCTCGGCGACGACGTCGGCCACCGCCTCGGGGGTCGACGGCTTCGGCGTGTCGATGCGGATCCGGTCGCCGATCAGCTGTCCTTGCGCCAAGTCGACCAGCGCGCCCTTGATCCCGCTGCCGCCGATGTCGATACCGAAACCTCGGGTCGCCTCCACCACGGACGTGGTCCCTTCTCGCACGATTCAGAAGCCTGCCTCGGAGACTTTAACCGGATGTGGTGACATGGCGGACGTGGGAGTTGACGAGACGTTGCTGAAGGGTGTCGCCGAGCGTGTCGCGGGCGAGGCCGCCGAACTGGTCCACGAGGCCTGGACCGGGATGAACGGGGGCCGCGAGGTGCGGGTGGACACCAAATCCGCCGACACCGACGTGGTGACCGCCGTGGACCACGAGTCGGAACGGCTGGTGCGCGCCCGCCTCGCCGAGCTGCGCCCGGACGACGCCGTGCTCGGCGAGGAGGGCGGCGGGATCGCCGGTGACGGGGTGACCTGGGTGGTCGACCCGATCGACGGGACGGTGAACTTCCTCTACGGGCTGCCGTGGTTCGCCGTCTCGGTGGCCGCGCAGGTCGGCGGGGTGTCGGTGGCGGGCGCCGTCGTCGAACCGGTCAGCGGGCGCCGCTGGACCGCCGCGCGCGGGCAGGGCGCCTTCCTCGACGGGCGGCCGCTGTCGGTCAACGTCCCGGACCGGCTCGACCTGACGCTCGTCGGCACCGGATTCGCCTACAAGGTCGAACGGCGGACCAAGCAGGCCCGCTTCGTCGCGGAATTGGCGACCCGGGTGCGGGACGTCCGGCGCAACGGGGCCGCCTCGCTCGATCTGTGCGCCGTCGCGGCGGGCTGGCTGGACGCCTACGTCGAACACGGCCTCGGGCACTGGGATTGGGCCGCCGGAGCGCTCATCGCGGCCGAGGCGGGCGCTCAGGTGTCGTTGCCGGGCGAGGACACGGAGCTGGGACCCGACGCGACCTTCGCGGTGGCGCCGTCGATCTCGGGACCGTTGCGTCAGGCGCTGCTCGAGTCGGGCGTCGGCGCTATCTGAGGGCTCAGCAGGGAGCTTCGCGGGCGGCCTTCAGCAGTGCCTGGTCGATCACCGGGGCACCGCCGCCCGCGGACTGCTCGCCGCCGCCGCTGCCCTGCTGCGCCTTCGACCACTGCGTGAGCTGGTCGAGGACCTGGCGCGCCTCCACCTTCGGGCGGATGTCGCCGAGCAGGGTGCCGGTGGTGAGGGTGACCGAAGCGTCCTTGCGGTTGTCCTTGACCAATTCGGCGCACGGGACCACCAGGCTCAGCGTGCGGGCCGCGGCGGCGCCGTTCTCGCCGAAGCGGATCTGGCCGCGGCACTTGGCTTCGGCGTTCTTGTAGGCCGGGTCGACGTCCGGCTCGACGATCTGGGAGAAACCGAGCTCCCGGAGCGTGCTGGTGACGATGCCGCCCTGGCCGCGGACCTGGGATCCGTTGAGCACCTGGACGGCGACCTTGTCCGGCGGGACCGGCGCGCGGTCGTCGAGCCCGTTGTGGGCCAGCGGCGTGTAGGTGACACCTTGCTGCGGGGCGGGCGGGGGATCGCAGCGGACCTTGGCGTCGACGTCGGCGTTGCTCGCCACGACGTTCACCCAGACGATGACCGCGCCGAGTGCCATCACCCCGATGACGATGAGCGCGGGCAGCGGCTTGTGCTTGCGATACGGCCTCGCCCCGCGGTCCCCGATGCCGTTCCCCGACGCCACCTGCCAGTCCCTTCCCCAAAGCCCGGATCCCCGGACGGTGCTTCAACTCACCATCGTGTCCGATCAGCCTATGCGTTGCGGCGCGGGTGATCGGCGCGGGCCTCCGGATAGCACCACGCGATGACCACTCCGGGCAAGCGGCCGGGCCCAAGGGGTGAGGTACCCGACGCGGGGGCAACCCATTCGGACGACAGGCGTCTTGACAGCAGGGTTCCCCCTGTTGGGTGACGTAATCGCGGCAATGTCTGACTCGTTGCAGAGCCGGTATCAGCGTGAGCTACCCTTCGCGGGCTCAGGCGGCAGTAAGAGGCGCAAAAGAGAGACCTCGCTCACTGCCCAGCCGGGCACAAACAGGGGCGCTGGGACGTTAACCAGCGGCACGAAGGACTCACGAGCCGCGCGCTCGCGGGTCCGGGCCATCTGACATCGAAAGCATCGCAGGGGTGAGGGACAAATGGCGACCGACTACGACGCTCCGCGCCGCAGCGAAGCCGACGAGCTGGCCGAAGACTCGTTGGAAGAGCTGAAGGCAAGGCGTAACGAAAACCAGTCCGGCGTCGTGGACGTCGACGAGGACGCGACCGCCGAGAACTTCGAGCTGCCGGGCGCGGACCTCTCCGGACTTTCCGGTGAGGACCTGACCGTCAAGGTCGTGCCCAAGCAGGCCGACGAGTTCACCTGCTCCGTCTGCTTCCTGGTGCACCACCGCAGCAGGCTGGCCGAGGAGAGTGGCGGACGGCTCATCTGCCGCGACTGCGCCTGAGCCTACGGGCACAGGGGACGGCGCGACAGGGGTTTCGGGATCTGAACAGGAATAAGGGGGCCGGCCGGGTGGCCGGCCCCCTTTCCTTTCGAAAGCACGAGCCTGTCTGAAGAACGAGTCTGTCTCAGGACTTCGAGGCGGTCTGCCGCAGCAGCGCGGCCACCTTCTCCGGATGCCGGGTGCTGAACAGCCAGTACGGCGTCGGGTCGTCGGGGTCGGTGAGCCAGACCCGCACGACCGGGCCGACCCAGCCCCGGTGCAGCACGAAGGCCGCCGGATCGGCGTCGCGGCCGAGCGCCTTGCGCTTCGCTTCCTTGTCGATGACGTCCACGTCGCCGACGAACTTGAGCGGCAGGTGCGCGTCACGCAGCCACAGCTCCGGCTCGGCGCCGCCGGTCACCCGGACGCGGGACCGGCCGAGCGAGACCATCAGCGCGATCACCGCGGGGATCAACACCACGTACGGCAGCCATCCGCGCAGGCCGGGATAGCCCATGTCGATCTCCGCCGCCAGCAGCCCGCCGCCCAGCAGCGGCAACGGCCAGCCCCACCACGGGACGTAGAGCCGCTCTGAATGCTTGACGGCGCCGCCTTCGGCCGTGTTCACGCTTTCACCCACGTGTTCAGGGTAGTCTCGCCGCCCGTGTCCACCGTTCAGGTACTGCTTTCCCGGATCGATCCTTCGGTCCCCCTTCCCGCCTACGCGCGCCCCGGCGACGCGGGCGCCGACCTCGTCACCACCTCGGATCTCGTGCTCGCGCCCGGTGAACGCGGCGTGGTCGGCACAGGCGTCGCGATCGCGTTGCCGCCCGGGTACGCGGGCTTCGTCCACCCGCGCTCGGGTCTCGCCGCCCGTGTCGGCCTCTCGGTCGTCAACACGCCGGGCACGATCGACTCCGGGTACCGCGGTGAGATCCGCGTCTGCCTGATCAACCATGATCTCTCCGAGAAGGTCGTGCTCACCCGCGGCGACCGGATCGCGCAGCTGGTCGTGCAACGGGTCGAACAGGCCGAATTCGTCGAGGTCGCCGAGCTGGAGTCGTCCGAGCGCGGCGAAGGTGGGTATGGCTCCACGGGCGGACACGCCACACTGGGAGCCGGAGCCAGGGAAGGAACGGAGAACTAGTGGGGATTTTCGGACGCAAGCGCTCGGCGAAGCCAAGCGGACGGCATGCCGCGCCCGAGGCCGAGGAGCGTCCCGTCACCGACGGCGCCGATGACGAGATCGAGCCGCAGCTGTCGGAGACCTCCGACGGCCCCTTCGACCTCGCCGACGCGCCCGAGGACGGCATCCCGAGGATCGACCTCGGTTCGGTGAAGGTGCCGGTGCCCGACGGTTCCCAGGTCCAGGTCGAGATGGACCCGGAGAGCGGCGGCGTCCGCGCGGTGCACGTCGTCACCGAACAGGGCCAGATCACCGTCAGCGGCTACGCGGCGCCGCGGTCCGGCGGCCTGTGGAAGGACGTCAGCACCGAGCTCACCGAGCAGCTGCGCGCCGACGGCGCCAAGGTCTCGGTCGGTATGGGGGAGTGGGGGCTGGAGCTGTCCGCGATCGTCGGCGACGTCGCGCTGCGGTTCGTCGGGGTCGACGGTCCGCGCTGGATGCTCCGCGGCGTCATCGCCGGGCCGCAGTCGCAGGCGTCGCAGGCGCCCGCCGTGCTGCGGGAGATCGTGCGGCACACCATCGTCGACCGCGGTGACGCGCCGATGCCGGTCCGCACCCCGCTGACCATCACGCTGCCCGACGCCGTCGCGCAGCACATCGCCGAGCAGAGTGGTTAGATCTCGCGCTGACGAAAAGCGCGCCGAAGGGGCGCCTGGACCGCTTACAACTCGCGTTGGGAGCGGAGGGCGCCCCTTCATCGCGTTTTCGTGGGCCTTCGGCCCGAAAGAGGGCGCTCGACGGGTGAAGTCTCCGTCGGGCGCGGGGCGCCCTTGGGGAGACCGTGTGGTCGAGTCGGCGTGCCGTCGCGTTGCGCTGGGTTAGTGGGTCCGGGCTTTCAGCCAGGCTTGGAGGGTTGCGCGGCCCAGGGATTCCCGGTCCGCGCCGAGGGCGGTGAGCGTCGACTCGCCGACCTCGGCTCGCGGCAGGGCGGCCGCCCAGGCGTGGGCGACCTCCACCGGATGGATCGGGTCGTCCACGCACGCGCCGATCCCGGCGGGCACGTCGAGGCCTTTCAGGTCTTCGAGTGTGGGGGCGGGGTGGCCTGCCGCCGTCCGCAGGCTCGCCGCCAGTCCGGCGCCGTGCCGCCGCCATGCGCGGCCGAGCTCCGCCGAGAGCCATTCCGGCACGCCGTCGGAGGATTTCGCCAGCGCGCCGTCGACCCCGTTTTCGGCCACCAGATCCCCTGACAGCCGCGCGGCGAGCGACGCGGGTGCTCCTCCGGCCGGGCCGTTCCAGGCCGGGAGCGCGGCCAGCAGGCCGGTGCAGCGGCCAGGATTGCGCGCCGCCCACTCCGCTGAGAGGTGCGCGCCGAACGAGATGCCGCCCACGAGCAGCGGACCGTGCTCGGCGGAGAGCCTGTCCAGCTCGTCGAGATAGCCGTCCGCGAGACGGTCGCCGACCGGCGGCGGCGGGGCGAGCAACCGCACGCCGAGTGCTCGCAGGGGACCGGCGAACACGCTGCGCACGAACACTTCGTCGGACCCGGTGCCGGGGAGTACTACTGCCGTCGTAGGCGGAATAGCGGAGGTCACGTTGCGATCTTCTCCCAAACCCGTTGTCCTGGTCCGAGCACAGTTACGCTGGATTACGCACGGGCCGTTCAAGTCGGGGGCCCCGGAGCACAGGAGCACCGTTATGTCCGCCAAAGACGGCGGCTACTTCAGCCGGCTGGTCCGCAAGCTGACCAGCGACGTCGAGGATCTCGACGCCGACGACCTGTCCGAAAAATCCGAGGCCGGCGGAGCGCAGCGCGCCTGTGACTGCCGGTCGGGTCAAGAGGTGACGGTGCTCGGCAGACTCCGCAGTGTGGAGCTCTGCCCGACCAACGAGGCGGCGACACTGCAGGCCGAGCTGTTCGACGGCACACAGGGTGTGACGCTAATCTGGCTCGGACGCCGCCGGATCCCCGGGATCGAACCCGGGCGAACCATCAAGGTGCGCGGCCGGATGGCCGAACGTGATGGTCAGAAGGTGCTGTACAACCCCTATTACGAACTTCAGAGCCCTGTGAGTTGATCCCGCATCGTGACTGAACCCGTCGGCGGCGAAGACAAGACCGAAGACAAGAAACCCCAGCCCACCCTGTTGGAACAGATGGGCGGACTGTCCGGACTGTTCTATTCCTCGCTGCCGGTCATCGTGTTCGTCATCGCGAACGCGATCTTCGGGCTCACGGTGGGGATCTGGGCCGCGGTCGGCAGCGCGGTGGCGATCACCGTGCTGCGGATCGTCCGCAAGGAGCCGCTGCAGCCCGCGATCTCCGGCTTCTTCGGCGTCGCGATCGCGGCGTTCATCGCGTACCGGACGGGTTCGGCCAAGGGCTTCTTCCTGTTCGGCATCTGGACGAGCCTGGTCTACTGCGGCGTCTTCGTCCTGTCGATCGTCGTCCGCTGGCCGCTCGCCGGCGTGGTGTGGAACGCGCTCAACGGCAGCGGCCACGCCTGGCGCAAGGACAAGAAGTCGCTGATCTCCTACTCGATCGCGACCGCCGCCATGGCGCTGATCTTCGGCGCCCGGTTCGTCGTGCAGCGCTGGCTCTACGACGAGGACTACACCGGCTGGCTGGCCTTCGCGAAGATCGCGATGGGCTACCCGCTGTACGCGCTCGGGCTGCTCACCGTCGTCTGGGCCGTGCGGCGTTCGGACAAGCACCTCAAGGCGCAGGCCGAAGAGGCCCCGCGTGAAGAGACCGATGAAGAGGTCGAGGCCCGCCTGCGCGCGAAGTACGCGCAGGCGCCCGCGACGGAGAACTAGTAGCCCCCGTTTAATATCCCAGCGCGGTCCGGATCTCCGGCTCCACGTCCGATGTCGCCACGAACAGGAGCTCGTCACCCGGCTCCAGCGGGTCTTCCGGCTGCGGCACGATCACCCGGTCGCCGCGCAGGATCGTCACCAGTGCCGCGTCACGCGGCAGGTTGATCTCGCTGACCGCCTTGCCCGCGAGCGGAGTCTCCTCCGGGAGGGTGAGTTCGACGAGGTTCGCCTGGCTCTGCCGGAACGTCATCAGCCGCACCAGATCGCCGACGCTCACCGCCTCCTCGACCATCGCGGCGAGCATCCGCGGGGTCGAGACGGCGACGTCGACCCCCCAGGCGTCATTGAAGAGCCATTCGTTGGCCGGGTTGTTCACCCGTGCCACCACCCGGCGCACCGCGAACTCGGTCTTCGCGAGCAGCGAGACCACCAGGTTCGCCTTGTCGTCGCCCGTCGCGGCGATCACGACGTCGCACTCCTCGATCCCGGACTCCTCGAGGATCGAGACCTCGCACGCGTCGCCCAGCACCCAGTCCGCCTGCTCGACGGTGTGCGGTTCGAACTGGTCGGCCTCGCGTTCGATGAGCATCACCTGGTGACGCCCGTCGATCAGCTCCGTGGCGATCGACCGGCCGACCGCGCCGGCCCCGGCAATCGCGACCCGCATCAGTTCTCCTCTTCCGGTTCGCGAGCGGCGACGGTGGTCACGTCGCTGACAGTGCCCGATTTCGCGGCGACGTACACGACGTCGTCCGCCTGGATCACGGCCTTGGTGTCGGGCAGGACGGCGGTGCCGAACCGCATGATGAACGCGACGCGCGCACCGGTGGTTTCCTGCAGTTCGCGCACGCTGCGCCCCACCCAGCCCTCGTTCAGCGGGAGCTGCAGCAGCGCCACGCTGCCCGACGGGTCCCGCCACTCCGAGGCGACGCCGTCGGGGAGCAGGGTGCGCAGGAACCGGTCCGTCGTCCACGGCACGGTCGCCACGGTCGGGATGCCGAGCCGTTCGTAGACCGCCGCGCGCTTGTGGTCGTAGATCCTGGCGACGACCTTGTCGATGCCGAAGTTCTCCCTCGCCACCCGCGCCGAGATGATGTTGGAGTTGTCGCCGCTGGACACCGCCGCGAAAGCCCCCGCGCGTTCGATCCCGGCCTCGATCAGCACCTGCCGGTCGAAGCCGACGCCGACCACCTGCTGGCCGTGGAAATCACTGCCGAGCCGCCGGAACGCCTGCTGGGTCTTGTCGATGATGGCGACTTCGTGCCCGAGCCGCTCCAGCGCCGCGGCCAGGGATGCGCCTACCCGGCCGCATCCCATGATCACCACGTGCACGCCCTGCCTCCTTCGTCGTCGGACGTTCACCCGTCCGCAGGTACCCAGACACACCAGCGCCGAACCTACCCTGGGCACCGTTAGCTAGGCTTCTGCGGTGTCGAAGTTCCCGACCGTATTGAAGCGGCTCGTCCTCGGACGTCCATTCCGGAGTGACCGCCTCTCGCATACGCTGCTGCCGAAGCGCATCGCGCTGCCGATTTTCGCGTCCGACGCGTTGTCGAGCGTCGCCTACGCGCCTGAGGAGATCTTTCTGACCCTCAGCGTCGCCGGGTTGTCCGCGTACGCGTTCGCGCCGTGGATCGGCGTCGCCGTCGCGCTCGTCATGCTGGTCGTGGTCGCGTCCTACCGGCAGAACGTGCACGCCTATCCCAGCGGTGGCGGTGACTACGAAGTCGCCAACACCAACCTCGGCGGCAAATTCGGTCTCACCGTCGCCAGTGCGCTGCTGGTCGACTACGTGCTCACCGTCGCGGTGTCGACGTCGTCCGGCGTGGCGAACATCGGTTCCGCCATTCCCTGGGTGGCGCAGCACAAGGTGATCGCCGCGGTCATCATCGTGATCGTGCTGACCGCGCTGAATCTGCGCGGAGTGCGCGAATCGGGCAAAGCGTTCGCGATCCCGACCTACGGCTTCATCATCGGCATTCTCGGCATGGTGATCTGGGGCCTGATCGAGGCGCTGTCCGGCGCCGACATGCGGGCCGAGAGCGCGGACTTCCAATTGCACGAAGAAGCCTCTTTGACCGGTTTCGCGTTCTTCTTCCTGCTGTTGCGCACGTTCTCCTCCGGTGCGGCGGCGCTGACCGGGGTCGAGGCGATCAGCAACGGTGTCCCGGCGTTCCAGAAACCGAAATCGAAGAACGCCGCGACCACCTTGCTGATGATGGGTGTGCTCGCGGTGACGATGCTGGTCGGCATCATCACGCTGGCGATCGTCACCGACGTCAAATTCGCCGAGCATCCGGAAACTCAGCTCACCGGCACTCCGGCGGGCTACGAGCAGAAGACGATCGTCGCGCAGATCGCGCAGGCGGTGTTCGCCGACTTCACCCCCGCGTTCTACTACATCTCCTTCGCCACCGGCATCATCCTGCTGCTGGCCGCGAACACCGCGTTCAACGGCTTCCCGGTGCTCGGTTCGATCCTCGCCCAGGACCGGTACCTGCCGCGTCAGCTGCACACCCGCGGCGACCGGCTGGCCTTCTCCAACGGCATCCTGTTCCTCGCCGCTTTCGCGCTGGTGCTGATCATCGCGTTCGACGCCGAGGTCACCAAGCTCATCCAGCTCTACATCGTCGGGGTGTTCGTCTCCTTCACGATCAGCCAGGCGGGCATGATCCGGCACTGGAACCGCCTGCTGGCACGGGAGACCGACGCGACGGTGCGGCGGCGGATGCGGCGTTCGCAGACGGTCAACGCGATCGGCCTCACCATGACCGGCACCGTGCTGGTGATCGTGCTGGTGACGAAGTTCCTGCTCGGCGCCTGGATCGCGATCGCGGCGATGGTGGCGATCTACATCCTGATGACCGCGATCCGGAAGCATTACGACCGGGTCGCCGAGGAATTGCGCGAAATGGACCGGAAACCGGCCGTATTGCCTTCGCGCAACCACGCGATCGTGCTGATTTCGAAACTGCACCTGCCGACCCTGCGTGCGCTTTCCTACGCCAAGGCCGTGCGGCCGGACGTCCTCGAAGCCGTCACGGTGAACGTCGACGACGTCGAGACGCGCAAACTCGTCCAGGAATGGGACGACCACAATTTCAAGGTGCCGCTGAAGGTGATTGAATCGCCCTATCGCGAGATCACGAAACCGGTGCTGGACTACGTGAAGCGCGTCCGCGGCGACAATCCGCGCAACGTCGTGACCGTGTTCATCCCCGAGTACGTCGTCGGGCACTGGTGGGAGCAGGTCCTGCACAACCAGAGCGCGCTGCGGCTCAAGGGACGCCTCCTGTTCCAGCCCGGCGTCATGGTGACCAGCGTGCCGTGGCAGCTCGAATCGTCGGAAAAGGCGATCAAACGCGACCGGAAAGCACGTCCGGCGGCCGGTGACGTGCGCCGCGGGTTCTCCCCGATCGTCAAGCAACCCGAGAAGACTCGGCCCGAAAAAACGAAGGACAGCGCAGAATGAGTGTGGACGCGTCGACCGGCACCTGGCTCGGACGAACGATCGAGCTGGAGGTCGGCGCGGTCGCGCACGGCGGGCACTGCGTCGCGCGGACGGAGGGCCGGGTCGTGTTCGTGCGGCACGCGCTGCCCGGCGAGCGGGTCCTGGCCACGGTCACCGAGGACAAGGGCGGCTCGTTCTGCCGCGCGGACGCGATCGAAGTCATCGAGGCGTCCCCGGAACGCGTGGAGCCGCCGTGCCCCCTCGCGGCGCCGGGACTGTGCGGCGGCTGCGACTGGCAGCACGCCACTCCCGGGCATCAGCGTGAACTCAAAGCCGCCGTGGTCATGGAGCAGCTGAAGCGGCTCGCCGGCATCGAGCGCGACGTCGTCGTCGAAGCCCTCGACGGTGGCCCGCTGGACTGGCGCAGCCGCGTCCGGCTTGTCGCGGGCAAGGACGGCAAGGCGGGATTCCGGGCGCACCACAGCCATCGCGTGATCGCGATCGACGACTGCCCGATCACCGTCCCCGGCGCGCTCGACGACGTCGTGTCGCGCAACTGGCGGCCCGGCAGCGAAATCGAGGTCACCAAGGACGGCGAGGGGCACGTGCACCTACGTGACCTGTCGACGGTCCACGGGAAGACCCGGTCGCGTCAGCTCGCGGGCGGCCTCGCCGTTCAGCACGCCGCCGGCCGCGACTGGCGCTTCGACGCCCACGGCTTCTGGCAGGTCCACCCGGCCGCCGCCGACACGCTCGCCGCCGTCGTCGCGGAATGGGCGGAGGCGCCGCGCGACGGCGTGGCGTGGGACCTGTACGCCGGTGTCGGCCTCTTCGCGTCGGTGCTCGCTTCGCAGGTCGGGCCGCGTGGGCGCGTCTTGGCCATCGAATCCGGCCGGCGTGCCGTCGCCGACGGCGAGGAGAACCTGGCCGACCTCCCGCAGGTCCGCTGGCGCTCCGGCCGCGTCGAGCACCTGCTGGCCGACGCCCCGAAACCGGTCGACGTCGTCGTCCTCGACCCGCCGCGCAAGGGGGCTGGCAAGGCCGTCGTCGAGTCCATCGTGGAGGGCTCGCCCGACCGGATCGTCTACGTGGCGTGCGACCCGGCCGCACTGGCGCGCGACATCGCGCTGTTCGCCGAGCACGGATACGGGCTCGTTGACCTTCGCGCTTTCGACGCTTTCCCGATGACGCACCACGTCGAATGCGTTGCGTTGCTGCAATAAATCGGTATTTGTAATCCGTCGGAATGGAACGGCTTCGTTCGGCTTGTCCGGGTGTCGTCGTGCTCGCTAACTTGAGCCTCGTGTTCACGAGGTAATGCGGGTACTTCGGACACTTTCACTTCGACGCGAACGGAATTCCGAATCATGGATTATCTTACTTCGGTATGTGGTGATTGCGACGGAAAAGGCTGTGCCGGCTGCGACGGGCACGGCACGATCACCATCGTGGAGGACTGACCGAGTGGAACCGTTGATGCTTCCTCCGGGTGTCACCGCCCAGGAGATCAGCTACCGCAGCGGCCGGAAGCAGGTCATCTACAAGGCGCCGTACCAGTCCGAAGGGCCGGTACTCGTGCGGGACGCGATGGGCAGGCAGGCATGGATGTTCATGTATGCCCACTTCGTCTTCACCTGGCTGGAAGGCGCGGTTCGCGTCCAGGTCAGCCATGGCACGTTGAGCGGGCCGAAAATGCCGCTGTGGTCGGGAATCAGGATTCCCGCCTACTGGTCGGGGCCGGCGCTGGCCGAGTTCGGGCGAGCGTGGGCGCTGGAGCAGATGACCGGTGATCGGGGTACTCCGGCCGTTGTTTCCATTTGAGGAACTCGATTGCCTTGCCGACGGCGATTTTTCAAACTTTCTGAGGGCAGAGCTTCAAGATCCGCTTGCCTTGGTGTGCACATAGGACAGCTTCTGCGGTAAAGAGCGTTCTATTGAGGGGTAAGTCAAACGTGGCGTGGACCCTCTTCGCTGACGCCTAATGGCCGCTGATTGTCCACAAGGGACACTCTTCGGCTGCGCGGCGTCCGTTTTATGTCCATTTGTACGATCCTGACCGAGGTCGTGAGTGGCAATGAGGGTTAGAACCCCACTTGCCACTCACGACCCCCTTGCTACACCGTGCGTACTACCCAAATCGGACACCTGCGGCTCGAAAAGTGTCCCCTGTGGACATTCGTGGCGCGGTCGGCCCTCGTCGGTCAGTGCGAACCCAAGGCGTAAAGGGTGCGCGGCACGCCATATTTGACTTACGCCACAGTGACCGTCTCTTCACGAGACCCGGGATCAGCGTTTCAGCGTGAAAGTGAAGTCGCCGGAGACCTTTCCGCTCAACCGCACCGCCGAAACCACCTTCCCCTCCTCGATCAGTCTCTCGACCTCGGCCCGCGAAAGGTCGCAACCGTCGGCGATCAGCCGCGCCGGTCGGACGGGAATCCGTGCCGCGAACCGAACCGAGACGTCGAGGAAGTCCCGATGGCTCGAGGAGCCGGTGTCGAGCCGCCAGGCACCGTCCCAATCGAGGGCGATGTGATTCCGGCGCCGCACGGCCGGGTCCTGGAGCAGTTCGGCAGCCAGAGCGAGGTCGTTCTCATGTAGCCGCTTCAGCAGCTCAGGACGGACGGAGCGCACGTTCACCCGCTCCAGGATCGTGAGCTTCGCGGTGTCCCCGCACCGAGTGCAGAGCACGAGGAGCCAGACATCGATGAGTTTGTGGTTGGCGTTGACCCGGAATTTGCCGTTCGCCCGGAAACGCCCGGACGCGCAGGCGTGGCAACGGCGGAGGACGACAGGCAGGCAGGTGGGTACGACCACCCAGTTTTCGAGCACAGGAGTACACCCGTTCCAGTGAGAAATCCGCAGCAAAAGGCGGCGCGGCGCCAAGGCGCGACGCGCGACGAAATCAGCGCTCGGGAGGTCTCACAGGGTGTACAACGGCAGGCCCTCGGGCTCGACGACGTGGTCCGGCAGCACGGTAATGGCCCAGTGGAGGCAGCTCCACTGGTTTTCCGGACACGACAAAGGCCCCTCACCGAAGCGAGGGGCCTTCAGTGCAAAGCTAGGAGCGCGCGTCCTCCTTCAGCAGGTCCGCGCACTTCTCACCGATCGCCATCGTCGTGATGCACGGGTTCACCGCGACCAGGAACGGCATCGCCGAACCATCGGCGACCCGCAGGCCTTCGACACCCCGCACGCGCAGCCGCGCGTCCAGCACGGCCATCGGGTCGCCGTCGCCGCCCATTTTCGCGGTGCACGACGGGTGATAGACCGTGTTGTGGGTCTTGCGCAGGTAGTCCGCGATCTCGTCGTCGGTCTTGACGTCCTTGCCGGGCGCCAGTTCCGTGCCCGCCCATTCGTCCAGCGCGGGCTGTTCGGCGATCTTGCGCGCCAGATTGATGCCGTAGGTCATCACGCGCATGTCGTGCTCGTCGGTGAAGTACCGCGGGTCGACCTTCGGCTTGTCCCGGTAGTCGCGGCTGCGCAGCCGCACCGTCCCGGTCGACCGTGAGCGGGTGACGTTCGGGGTCAGGCAGAAGCCGTTCTCCGTGGTGGGATAGCCCTGCCGGAGGGTGTTCATGTCGAACGGCACCGAGCCGTAGTGGAACATCAGGTCCGGCCGGTCGAGGCCTTCCTCCGTGGTGGTGAAGATGCCGATCTCCCACCATTGGGTGGACTCGGTCGTCATCGGCTGCAGCGCGTCCCATTGGATGACGCCTTCGGGGTGATCCTGCAGGTTCTCGCCGACGCCGGGGGAGTCCACCAGCACGTCGACGCCGACCTCGCGCAGATGCTCGGCCGGGCCGATTCCCGACAGCATCAGGAGTTTCGGGGTGTCGATCGCCCCGGAGGAGAGGATCACTTCGCGGCGGGCGCGCAGCGGAACGCCGTGGATCAGGTCGTCGGCCAGGTACTCCGCGCCGGTGCAGCGTTTGCCGTCGAACAGCAGCCGCCGGACGCGGGCGCCGGTGATGATCTCCAGATTCGGCCGCTTGCCGATGATCGGATGCAGGTACGACACCGACGCGGACGACCGCGTGCCGTCTTCGCGCGCGTTGATCTGGAACCAGTTGGCCCCGTGCGTCACGGTCTTGCCCGAGTTGAACTCCGTCCTCGGGATACCCGCCTGCTCACAGGCCTGCAGCAGCGCGACGCCGGTCGGGTCGTTCGGCGGCACCGAGCGGATGGTCACCGGGCCCGACCGGCCGTGGTGGTCGCCGGGGCCGTCGTTGGTCTCGAGACGTTTGTACAGCGGGAAAATATCCTTCGACGCCCAGCCGGGCAGGCCGAGCGACGACCATTCGTCGAGGTCTTCCGCCGGCGCCCAGAACGCGATGCACGAGTTGTGCGACGAGCAGCCGCCGAGCACCCGCGCGCGGGCGTGGCGCAGGAAGGAGTTGCCGGACTCCTGCGGCTCCACCAGGTAGTCCCAGTCGTAGCCGGATTCGAGCAGCCCCATCCACTTCGTCAGCTCCAGCACCGCCGGATCGTCCACATCGGACGGCCCGGCTTCCAGGAGGGCGACGGTGACGTCCGGATCTTCCGAGAGTCTCGCCGCGACCACCGAACCCGCCGTCCCGCCGCCGACGACGATGTAGTCGAACTCTCCGGTCACTGTGCTGCCTCCTCGGGATGTGCTTCCGCGGCGTGATCGGCCAGGACGCCGCTCTTGTGCCGCAGGACGAACCAGTAATACGCGAAACCGACGACCGCCACCGCGCCGACGAACAGCACGGCCCCCCATTCGAGGTACCAGTGATACGGCTCGGTCGCGTTGTAGACCTCACGCCGCGGCCAGGCCAGGTTCACCACGATCGCACCGCCCCACAGCACGCCGAGGATGTTGACCGGCAGCCCCAGTTTGCCGAGCGAGAAGTACTTGGTGCCCTCCACCTTCGGCGGCGGCCACTGCCCACGGAAACGCTTCACCAGCATCGGCACGGTGACCAGCAGGTACGCCAGGTAGATCATGATGATGCCGATACTGGTGATCACCGTGAAGATCTGCGGCTGGCCGACGTTGACCACCAGGATCAGCACCGCGATCACGCCGGACACGATGGCGGGGATCACGGGTGTCTTCGTCTTCGGCGACACCCGCGCCAGATGCTTCCCGGCGGGCAGGTTGTTGTCGCGGCCCATCGCGAACATCATCCGGATCGCCGCCGACTGCACGGCCAGGTTGCATACGGTGATCGCGATGACGACCGCCAGCAGGAAGACCGTGCCGATCGTGCTCCCGAGGACGTCGAGCACGATGAACTGCAGCCCGCCGGTCGCGATCTGCGGGTTGTTGATGTCGCCCACGGCCATCAGCGCGAGGATGAGGATCAGCCCGCCGATGACGAACGACGCGATCAGCGCGCGCAGGATCGCCTTGGGCGCGTTCTTGCGCGGGTCGTGCGATTCCTCGCCGAGCGAGCTGGCGGTGTCGAAGCCGTACATGACGTAGGTCGACGCGAGCGACGCGACCAGGAACGCCCCGAAGTACCCCCACGGCTGGTCGGCGCCGGTGTTGTTGGTCTGCATGACGACCTCGGGGCCGCGCGTGATGTTCACCGCGAGCGCGACGATCAGCAGGACCGCGGCGATCAGTTCGATGAACACCCCGGCGCTGTTGATCCGCGCCATCAGCTTGACGCCCCACGCGTTCACCAGCGTGGTGAACAGGATCAGGACGGTGCCGAGGATGACCGCGTTCACCGCGCTGTCGCCGGAGAAGGAGAAGAACGACGAGATCTGGGGGAGCGTGATCTGGTACGCGAGCGCGACCGCGGCGATGCTGACGATCGACGCGGTCAGCATCATCCACCCGGCCAGCCAGGCGACGTGCGGGCTGCCGAGCCGTTTCGACCAGTTGTAGATCGAACCGGCGACCGGATAGTGCGCGGCCAGTTCGGCGAACGACAGCGCCACCATCAGCTGGCCGACGAACACCATCGGCCACGACCACCAGTACGCCGGCCCGCCGAAGCTGAAGCCGAAGTAGAACAGCTGGAAGGTCCCGGTCAGGATCGAGATGTAGCTGATCCCGGCGGCGAAGGTGTGGAAATTGCCGAGCGTTCTTTCGAGTTCCTGTTTGTAGCCGAAACCGGCCAAGCCGTCGTCGGAAGGAGTGCTCATCGGCAGTTTCCCCTCTTTAGTTGGACGCCGGCTCCCCGGAGAACCAGCGCTGTGGAGCGGGCCGGAGGTTCTGGTAGATGTGCTTCGCCTCCGTGTACTCGGCGAGCCCGGTCGGGCCGAGTTCGCGCCCGAAGCCGGACTGCTTGTAGCCGCCCCATTCCGCCTGCGGCAGATACGGGTGGAAGTCGTTGATCCAGATCGTGCCGTGCCGCAGCCGGTTCGCGACCCGCTGCGCGCGGGAGGCGTCCGAGGTGAACACCGCGCCCGCGAGGCCGTAGTGCGTGTCGTTGGCGATGCGGACGGCGTCGTCCTCGTCGGTGAAGGTCTCGACGGTGAGCACCGGGCCGAACGATTCGTCGACGACGGCGCTGCTGCCCTGCTTCACGTTGTCGAGGATGGTCGGCAGGTAGTAGTGCCCCTTCGCGAGCTCGCGATCGTCGGGGCGTTTGCCGCCGGTGCGCAGGACGGCGCCCTCTTCCAGCGCCGCGGCGACGTAGCGTTCGATCTTTTCCAAATGGGCGGCCGAGATCAGCGGACCGGTTTCAGCCTTCGGGTCGAAAGGTCCACCCAGTCGGATCAGTTCGGCGCGGCGGACGAGTTCGTCGACGAACTTCTCGTGCCACTCCTCCTGGACGATCAGCCGCGCGCCCGCCGAGCAGACCTGCCCGGAGTGCAGGAACACCGCGGTCAGCGCGTAGTCGACGGCGGTGTCGAAGTCCGAGTCGGCGAAAACGACGTTGGGGTTCTTGCCGCCCAGCTCCAGCGCGACCTTCTTGATGGTGGCCGCGGCGGAGGCGGCGATGATCTTGCCGGTCGCGAGGCCGCCGGTGAACGAGACGAGATCGACATCCGGATGCTCCGAAAGAGGTGCCCCGGCCTGCGCGCCCGCCCCGAGCACCAGGTTCGCGACGCCGCCGGGCAGGCCGGCCTCGGTCAGCAGCTTCATCAGCATGATCGAGGTGTGCGGGGTCAGCTCGCTGGGTTTGAGAACGAGGGTGTTGCCCGCCGCGAGCGCGGGGGCGACCTTCCAGATGGTCTGCAGGAGCGGGTAGTTCCACGGCGTGATCAGCCCGCAGACACCGACCGGCTCGTGCACGATCCGGCTGAACGCGTCCGGGTTTCCGGTGTCGACCACGCGCCCGGCGTCGTTCGCGGCGAGCTTGCCGAAGTAGCGCAGGCACGCGGCGATGTCGGCCATGTCGTATTCGCTCTCGACCAGCCGTTTCCCGGTGTCGAGCGATTCGGCGCGGGCGAAGGCTGCGGCGTCGCGATCGAGCAGGTCGGCGGCCTTCAGCAGCAAGTCACCGCGCTGCGGAGCGGGCGTTTGCGGCCACGGGCCGGTGTCGAACGCCTTCCGTGCGGCGGCGATGGCCGCTTCGGTGTCTTCACGGGTGCCCTCGGCGACTTCCGCGACCAGCGACCCGTCAGCGGGGCAGCGGATCTCCCGGCGACCACCGCCGACCGCGTCGACCCATTCGCCACCGATGAAAAAGTCCGCCATCAAGCCCTCCGAACCGGCTCCTGCTCAACCGTCGAGCAGCGATTATCGCGGCCACCCGACGTGACCGCTACTTGGCAAAAGAGACCATGTTCACACCGTCGGGTGGCGAGTGGTGATTTTCTGACATGTGACCCGTGACGCGGCGGACGGAAGACTCTCAGGCGACCTCCGTAGACTGGCCGGAACGGCGGAAGAGGAACCAGGCGAGGTGGGAGAGTGACGTTGCTCGAGTCCGTGCACGGACCGGCCGACTTGAAGCGGATGAACCAGGACCAGCTCGGTGAGCTGGCCGCGGAGATCCGGGACTTCCTCGTCGAAAAGGTGCGGCTCGCCGGTGGTCACCTCGGCCCGAACCTCGGTGTGGTCGAGCTGACGATGGCGCTGCACCGGGTCTTCGACTCGCCGGACGACGCCATCGTGTGGGACGTCGGTCACCAGGCGTACGTGCACAAGATCGTCACCGGCCGTCATGACGGCTTCGACAAGCTGCGCCAGCTCGGCGGCCTCACCGGCTACCCGGCGCGCGGCGAGAGCGAGCACGACCTCGTCGAGAACAGCCACGCCTCGACCGCGTTGTCCTATGTGGACGGTCTGGCGAAGGCGTTCGAACTCGGCGGTGGCGGCAGGCACGCGATCGCCGTCGTCGGCGACGGCGCGCTGACCGGCGGCATGTGCTGGGAGGCGCTCAACAACATCGCCGCGAACCCGCGCCGCCCGGTCGTCATCGTCATCAACGACAACGGCCGCTCGTACTCGCCGACCATCGGCGGCGTCGCGGACCACCTCGCGTCGCTGCGGCTCAAGCCGGGCTACGAGCGCGTTCTGGACCGCGGCAAGGAACTGCTGCGGCACACGCCGATCGTCGGCAAGCCGATCTACGCGGCGCTGCACGCGGCGAAGGCGGGGCTCAAGGACGCGCTGAGCCCGCAGATGATGTTCTCCGACCTCGGCCTCAAGTATCTCGGCCCGGTCGACGGGCACGATCTGGCCGCGCTGGAGAAGGCGTTCCAGAGCGCCCGCGACTTCGGCGGCGCGGTCATCGTGCACGTGGTCACCGAGAAGGGGCACGGTTACGAGCCCGCGGTGACCAACCAGGCCGACCAGATGCACCAGACCGACCCGATCGACCCGGAAACCGGCCTGCCGCCGGTCAAGGGCCCGAGCTGGACCGGCGTCTTCGCCGACGAACTGGTGAAGATCGGCGCCGACCGCGAGGACGTCGTCGCGATCACCGCCGCCATGCTGCGCTCGACCGGGCTGCACAAGTTCGCCGAGGCGTACCCGGACCGCTGGTACGACGTCGGGATCGCCGAGCAGCACGCGGTGACTTCGGCCGCAGGGCTCGCGATGGGCGGCAAGCACCCCGTCGTCGCCGTCTACTCGACCTTCCTGAACCGGGCGTTCGACCAGCTCCTGATGGACGTCGCGCTGCACCGCCAGCCGGTGACGCTGGTGCTGGACCGCGCGGGCATCACGGGGCCGGACGGGCCGAGCCACCACGGCATGTGGGACCTTTCGCTGCTGGGCATGGTGCCCGGGATGCGGGTCGCCGCACCGCGTGACGCCGGCACGCTGCGCGAGGAGCTGCGGGAGGCCGTCGCGGTCGAGGACGGGCCGACGGCGCTGCGGTTCTCCAAAGGCGGCGTGATCGACTCCGTGCCCGCCGTGGAACGCGTCGGCACGGTGGACGTGCTGCGCAAGCCCAGCGGTGAAGCCGACGTCCTGCTCGTCGCGGTGGGCGCGTTCGCGATGCTCGGGCTCGCCGCCGCGGACCGGCTTGCCGATCAGGGCATCGGCGTGACCGTGGTGGACCCGCGCTGGGTCGTCCCGGCGCCGGCCGAGCTGGTGGCGCTGGCCGAGCAGCACAAACTCGTCGTGACCGTCGAGGACAGCGGGCGGCACGGCGGCTTCGGCTCCGCGCTGGCCGCGCTGTTCCGCGACGCCGAATGCGACGTGCCGCTGCGTGATCTCGCGGTGCCGCAGGTGTTCCACGACCACGGCTCGCGCGAGGAGGTGCTGGCCCGCGTCGGGCTCACCGCGCAGGATGTGGCGCGGCGGGTGACCGAGTGGTCGGCGAAGCTGGCGAGCCGGACACCGGCGCCGGAGGACACGCGGCGCTGACAAGCGTTGTGAACGGGCCGTTCCTCGCAAATTTCGCAAGGAACGGCCCGTTCTTTGTACGCGCTAAGCCCGCCAGACGGTGCCCCGCCGCTCGTACTCCAGCACCACTTCGGTCTGCTGAGCCGCCTTCGCGCCCAGGAAGCGCTCCACGAGCCAGAGCGAGACCTCGAGCCCCGCGGTGATCCCGCCACCGGTGATCAGATCACCGTCGTCGACGACACGCGCGTCGATCACCTTCGTGCCCTGTGCGGCCAGATCCGCCTTCGCGCCGTTGTGCGTCGTCGCGTTGCGGCCCTTCGTCAGGCCGGCGGCGGACAGCACCATCGTGCCGGTGCAGATCCCGACGGGCAGCGCCCGCGACGCGGCGAGACGCCGCAGAAAACCGTGATCGGCGTTGAGCCGGTGCACTCCGGGGCCATTCCGGTCGGTGTAGCCGCCGCCGGGCACGACGAGGACGTCGGCCTCGCCGGGCGACCACGAGCGCGGGACTTCGACGACGGTGCCGTAGGTGCACTTCACGGGACCAGGTCGCCCCGCGGAAACCAGCGAAGAGACCACGGCACCGCCGGTGAGCTTCCCGGCCAGGCCCAAAACCTCGACGGGCGCGACGAAATCCTGTTCCTCCACGCCGTCGAACATCAGGATCTGCACCCGTAACGGGGCGGCGGCGGAAGCGGCGGGCGCGGCGACACCCACCAGACCGGCGGACAAGGCTGAAGCACGCAGAAAAGTTCGGCGCTGCAAGATGACCTCCCAGGTGATGTACCCAGTGGTCGTGCGAAAAGCGGCTCAGGTTCCCACGATCCGGCTGACCGCGCGCACGACGAGGTCACGGGTCGCGGTGGGGGAGGAGAACCCGAGGATCGACAGGTGCACGACGAGGCTCAGTAGCTCCTCCGCGTCGAAGTGGTCCGGCACGGTGCCCGAACGTTGCGCCTCCCGGATCGCGGCGACCTTGTCCGCGTGCGCCCGGGCCTCCGCTTCCGGAACGGCGTCGAAGCCGTTCTCCAGGCGAAGCCAGCCCATGAGCCGCAGGAGCTGCGGGTGTTCGAGGTAGCGGTCGAACAGCTTTCCCGCGTAGCCGGGAAGGTCTTCGGGGGTGATCGTGAGGGTCCGGATGGCGAGGTCGACCTGCTCCTGGACGACCATTTCGAACAGGTGTTCCTTGCTGCAGAAGTAGGCGTAGATCAGCGCTTTGTTCGCGCCCGCGTTCTTCGCGATGCGATCCACCCTGGCGCCCGCGATGCCGTACGTCGCGAACTCGGCCGTCGCCGCGTCCAGCAGTTTCCGCTTGGTCGCTTCCTTGTCCCTGACCATGTGACCCACTCTAACTAACTGGTTGGTTGACAGCTAGTCCGACCGCGTGGCAACCTGACTTGGCAACCAACTGGTTAGTTAGGAGATGGGCATGAAGGTCGCACTGGTCACGGGAGCCTCCGCGGGTATCGGCGAAGCCACGGCACTCGCATTGCAGGAGGCGGGGTACACGGTCTACGGCGCCGCGAGGCGCGTCGAGCGGATGGCCGGGCTCTCCGAACGCGGTATCAAGGTGCTGGAGATGGACGTCACCGACGACGCGTCGATGGTCGCGGGCGTCGAGCGGATCATCGAGGAGTCCGGCCGCATCGACGTCCTGGTCAACAACGCGGGCTACGGCTCGTACGGCGCTTTCGAGGATGTGCCGCTCTCGGAAGGGAAGTACCAGTTCGACGTCAACGTGTTCGGCCTCGCACGGCTCGTCCAGCTGACCACGCCGCATATGCGCGCCCAAGGCGCCGGCAAGATCGTGAACATCTCGTCGATCGGCGGCAAGATCTACGAACCGCTCGGCGGCTGGTACCACTCGACGAAGTTCGCGGTCGAAGGCCTGAGCGACTCTCTGCGGCTGGAGCTCAAGCCGTTCGGCATCGACGTCGTGGTGGTCGAACCCGGCGCCATCAAGACCGAATGGGGTGGCATCGCCATCGAGAATCTGATGAAGACCTCGGGTGACACCGCGTACGCGCCGCAGGCCAAGGCACTGGCGAAGTTCTTCGACCAGGCCGCACGCGGTTCTCACCCGAAGGTGATCGCCGACGTCATCCTGAAGGCCGTCCGGGCCCGGCGCCCGAAGACCCGCTACGCCGCCGGTTTCGGGGCGAAGCCGATCCTGTTCGTGCGCTGGGTGCTCCCGGATCGCGCCTTCGACGCGCTGTTCCTCGGAGCGCTTCGGCGGTTCGCCTAGATGGCGACCGCGGGTTCCGCGACCGGCTCCGCGTAGGAGTAGACCTCCCGCGGCTCGGGGAAGAGCTTCACCAGCACGGGATACGCGATCGCCGCCGTGCACAGCGTCACCACCATGCTGATGTCGACACCGCCCGCGATGTCCTTGAGCGGCCCGGCGATCATCGGGGTGTTGGCGGTCAGCAGGCCCAGCGTCGTCGCCGGGATCCACGCGGCCATCGCGCGCCAGTTCACGCCGCGGGTGAACCAGTAGCGCCCGCCCTTGCGGCCCTGGTTGAACACCTGGAGGTCGTCCGGGTCGTAGAACCCGCGCCGCAGCACGAACCCGATCATCATGATCACCATCCACGGCGAGGTGCACAGCACGATCAGCGTGGCGAAGGCGTTGATGCTGGACACCATGTCCAGCACGAAATTGCCGACGAAGATGAACACGACACTGAGCGAGCCGATCAGCAGCGTCGCCTGCACTCGGCTCAGCTTCACGAAGATCGAGCTGAAGTCCAGCCCGGTCCCGTAGAGCGACGTCGTGCCGGTGGACAGGCCGCCGATCAGCGCGACCACGATCAGCGGGATCGCGTACCAGAGCGGCGAAATCGCGGTCAGGCCGGTGATGTAGTCGGCCGGATCCGCGACCAGTGTCGCGGTGGCGATGCCGAACCCGAACGGCAGCAGCGTCGCCACCTGCGCCAGGAACGGCGCGGCCAGCAGGGAACGGCGGCTGTGGCGCGCGGGGATGTAGCGCGTCCAGTCGCCGAGGAAGGCGCCGAACGAGATCGGGTTCGCCATCGTGGTGAGCGCGGCCAGGATCCACGTCGGCCAGAAGTCCCCGAGCGCGTAGGTGCCGGTGCCGGCGAACCCGGGGTCGAACGTGCCGCCGTAGGCCACGATCCCGAGCAGCATGATCGCCGTGCCCAGGACCACGGCGACCCGGTTCACCAGCAGCATGAACCGGTAGCCGTAGATGCACACCACCAGCGTCGCGATCGCGATGACGCCGTACGCGACACCGCGCAGCACTTCGCCGCCGTCGAAGCCGAAAAGCCGTTGCGCGGCACCGGCGACGGCGTCGCCGCTCACCCACACCGAGATGGCGAAGAACGTGATCGCCGTCAGCAGGGAGAGGAAGGAGCCGACACAACGGCCGACGACGCCGAAATGCGCGCCGGAGGAGACGGCGTTGTTGGTCCGGGTGAGCGGGCCGAACAACGACATCGGCGAGAGCACCAGCGCGCCGGCGACCACGCCCGCGACGGTGGCGGCCACCGCCGCCCAGAAGCTCAAGCCGAACGCGATCGGGAGCGTCCCGAGGATGATGGTGGCGAAGGTGTTCGCGCCGCCGAACGCCATCCGGAACAGGTCGCGCGGACGCGAGGTCTGCTCTTCCGGCGGGATCGGCGCGATGCCGTGCTGCTCGACTTCGGTGACCTTGTCACCCATGGGGACCTCCAAGTACGCGTTTCGTCCTCTGAATGCGGTCCTTGCACACGCAACTACCGCATCCAGAGGACGAAATGCGGTCAGGCGAAGCGGGTCATGACGTGCTTGACGCGGGTGTACTCGGCGAAGGAGCAGGACGAGAGGTCCTTCCCGTGGCCCGAGTGCCCGAAGCCGCCATGGGGCATTTCCGAGACCAGCGGCCCGTGGGTGTTGACCCAGACGCAGCCGAAGTCGAGTTCGCCCGAAACGCGGGTCGCGCGTGACAGGTCGTTGGTCCAGATCGACGACGCCAGCCCGTAGGGGACGCCGTTGGCCAGGCGCACCGCCTCGTCCTCGTCCACAAAGGACTGGACGGTGATCACCGGGCCGAAGATCTCCTCCTGCACGATCTCATCTTCCTGCTTCAGGCCCGAGATCACAGTGGGGGAGAAGAAGAATCCGCGATCGCCGGCGGGCGTGCCGCCGGTCTCCACGCGGGCGTGCGACGGCAGCCGCTCGATGAGACCGCGAACCCGGCCGAACTGCGCCTCGCTGTTGAGCGGGCCGAAATCCTCACCGGGCGTCTGCGCGGCGGCGGCCTTGGTGAGCTCCGCGACGAACTCGTCGTGTATCGCCGCGTCCACCAGCACCCGGCTGCCCGCGGTGCAGTCCTGTCCGGCGTTGTAGAACGCCGCGCCGACGATGCCCTCGGCCGCCTCGGCGAGGTTCACGTCGCCGAAGACCAGCAGCGGCGCGTTGCCACCGAGTTCGAGATGCGTGCGCTTGAGGTCGGCCGCCGCGACGGTGGCGACATCGATGCCCGCGCGGGTCGACCCGGTGATCGACACGAGTTCGGTGATCGGGTGCTTCACCAGCGCGCGGCCGGTGTCGCGGTCGCCGCACAGCACGTTGAAGGCGCCCTGCGGCAGGTACTCCGCCGCGACCTTCGCCAGCAGCACGGCCGTCGACGGCGTGGTCTCGGCGGGCTTCAGTACGACGGTGTTCCCGGCCGCCAAGGCCGGGGCGATCTTCCAGACACCCATCATCAGCGGGTAGTTCCACGGCGCGATCTGCGCGCAGACGCCGACGGGTTCACGCCGGATCGCCGACGTGTGCCCTGGCAGGTATTCCCCGGACGCGGTGCCTTCGAGCTGCCGTGCGGCACCGGCGAAGAACCGCAGCGCGCTGACGCACTCCGGGATCTCCTCGTCCAGCACCACGGACCGGATCTTGCCGGTTTCGCGGATCTCAAGGTCGGCGAACTCCTCCGCGCGGGCCTCGACCGCGTCGGCGATCTTCAGCAGCGCGAGCTGACGCTGGGCGGGGGTGCTCTTGCGCCAGACCTTGAACGCCCGCTCGGCGGCGGCCAGTGCGGTGTCCACATCGGACTGTCCGGACAGGACGCTGGTGCCGAAGACCTCGCCGGTGGCGGGGTCCACCAGGTCGAGGGTCCGCGAGCCCGACGCCGGTACTTCGGCGCCGTCGACGAAATTGAGGACCTGAGTCATTTCTTCTCCAGGTGGGTCGGCTCGAACATCTTCAGCAGGGCGGGGAGGACGACCACGGACGGTCCTGGTGTGCCCAGTGCGTCGGAGAGGTCCTTCCCGACGGTGTCCAAAGAGGACACGGTGGCACTCACGCCGAAAGACTGCGCCAGCGCGGCGAAGTCGGGCCGCGCGAGCTCGGTGGCGGTGGACTGCCCGAAGGCGCCGGTCAGGTACTCGCGCAGGATGCCGTAACCGCCGTCGTCGATGACCAGCCACGTCACGTCGAGTCCGTGCTGGACCGCCGTGGCCAGTTCCGCGATGCCGTACATCGCGCCGCCGTCACCGGACACCGCGAGCGTCGGCCCGCCGGTCGCCACCGCGCCGCCGAGCGCGCCGGGCAGACCGTAGCCGAGCCCGCCCGCGCCCTGCGCGGTGTGGATCGGCGCGCCCTCGGGATTCCACGCCGACCAGGCCCAGTAGGCCGCGATCGTCATGTCCCAGAACGTCTGCGTGCCTTCGGGAATCGCCGTGCGGATGTCGTCGATGAGCTTGCGCTCGGTTTCCAGGGGTTGGGCGTCGAGGCGTTCGCGCACCTTCCCCAGCAGTTCCGCGACCGCCTTTTCGGCGACGCCGTCGCTCTGGCGGAACGGCACTTGCTCCAGCAGTCCTTGCAGGACAAGGCGGACGTCGGCGTGGATGCCCAGCGCCGGGTAGTTCGATTCCAGCTTCCCGAGATCGGCCTCGACCTGGATCATCCGGCCGCGCGGGGCGAACTCGCGGTAGTTGCTGGACAGCTCGCCGAGCCCGGAGCCCAGCACGAGCAGCACATCCGCGGCCGAGAGGAACTCGGTGCTGTGCCAGTCTTCGACCCACGACTGG
Source organism: Amycolatopsis sp. NPDC102389 (assembly GCF_044765885.1). Classification (NCBI taxonomy): domain Bacteria; kingdom Bacillati; phylum Actinomycetota; class Actinomycetes; order Pseudonocardiales; family Pseudonocardiaceae; genus Amycolatopsis; species Amycolatopsis sp. NPDC102389. Next base: position 62,250 of record NZ_JBIWKX010000009.1, read on the forward strand.
CCGGAAAGTGCGTGATCCCAGCCGAAGACACCCTTGCCACCGAACGTCGACAGCACCGGCGCCCGCAAAGCCTCGGCGAGCGCCTTCAACTCCGCCTGTGCGCCTGAGCGCAGGGCACCGCCGCCGGCGAGGATCACCGGATTCTTCGCCGTGCCAAGGAGTTCCGCGGCCTCGGCGATGAGCTCCGGCAACGGTGCGAGCGGCGCGGGCTGTGCCGTCACCGACGTGATCCGCGGTAGGTCCGCCGGCGCCAGCAGGATGTCCTGCGGGATCTCGACCCACACCGGGCCGAACGGCGCCGTCGCCGCCGATTCCCACGCTTCGCGCAGCGCCGTCGGGATCTGGCTGACGGTGCGCACCACGTGCACCGACTTCACCACATCGCGGAAACTGGCCTGCTGGTCGGGCAGTTCGTGCAGATACCCGTGCCGTCCGCCGCCGAGCCCGGCGACCGGGATCTGGCTGGAGATGCCGAGCACCGGGACCGACGCCGCCCGGGATTCCTGCAGTGAAGCCAAAGTCAGCAGCGCGCCGGGGCCGGTCGACACGATCATCGGCGTCACCGGCGCCGGGCCTTCGGGGTCCGCCGCGAGCCGGGCGCGGGCGTGCCCGTCGGCCGCGAACGCCAGATTGTTCTCCACCCGCGCACCGATGACGCGCAGATCGTCCGTGCGCCGCAACGCTTCGAACAGGCCGAGCGCGTGCTGGCCCGGCAGGCCGAACACGGTGTCGGCGCCGAGCGCGCGGAGGGTTTCGACGACGACGTCGCCGCCTATCCGTTGTGTCATTCGCTCTTTCCCAGGCTGAGCAGGCTCACCAGGTCGTAGGCGACGTGGGAGGCCGCGATGGCGGTGATCTCGGCGTGATCGTAAGCCGGGGCGAGCTCCACCACATCCGCGCCGACGAGGTTGCAGTCGCGCAGCCCGCGCAGGATCTCCAGCAGTTCGCGGCTGGTCATGCCGCCCGCTTCGGGGGTGCCGGTGCCCGGTGCGTGCGCCGGGTCGAGCACGTCGATGTCGACCGAGATGTAGAGCGGGCGGCCGCCGATGCGCTGGCGCAGCGCGTCGACGGTCTCGGCGACCCCGCGGCGCATGACGTCGCCGGAGGTGACGATGCCGAAGCCGAGGCGGCGGTCCTCTTCCAGATCCCGCTTGCCGTACAGCGGGCCGCGCGTGCCGACGTGGGACAGCGCTTCGGTGTCGAGGATGCCTTCCTCGGACGCCCGCCGGAACGGGGTGCCGTGGGTGTACGGCTCGCCGAAGTAGGTGTCCCAGGTGTCGAGGTGCGCGTCGAAATGCAGCAGCGCCACCGGTCCGTGCTTCTTCGCCGCCGCCCGCAGCAGCGGCAGCGCGATCGTGTGGTCGCCGCCGACGGTCACCAGCCGCGTCCCGTTCGCGGTCAACGCCTCGGCCTCGCTCTGCAGCGTTTCGATCGCCTCGCCGATGTTGAACGGGTTGAGCGCGATGTCGCCGGCGTCGACCACCTGCGTTTCGGCGAACGGGGAAACGTCGAGTTCCGGGTGGTACGGCCGAAGGAGCCGGCTGGCCTCACGGAGCGCGGCGGGGCCGAAGCGCGCGCCGGGGCGGTAGGACACCCCGGCGTCGAACGGCACCCCGACGACGGCGACGTCGGCACGCTCGACCTGATCGATCCGCGGGAGCCTCGCGAAGGTCGCGAAACCGGCGAACCGGGGCACCTTCGAAGAGTCGACGGGTCCGATCGGGTTCTGCTCAGGCACTGTGTCTCCTTCTTGGGGTGTAAGGGTTTCAGGACTTCGAAGCGGCGAGTTCCGCCTCTTCTTCTTCGGCGGCCGCGCTGCCGTTCAGGCGGCGGGTCCACACGGTGAGGATCTCGTCCGAGGTGCGCGGTGTGAGGAAGCTGACCAGCAGGTACACCGCGAGGCTGGAGCCGAGACCCCAGTAGATCGGGCTGTTGGCCTCGACGCCGTCGACGAACATGAACGTGATGACCACGACGGTGCCGACGACCATCGAGGCGAGCGCGCCCTGACGCGTGCCGCGTTTCCACGCCAGCCCGCCGATGATCGCGACCAGCAGGCCGCCGACGAGGATGTCGTAGGCGATGGTCAGCGCGTTGACGACGTCGTCCACGATCATCGCGATGCCGATCGCGACGATGCCGAGGATCAGCGTGGTGACACGGTTCCTGGTGACCTCGTTGGCGGTCTTCTTGAGGCCCAGCTTGGAAAGCAGGTCCGAGGTGCTGACCGTGGAGCAGGCGATGAGCGCGCCGCTCGCGGTCGACATCATCGCCGAGAGCGCCGCGGCGAGCACCAGCCCGCGGATCCCGGCGGGCAGCTGGTCCTCGACGATGGTCGCGAACGCGTCCTGCGCGCTGGCGAGGTTCGGGTACAGCGTCTTGGCCGCGGTGCCGATCAGCGCGCCGGCGAGCCCGTAGACGAGGCAGTAGACGCCGGAGATGACGCCGCCGCCGGTGGCGATGCCCGGCGTCCTCGCGGTGAACACGCGCTGCCAGATGTCCTGGCCGATCAGCAGGCCGAAGCTGTAGATGAGGAAGTAGGTGAAGATCGTGTCGCCGCCGATGGCGGTCAGTTCGAAGTAGCTCTCGTCCAGCCGCGCGGCCATCCCGTCGAAGCCGCCCGCCGAGACGATCGAGACCGGCAGCAGGATCAGCAGGATGCCGATGGTCTTGATGACGAACTGGACGATGTCGGTCAGTGTGATCGACCACATGCCGCCCAGCACCGAGTAGAGCACCACGATCGAGCCGCCGATGGCGATGCCCGCCCAGCTCGGGACGTTGAAGAGGACCTTGAAGATGGTGGCGAACGCGAGCGTCGAGGTGACGGTCAGCATCAGCGTGTAGCCCCACATGACGACACCGGAGATGGCGCTGGTGGAGCCGCCGTAGCGGAGGTCGAGCATCTCGCCGACGGTGTAGACGCGCAGCTTCACCAGGCGCCGCGCGAACAGCGTGTGGAGGACCAGGATGCCGACGCCGATCGCGATCACGAGCCAGGCGCCGGAGATGCCGTAGGTGTAGCCGAGCTTCACGCCGCCGACCGTCGAAGCGCCGCCGAGGACGACCGCGGACATCGTGCCCGAGTACATGAACCAGCCGAGGCGGCGGCCGGCGACGAGATAGTCCGATTTGGTCTTGGCGAGCCGAAGCCCGAACCAGCCGACCCCGATCATGCCCGCTATGTAGAGCGCGATCACCGCGTAGTCACCGGCCACGGTGTCCTCCTTGACTTGGGGCTGTTCGCTTCGTTCGGGTCACCGTAGGTTCGTTCGCTCCTTGAACGACATGGGATGATTCATCCGAAGTCACCGGAGATCGAGGATGAAATGACTCAAACCCGCGATCCGTTCGACTCGGATGTGAATGTCCCGTTACGGGCCGTGGTCGGCAACCCGGAACTGGCACTCGACCCGGTCGTGGAGACCCTGCGGCCGGACGCGCTCGACGCCCCGGTGCGTTGGGCGCACGTCAGCGAGCTGCGGGACCCCGCGCCGTACCTGCTCGGGGCGGAACTGCTGCTCACCGCCGGGGTGAACCTGCCGGTGGAGGCGGCCGAGGTCGACCGCTACGTCCGGCGGCTGGCCGCCAGCGGGATCTCCGCGCTCGGCTTCGGGCTGACACCGGGTACCCACGAGACCCTGCCGCCGGCGCTGAGGTCGGCGTGCGCGCGGCACGGGTTGCCGCTGCTCGTCGTCCAGCCGCGGACACCGTTCCTGGCGATCAGCCGGGCGGTGTCGGTCGCGCTCGCCGAGGCGGGGCAGCGGGAACAGCGGCGGATCGCGGCCGCGCGCGAGGCGCTGACCAGGGCGGCCGGTGACGGGCTCGGCGAGCTGGCGAGCGCGCTGGCCGGACGGCTGGGGGCATGGGTGGCGCTGGTCGGTGTAGGCGACGTTCTCGCCGCGGATCACGGCGCGCCCTCGCCCTTGCCCGCCGAGGTCCGGGAACTGGTCGCCACGCTCCGGGCGGGCCGGGGGATCCGCAGCGCGACCACGGAACTGGCCGACGGCACGCACGTCGTCGCGCAACCGGTGTACCCGCAGGCGACGGCGTCGCATCTGGTCGTGGTCGGCCGCGTCGCGCGGTTCGACGGCGCGGACCGCTCGATCCTGTCGGTCGGGGCGGCGCTGCTCGGGCTCGTTGGCCGCGCGGGTTCGGACGCCGCCGGGCTGGGCGCCACCGCCACGGCGTTGCTGCTGGGGGAGACCGGCGTGATCGGCGGGGACGAACGCCGTCTGGTCGCCGGGATCGCGTACCGCCGCGGGCCGAACGAGGTCGCCGCCCGCTACGACTGGCTGCGCGCCCGGCTCGACACCCCGCTCGTGCGGCTGCGGCCGGGGCCGCGCTTCGACGCGATCGTCCGCGACGCGCCGGAGGCCGGCGATCTCGACCGGCTCCGCGCCGACGGCTGGCTCGCGGTCGTGGGTTCGCCCGTCCCACCCGAACGGCTTCCCGAAGCGGCGGGTGAGATCGAGTTGCTGCTGACGCGGGCCGCGGCGTTGGGACGACCGGTGGTCGCGGAAGGCTCTTCGGGGCTGGACGCGCTGATCGACCCGGACGCGGCGGCCGGATTCGCCGCCCAGGCGTTGGAGCCGCTGCGCGATCTCGACCGGAAGGGTGACCGGGAACTGGTCGGCACGCTGCGGATCTGGCTCGCGCACCACGGCGGCTGGGACCGCACGGCCGCCGAACTCGGCGTGCACCGCAACAGCGTCCGGCACCGGATCGGGCAGATCGAACGGGCGCTGGGGGTGGACCTCGCGGACCCGGAGATCCGGATGCGGCTGTGGTTCGCGCTGCGCTGGTCGTGAGTGGCGATTCGGGTTCTAACCCGAATCGCCACTCACGACCAGCTGCACCGACCGCTCACCGCCGCTTACTCCAATCAGGTCACTCTCAGGAATGTGTGGCAACGTAGGGTCGTGCGAATTCTGGTAGTCGAAGACGAAGAACCCCTCGCCGACGCGATCGCACGCGGCCTGCGGCGCGAGGGCATGGCGGTGGACATCGCGCTCACCGGTGACGACGGGCACGAGAAGGCCGCCGTCACCCGGTACGACGTCGTGCTGCTCGACCGCGATCTGCCCGGCATGTCCGGTGACGACCTGTGCCGCGAGATCGTCGCGTCCGGCGAGCTGACCCGCGTCCTGATGCTCACCGCGAGCAGTTCCGTTTCGGATCGTGTCGACGGGCTTTCCCTCGGCGCCGACGATTATCTCGCCAAGCCGTTCGCCTTCCCCGAACTCGTCGCACGCGTGCGGGCGCTGGGCCGCCGCGCGACCCCGGCCGCGCCGCCGCTGCTGACTTCGGGCGACGTCGAACTGGACCCGGCGAGGCGGACCGTCCGCCGCGCGAGCGGTCCGGTCGAGCTGACCCGCAAGGAGTTCGGCGTGCTGGAGGTGCTGCTGTCGGCCGCCGGTTCGGTGGTCAGCAGCGAGGAACTGCTCGAACGTGTGTGGGACGAGAACGCCGACCCGTTCACCACCACCGTCCGGGTCACCGTGATGACCCTGCGGAAGAAGCTCGGCGAGCCGGGCATCATCGAAACCGTCGTCGGCTCCGGCTACCGGGTGCCGGAGCAGGGGACCGCACGCGGGTGAACCTGTCCGGCGCCCGCAGCCTGCGCGCGCGGGTCACGCTGCTCGCGACCGGGCTGGTGGCATTGGTCAGCCTCCTGTTGCTCTGGCTGACCTGGAACCTGGTCGGCGACGCGGTTTCCGCCGTGCCGCAATTGCCGCCGGGCACCACGGTGCGGGTCGACGGTGTCGACGTCGACGCCTCCGCCGTCACCGAGCACCTGCGGATCTACTCCCGGAACCGGGTGCTGCTCTTCGGCGCGGTCGCGTTCTGTTTCGTCGTGCTGGCGGCCGGGATCCTCGCGTGGACGTTCACCGCGCGAGTCCTGCATCCGCTGCGCGAGATCACCGGCACCGCCCGCCGCCTCTCGATCGAGTCGATGGGGGAGCGCATCGGCGAGGTCCGCACGAAGGACGAACTCGCGGAGCTGGCCGAGACCTTCGACGACATGCTCGACCGGCTGCAAGCCGCGTTCGACGCGCAGCGGCATTTCGTCGCGAACGCCAGCCACGAACTGCGGACGCCGCTCGCGGTCATCCGCACCGAACTCGACGTCACCCTGGCCGACGAGCACGCGGACGAAGCCGAATTACGCCGGATGGCGGGTGTCGTCCGCGACGCGACCGAACGGGCCGAGCGGCTGGTCGGCTCGCTGTTGCTGCTCGCGCGCACGGACGGCGCGGGGCTGGTGGCGAGGGAACCGGTCGATCTCGCGGTGATCGTCGCGAGCGCGTGGCGCGCGGTGCGGGCCGAAGCCGGGAAACGCGGTCTCCGCACCGAATTCGCGACCCCGGGGGCGGTGACGTTCGGCGATCCCGCGCTGCTGGAACGGATCGCGGGCAACCTGCTGGAGAACGCGGTGCGGCACAACGTCGACGGCGGCTGGCTGGACGTCGTCACGCAGGCCGGTCCACAATGGTCGGTGCTGCGGGTGCGTTCGTCCGGCGGGCTGCTCGATCCGGCCGCGGTCCCCGAACTGTTCGAGCCGTTCCGCCGCGCCGGCGTCGCCAGGACCGCCCGTACAGGCGCCGGACTGGGGCTCTCGATCGTGCGGGCCGCGGTGCAGGCGCACGGGGGCACGGTGTCCGCGGAACCCGTCGTGGGCGGTGGTCTTTCGGTGACCGTGCACCTTCCCGCTCTGCCCTGACCCCCGGCTGGGGTTACGGTTTCGAGCATGGTTCCCAGTATTCGGCTGAACAACGGAACATCCCTCCCGCAACTCGGGTTCGGGGTGTACAAGATCGGCGACGACGAGGTCGTCGGCGCGGTCCGCACCGCCATCGAGGCGGGCTACCGCGCGATCGACACGGCGACCCTGTACGCCAACGAACGCGGCGTCGGCGAGGCCGTCCGCGCCAGCGGGCTGCCGCGTGAGGAACTGTTCGTCACCACGAAACTGTGGAATACCGAACACGGTTACGACTCGGCGTTGCGCGCCTTCGACAAGAGCATGGGCGAGCTGGGTCTCGAGTATGTCGACCTGTACCTGATCCACTGGCCGCTGCCCGCGCAGGACAAGTACGTGGAAACGTGGCGGGCGCTGGAAAAGATCGCTTCCGGCGGCCGGGCCAAGGCGATCGGCGTCTCGAACTTCCAGATCCCGCATCTGGAGCGGCTGATCGAGGAGACCGGGACCGTTCCCGCGGTGAACCAGATCGAATGCCACCCGTGGCTGCAGCAGCCGTTGCTGCGGGACTTCCACGAGAAGCACGAGATCGTCACCGAGGCGTGGAGCCCGCTGGCGCGCGGCGGGGACCTGCTCGCCGACGAGAAGATCACCACGATCGCGGAGAAACACGGCAAGACGCCGGCCCAGGTCGTGCTGCGCTGGCATGTCGAGATGAACCACCTGGTGATCCCGAAGTCCGTCACGCCCGAACGGATCAAGGCGAACATGGACGTCTTCGACTTCGAACTCGACGCGCACGACACCGCCGCGATCGCGACGCTGGAGCAGGGCAAGCGGCTGGGGCCGGATCCGGACAAACTGGGGTGGGGGGGGGGGGGGGGGGGGGGGGGGGGGGGGGGGGGGGCGGGCGCCCGGCCCCGCCCCCCCCCCCCCCCCCGCGGCGCGA
>NZ_JBIWKX010000009.1:69911-119651 GCF_044765885.1 Amycolatopsis sp. NPDC102389
TTCGGGTTCTAACCCGAAACGCCACTCACGACCCGCGCTTGACCAGGGCCGAAGGCTCCTTTCACCGCATTAGACGCGGCGAAGGGAGCCTTCAGCCCACCATCGGCCCGCCCGAGAACACGCCACGTTTGACCTTCGGCTCAAAAAATGACGACACTTGCCACTCACGACCCCAGGCGGAACCGTGCATAGGGACGCCAATCGGACACCTGGTCGCCGGGAAGTGTCCCTTGTGGACACTCAAGTCGGTGTCGAACGAGGAGTGAAGGGGCCTTTCCCGGCATGCGATGAGGGGAAAGTCCCCTTCACCCTCGTGTCTGGGCCCCGGCCCCCTACCGCACGTCCACGAAGATCGGGTTCCCGTACAGCCACAGGTCTTCGAACGGGTTCGACTGCCCGATCACGTCGGCGCTCGGTTCGATCCCGCCGGGCACGTGCTTCTTGCCGTCCGTGCCGCGCGTGCGCACGAAGAACGATTCGCGCACGTCGCGGAACGTGTACCGGAAGACGACCCGCCGCCCGGGCGCCCACCGCGGCTCGAAGGACCGCACCACCCGCGTACCCGGGGCGGTCTGCGTGTCACGGTCGGCGGCCGGGCCGGTCACCGGTCCCGAAACGAGGTCGAGCCGCGCGAGCCGGGGGATCGCGCCGCCGCCGTTCGGCCGGGCCGCCAGTTTCGCCGAGACGACGACCGTGACGTCGGATCCGCGCCGGACCCGCAGCCTGCCGCCCATCGTCGCCGAGCTCCAGCCGCTGTACGCGCCGAACTCGAGTTCCTGCGCGAGCCCGCCGTGCACCACCCAGACGCGTCCCGCACGCAGGCCTTCCAACACACCTTCGTGGCTTCGGCGCGTCACACCGACCATCGTCCGGCTGAACTCGGCGGGGGCGAAGTCCGCGTACGGGGGCAGGGTCTGCGGGACGCCGGTGTCGATCGGGTCCGGGTAAGCGCCGTGCTCGTCGTAGTACCCGTCGGGGACGCCGGGCCGGACGTGGGTGTCGCCGCGGTTGTAGTGCGAGTCGGAGTTGCTGGTGATGAACCACGGCTTTCCTTCGGCCAGCAGCGAATCCCAGAGCCCGCCGACGGTCGCGGTGCTCCAGTCGAAGCCGCCGTAGGTCCGGTAGGCGGACTCGGGGAAACCCGGCCACGAGTTCGAGCCGGGGGAGTTGCCGTACCCGCCGCGCGCGCCACCGCCGCTTCCGAGCGGCTTCGGGAAGCCGTCGGCCTGCGCTCCCGGCGCGCCTTCCATTCCGATGACGATGCCGGGCGCGGCATCGCGCAACGCGCGGATCTCGTGCGGGGCGATCCGGCCGTTGCGCAGCGGATGGTTGATCACCACGACCGGCGCGTGGATCCGGCGTGCCCGCTCCTCGGCCGCGAGCCAGCGGATCGCCTCGACCGCCAGCGCCTCGTTGTCCGGCGTGCCCGTTTCCGTCCCGGTCAGCCGCCAGTCGAAGGTCCGCTCGAACTCGCGCAGTTTCGCGGCCTGGTCCGCGCCCGCCTGGAAGAACAGCGTCGCGTGCTCGGCACCCGGCACGTTCCATTCCATGCCCTGCCACAGCAGGAGATCGGGATGCGCGCGCTGCGCCGCCCTGATCGCGGCGTTCGTGCGTTCCACCGACGACTTCTCATGCGCGGCGTGGCCGTGGTCGGTGATCACCGCCCAATCCGCCCCGTGACGGCGGGCGTCGGCGGCGATTCCGTCCACTGTGTACATCGCGTCGTAGGAATACTGTGTGTGGATGTGGTGATCGCCCGCCAGCCATCGGTAGCGGTCCCGGCCGAAGAGAAGGCCGAGATCGAGATCGAGATTCAGGGCTTCCGCCGGGACGGCACCGGCGAGCGGGGCGCCGGCGGCCGCCGCCGACACGAGGCCCGCGCGCTTGAGGAATCCGCGGCGGTCGACGCCGGGTTTTTCGCTGTTCACCGGCGGGACGCTAAAGAGCTTCGCTGAACGGATGATGTCCGGACGGCGAAGGAACGGCGCCGTGTGACGATCGTCGTACACAGCCCGTCTCCCCGGGGGATGGCCGGGGAGACGGGCTTTCGAACAGACACCGAGTGTTCATGAAAACGCAGTTGTTCGCCACGAAATCCACGAAAAACGCAAAAGGCCACCGCCTGCGATCAAAGGATCGCCGACGGTGGCCTTTCGCTCACGCTCAGGAGAGCGGCACGCTCGCCACACCAGGGGCCAGGAACGGCTTGCCGTTGACCTTCTCGGACACGCCCGCCCGGTCGAGGTACGGCGTGATGCCGCCCAGCCAGAACGGCCAGCCCGCGCCGAGGATCAGGCACAGGTCGATGTCCTGCGCCTCCGCGACCACGCCCTCGTCGAGCATGATCCGGATCTCCTCCGCGATCGCCGCCAGCGCGCGGTCACGCACCTGCTCGGACGTCGACGGCGCGTCGCCCTGCTGCCAGAGCTCGGCCACCTGGGGGTCGACGGTGGCGTTGCCCTTGTCGTCCCACTGCCAGACGCCCTTCTTGCCCGCCTTGACGAAGCGGTCGAGGTTCTCGCTGACGGTGAACCGGTCCGGGAACGCCCCGTGCAGGGTCTCCCCGACGTGCAGGGCGATCGCCGGGCCGACCAGCTGCATCAGCGTCAGCGGCGTCATCGGCAGGCCCAGCGGCTCGAGCGCCTTGTCCGCGACCTCGAACGGCGTGCCCTCGTCGACGGTCACCAGCACCTCGCCGAGGAACCGCAGCAGCAGCCGGTTGACCACGAACGCGGAGGCGTCCTTGACCAGCACGCTCGACTTCTTGAGCTGCTTGCCGAGCGCGAACGCCGTCGCCAGCGCGGCGTCGTCGGTCTTCTCGGCGCGGACGATCTCCAGCAGCGGCATCACCGCGACCGGGTTGAAGAAGTGGAACCCGACCACGCGCTCCGGGTGCTTGAGCTGCGAAGCCATGGCGGTGATCGACAGCGACGAGGTGTTCGTCGCCAGGATCGCCTCGGGCGAGACGTACTGCTCCAGGTCGGCGAAGACCTTCTGCTTGACGCCCAGCTCCTCGAACACCGCCTCGATCACGAAGTCGGCGTCGGCGAACGCGGCCTTGTCGAGCGAGCCGGTGACGAGCGCCTTCAGCCGGTTCGCGCCGTCCGGCGAAACCCGCTTCTTGGCCAGCAGCTTGTCGATCTCACCGTGCACATAGGACACACCCTTGTCGACGCGTTCCTGGTCGACGTCGGTGAGCACCACGGGCACCTTGAGACGGCGGACGAACAGCAGCGCCATCTGGCTGGCCATCAGGCCCGCGCCGACGATGCCGACCTTGTTCACCTTGCGCGCCAGCGACTTGTCCGGCGCGCCCGCCGGCCGCTTGGCCCGCTTGTTGACCAGGTTGAACGAGTACAGCCCCGCGCGCAGGGTGTCGTCCATGAGCAGTTCGGCGAGCCCGTCGGTCTCGGCCGCGTAGCCGCGGTCGAGATCGTTCTCGCGGGCCAGCTCCAGCAGCTCGACGGCCTTGGTCGCACCGGGGGACGCGCCCTTCGTGCGTCCGTCCACAATGGCCTTGGCACGGGCGATCGCGGCGTCCCAGCCCGCGCCGCGGTCGATCTCGCGGCGGGCGGGGGTGATCTCGCCGTTGACGACCTTCGCCAGCCACAGCAAGGACTGCTCCAGGTAGTCGGCCGAGCCGAAGACCTCGTCGACGATGCCGAGCTCCGCCGCCTGCGCGACCTTGAGCATCTTGTTCTGCGCCAGCGCGTTCTCGATGATCACGGTGACCGCGGCGTCCGGCCCGATGAGGTTCGGCAGCAGCTGGGTGCCGCCCCAGCCCGGGAACAGGCCGAGGAAGACCTCGGGGAACGCGATCGCGGCGGTGTTCTCCGAAAGCGTGCGGTAGTGGCAGGAGAGCGCGAGTTCGAGCCCGCCGCCCATCACCGCGCCGTTGATGAACCCGAAGGTCGGGATCTCGCTCTCGGTGAGACGGCGGAACACGTCGTGCCCGGTCTGCGCGATCTCCCGCGCCAGCGCCGGATCCGCGACCGCTTCGACACCGGAAAGGTCGGCGCCGACGGCGAAGATGAACGGTTTGCCGGTGACCGCGATCGCGGCGGGTTCCGCGGCGAAGGCGGCGTCGATCGCGGCGTTGAGGCTCACCAGACCCTGCGGGCCGAAGGTGTTCGGCCGGGTGTGGTCGTGGCCGTTGTCGAGGGTGATCAGCGCGACCGGCTTGCCGAGGCCGGGCACCTTCACCAGCCGCGTGACCGCGTTCGTGACGACCTCGTCGGGGAAGGCGGCTTTCGCCTGCTCAGCGGTGAAAGTCATGTTACTTGGCCCCCTCAAAGGCCGGGTTCTCCCAGATAACGGTGCCGCCCATGCCGATACCGATGCACATGGTGGTCAGGCCGTAGCGCACGTCGGGGCGCTCGGCGAACTGACGCGAAAGCTGCGTCATCAGCCGGACGCCGGAGGACGCGAGCGGGTGACCGCAGGCGATCGCGCCGCCCCACTGGTTGACGCGGGGGTCGTCGTCGGCGATCCCGAAGTGGTCGAGGAACGCGAGCACCTGGACCGCGAACGCCTCGTTGATCTCGAACAGGCCGATGTCGTCGATCGACAGGCCGGTGCGCTTGAACAGCTTCTCGGTGGCGGGAACCGGGCCGATGCCCATGACCTCCGGCTCGACACCGGCGAAGGAGTAGCCCACCAGGCGCATGCCGATCGGCAGGCCGAGTTCGCGGGCGGTGTCCTCGTCGGCGAGCAGCGCAGCGGTGGCGCCGTCGTTGAGACCGGCCGCGTTGCCCGCGGTGATCCGGCCGTGCGGGCGGAACGGCGTCTTCAGCCCGGCGAGCTGCTCGACGGTGGTGCCCGGACGCGGCGGCTCGTCCTCGGTCGCGAGGCCCCAGCCGAGTTCCTTCGAACGCGTGGCGACCGGGACCAGCTCGGGTCCGATCTTGCCGGTCTTCACGGCTTCGGCGTACTTCTCCTGGCTGCGCGCGGCGAAGGCGTCGGTGCGCTGCTTGGTGATCTCGGGGAACCGGTCGTGCAGGTTCTCCGCGGTCTGGCCCATCACGAGCGCCGTCGGGTCGACGAGCTTGTCGGCGATGATGCGCGGGTTCGGGTCGACGCCCTCGCCCATCGGGTGGCGGCCCATGTGCTCGACGCCGCCGGCGATGGCGATGTCGTAGGCGCCGAAGCCGATCCCGCTCGCGGTCGTGGTGACCGCGGTCATCGCGCCCGCGCACATGCGGTCCAGCGCGAACCCGGGCACGGACTTGGGCAGGCCCGCCAGCAGCGCGGCGGTGCGGCCGATGGTCAGGCCCTGGTCACCGATCTGGGTGGTGGCGGCGATCGCCACCTCGTCGACGCGCTCGGGCGGCAGCTCGGGATGCCGCCGCAGCAGTTCACGGATGGCGTTGACCACGAGATCGTCGGCGCGGGTGCCGGCGTACATGCCCTTTTCGCCTGCCTTGCCGAAGGGCGTCCGCACCCCTTCGACGAAGGCGACATTGCGTACCGACCGCGCGTTCGGCGCGAGCGGTGTTGCTCCTGCGGCCACGAATGCTCCTGAAGTAGAGGTTGTCCTGACCGCACCCTAGCCCCGGTTACCCGTCGGTAACCAGGTTGGTGGCCCGGTCGAGTGGGGGAAGGCACACTCCCGTGTCCGGCAGGGGCGCGAGCCTTGGCCGCTTGGCCGATCCGGGAGCGGTGGGGAAATTGCTATGTTCGAAGTGATCAGGGGGAGGGATCACGATGAACTCGCCGGGGCCGGCCGTCACCCGTCGTGCGCTGCTGGGGATGGCGGTCCTCGCGCCGCTGACCGCCTGCACTCGCGGGACTCCGCCTCCGCCTCCTTCGTCCCCTCCGCCGCCTTCACCCTCGCGCCAGTACCACGACCGGTTGATGGAGCTGGAAAAGAAGTGCGGTGCCGAGGCCGCGAAGTACGTGACCGAAACCCTCACGTGATTGGACGCGTAACTCGCGTGATTGAAGGCGTAACTCGCGTGATTGGAGGAGTTCCGCCTTCAATCACGCGAGTTCCGTGTCCAATCACGCGAGTTCCGCGTTAGTTGCCGGTGGCGCTGGGGAGCAGGGCGGGGCAGCCGGTGGTCTTGTAGGCCGGGTCGTACTCGAAGTGCCACTTCTCGTTGTCGTAGCGGCGGCACCAGCCGAGCGCGCCACCGTGCTTGTCCGCCCAGGCCGCCGAATTCAGCGGCTGGATATCGACGGCGATTCCCTTGACGTGCATGGACGTCTCCGGTTGCAGCGCCCACTTCTTGGCCTGCTCCACGGAGCCGAACCGCTCGACGGCCTTGTCGAATTCCCGCTGCTGCTGGCTCCGGCTGCGCTTGCCGTCGTTGACGCACAGCTCGATGTTCTGTGCTTCGGCCTTGGCGCGCAGGGCGTTCCACGCGTCGATCACGTCCGGGCGCATGCCGAAGGTCTCTTCGTCGACATAGCGCTTGTCGACGGCGCAGGTCGGGCCGGTATCCGGTCCGGGAACCTCTTCGAGGACCGCGAGCGCCTGCCCGTTCACGGACTTGACGGCCACGCCGGTGGCGCCCAGCGACACCATCGCGGCCACGACGAGTCCCAGCGCCGTGAGCACGCTGATCGCGGTCCGGCGGCTGGAGGCGGATGTGGTGGGCACCACTCCGAAGCTACCCAGCGTCCGGCGGGCCGCCAGGGTTTGTGACCTTCTTCCCAGATCGCCCGGCTAGGCCAACCGAATCGGAAAACGCCTGGTGGATGGTCGTGGGTGGGGGGGGGGGGGGGGGGAAGCCAACACCCCACCAACCCCGGTACCGCAGGGGACAAATCCAAGAACCCCCCCACCAGGGACGGGTGTTCCCACCTCCCCCCCCCCCCCCCCCCCCCCACACAAAACCCCACCCCGGGGGGGGGGGGCGGGCTGGTGGGGGGGCCCCCCCCCCCCCCCCCCCCCCCCCCACCCACGACGTGACTCAGCGGCTCAAGTACCCGAGCCACCCGCCGTACTTCGTGATGTCCTCGGCACCTTCCACGGCGCCGGGTTCGCAGACGAAGCCGGACACCTCGCTCCCGTCGGCCAGCCGCACCTTTCCGATGGCCAGTGGGGCGGGAACGCCCGCCACGAACTCGCCGAAGCCGCTCAAAGGCAGGTCCCACACCTCGGCCTCGATCGGCTCGCCGCCCGAGACGACCCGGACGAGACCGGGTTTGGGCGGCACGGTGTCCAGTGCGTACAGCCGGTATTCGGCCGCCGTCGATCCGGCGAAAGCGAACCGCCCGCCACGCGACGTCAGCTCGTGGTTCAGCGGCTGTCCGCGCAGATGGGCGCCGACGACGGCGATCCGCGTCCGTCGCGGCACCGAGCGCGCGACGTCGGCGAGGATCCGATCGGCGTACGCGGGGCCGACCAGCATCACCCCGAACGGCAGCCCGGCGACGGTTCCGGCGGGCACGGCGAGCGACGACAGGCCCAGCAGGTTCGTCGAGTTCGTGAACCGGCCCAGCCGGGCGTTCACGCCCAGCGGGTCGGCCTCGACTTCGGCGATCGTCGGGTGTTCCGTCGTCGTGGGCAGCAGGAGGCAGTCCACAGTGGACAACACCGACGCCGCTTCCCGCTCCAGTTCACCGAGCCTCGCGAGGTCGGTGAACAACCGATGCGCCGGGATGTCCTTCGCCGCGCCGATGATCCGCCGCACGGCCGGATCGACGGCGTCCGGACGCGCGTCGATGAACTCACCGACCGCCGAGTACCGCTCGGCCACGAAGGCGCCTTCGTACAGCAGGCGCGCCGCGTCCAGGAACGCCGATATGTCGACAGTGACCAGCTCGGCTCCCGCGTCTCGGAACTCGTGAGCCGCCGCGGAGAACGCTTCCGCCCACCCGTCCTGCAAGAGGCCCAGCTCCCGAGGAACACCGATCCGGAAAGGTCGGTTCAGCACCGGAAGGTCCCGAGGTTCACTGAGACAGGCGAGCGCGGCCGTCGCCTCGTCGACCGTCCGCGCGAACACCGTGACGCAGTCGATGCTCGCGCACGCGGGCACGACACCGGTCGTCGGCAGCAGCCCGCGCGTCGGCTTCAGCCCGACGATCCCGTTGAACGCCGCCGGGACCCGGCCCGATCCGGCGGTATCCGTGCCCAGCGCGAGATCCGCGATCCCGAGCGCCACCGCGACCGCCGAGCCCGAACTCGAACCGCCCGAAACGTACGCCGGATCGACCGCGTTCCGGACCGCGCCGTGCGGGCTGCGCGTGCCGACCAGCCCGGTCGCGAACTGGTCCAGATTGGTCGTGCCCAGGATCAGCGCCCCGGCCGCGCGCAGCCGCGCCACCACCGGCGCGTCCTCGTCCGGCAGGTAGGCGTACTCGGGGCACGCCGCCGTCGTCGGCAGCCCGGCGACGTCGATGTTGCCTTTGACCGCGGCGAGTTTTCCATACAGCGGCAAGGATTCCCCCGCCGCACGACGGGCTTCCAGCTTCTCCGCGTCGGCGAACACGTCCGCCTCGGGACGCAGGTCGATCCAGATCTCGGGCCGGTCGACCCGCGCGATCCGGTGGTACGCGGCGCGCACCCGCTCCAGCACGCTCATCCCGCGCTCCTTCCCAGTACCACCAGCGGCGTGCCGGGGGCGACCTGATCACCGGGCGAGACGAGGACCTCGAGGACCTCGCCGTCGGCGGGCGCGGGGATCCGCGCCTCGGTCTTCATCGCTTCGAGGATCACCAGTGTCTCGGCCGAGCCGACCTTCCCGCCGGGTTCGACGTCCACTCGCCACACGGTCGCCGCGAACGGTGCCTCGACGACGTGCCCACCGGGTGGGGCCTCGACCTTCGTGGTCGGGACCTTCGCGCCGACGGGTTCCGGGCGCGGATCGAACTCACCCGCCGCCGCCCAAGCCTGCCGTTCCGCCTCGAACGCCGCGCTCTGTTTCGCCCGGAAGGAGGCGATGTCGGCCGCGTTGTCGGCCAGGAACCGCTCGTGATCGGCGAGCGCGAACTCGCCGTCGGTGATGTCGAGTTCCAGTTCCCCCGCCGAGCTCCGTGCCCTCAGATCCAGCAGTTCCTCCGCGCTCACCGGGTACCACGAGATCCGGTCGAAGAACCGCAGCAGCCACGGCGAACCCGGTTCGAACGACCCGCGTTGCCGCCAGCCGCTCCACACCTGCACGGTCCGCCCGACGAATTGGTAGCCGCCGGGGCCTTCCATCCCGTAGATGCACAGGTACGAGCCGCCGATGCCGACGGAGTTCTCCGCGGTCCAGGTGCGGGCCGGGTTGTACTTCGTGGTCACCAGCCGGTGCCGCGGGTCCAGGGGAGTGGCCACCGGCGCGCCGAGATAGACGTCGCCGAGGCCGAGCACCAGGTACTCCGCGTCGAACACCGTGCGGTAGACATCGTCCACACTGGACAGACCGTTGACCCGCCGGATGAACTCGATGTTCCACGGGCACCACGGCGCGTCGTCGCGCACGCCCGCCATGTACCGCTCGGTCGCCTCGCGTGTCGCCGGATCGTCCCAGGACAACGGCAGCCGCACGGTCCGGCTCGGCACCACGAGATCGGCGGTGCGCGGCAGATCGTGCTCCACCTCCTGCACGAGACCGAGCAGTTTCGGCACCGGCAGCACATCCGGATCGACGTGCACCTGCAACGAGCGGATGCCCGGGGTCAGGTCGACGACACCGTCGAGGCCCTCCGTGGCCAGCCTGTCGGCCAGGGCGTGGACCCGCATCCGCAGGGCCAGGTCGAGTTTCATCGGCCCGTACTCGATCAGCAGGTTGTCGTCGCCGCTGCGCCGGTAGGTGACCTCGGGATTCTCGTCCGATGTGGACAGACGGCCGAGGATGCCGCCGTCGTCGATCGGCTTCCGGCTCGCCTTGACCGCCGTCGACGGCTCGTCCCGCAGCGCGCCCGCGTGCTCGGTGGTGATCGGCACGAACCGCACGGTGTCGCCCGGCCGCAGCTGGCCGAGTTTCCACCGCTGCCCGGTCACCACGGTCGCCGGGCAGACGAACCCGCCGAGGCTCGGCCCGTCCGGGCCCAGCAGGATCGGCAGATCGCCGGTGTAGTCGACGGCGCCGATCGCGTACGGCGTGTCGTGGATGTTCGACGGGTGCAGGCCCGCCTCGCCGCCGTCCTCCCGCGCCCAGCGCGGCCGTGGCCCGACGAGCCGGACGCCGGTCCGCGCGGAGTTGAAGTGCACCTCCCAATCGGTGGCGTAGAACGTCTCGACGTCGTCCGG
Source organism: Amycolatopsis sp. NPDC102389 (assembly GCF_044765885.1). Lineage (NCBI taxonomy): Bacteria > Bacillati > Actinomycetota > Actinomycetes > Pseudonocardiales > Pseudonocardiaceae > Amycolatopsis > Amycolatopsis sp. NPDC102389. The sequence continues at coordinate 80,092 of NZ_JBIWKX010000009.1, forward strand.
AGTGAAGAACTCCGGCGCCGCGTGCGGCCCCTCGGCCGCGCCGATCTCCCAGTGTGTGGCGAAGACCGGACGTTCGGCCTCGGGAACCGGTCCGGTGACGGCGTTCTCCGGAAGCGGCCCGGGAGAGAGGACGTCGCCGGTCGCCAGCGCGCGCCCGCCATGCCCGCCGAAACCGCCGAGCGTGAACGTCGCCGCGCTGCCGAGGAAGTCCGGCACGTCGATCCCACCGCGGACGAGGACGTACGCGCGGAGCCCGGCGGTCCCGGTGCCGACGTCGAGCACGCCGCCCGCGGGGATCTCGACCGGTGTCCACTGTGGAACAGAGGTACCGTCGACGGTCACCGGCGACGGCGATCCCGTGACGCAAACGATTGCGTCTTCGGTGAACCGCAGCGATACACCGTCCACGGTGCACTCCAGGCCGGCTGCGCCTTCGGGATTGCCCAGCGCGCGGTTGCCCAGGCGCAGCGACAGATCGTCCATCGGCCCGTTCGGCGGGACACCCACGTGCCAGAACCCCAGCCGCCCCGGCCAATCCTGGACGGTGGTCATCGTGCCGCCCCGCAGGACTTCGATCCGCGGCTCGGGATCGACGATCGTGTCGAGCGTCGCGGTGTCGTGCGTGACCTCGCGCAGCCGCTCGTCGGCGGCGACCGCGCGCAGCTGGCCGAGGTTCGTCCGGACGCCGTCCACCCGGCTCTCGCCGAGCGCCTCGCCCAAGGCAGCCAGCGCCTCGGCCCGGTCCGCGCCGATGGTGATCACCTTGGCGAGCAACGGGTCGTAATGCGTCGTCACGGTCGCCCCGGCCTCGACCCAGGTGTCGACCCGGACGCCTTCGGGGAAGTCGGCGCGGGTCAGCAGGCCCGCGCTGGGCCGGTGCCCGGCGGCCGGATCCTCGGCGTAGACCCGTGCCTCGATCGCGTGCCCGCGAGGCGAAAGCGCGGCGGCGAACATCCCGGTGTCACCGTCGGCGAGCCGGAGCATCCACGAGACCAGGTCGATGCCGTAGACCGCCTCGGTGACCGGATGTTCGACCTGCAGCCTCGTGTTGACTTCGAGGAACGCGGCCTCTTCCCGCTCCGGGTCGTAGATGAACTCGACCGTCCCGGCCGACCGATAGCGCACCGAAGCGCAGAGGTCGACGGCAGCCGACACCAGTTTCTCCCGCACCGCTTCGGAAAGCCCCGGTGCGGGGCACTCTTCGAGCACCTTTTGATTGCGTCGCTGCAGGGTGCAGTCCCGCGTGCCCAGCGCCAGCACCTCACCCGTACCGTCGCCGAACACCTGGACCTCGACGTGCCGCGCGCGCGTCACGAGCCGCTCGAGGAACACGCCCGAGGTCGAGAAGCTCTTGGCCGCGATGCTCTGCACCGCCTCCCAGGCGTCGCGGAGTTCTTCGGCGGACGCGCAGGCCCGCATGCCGATCCCGCCGCCACCGCCGGTGGCCTTGAGCATGACGGGATAGCCGATCTCGACGGCCGCCGCTTCGGCGTCGGCCAGGGTGGCCAGCAGCCCGGTGCCCGGCAGTAGCGGGACGCCGGCTTCGACGGCCTTCTCCCGTGCGGTGTGCTTGCTGCCGAAGACTTCGAGATGATCCGCGGTGGGACCGGCGAACCGGATCCCGGCCGCCTCCACCGCCCTGGCGAAAGCGGCGTCCTCGGACAGGAAGCCGTAGCCGGGGTGGATCGTGTCCGCGCCGGTCTTCAGCGCGGCTTCGATGATGGCGTCGCCGAGGAGATAACTCTCCCTCGCCGGCGCCGGGCCGAGCCGGACGGCTTCGTCGGAAAGCCGGACGTGCGCGGCCGTACGGTCGGCGTCGGAATGGACGGCGACCGTCGGAATGCCCATCTCCCTTGCCGTCCGGATGATCCGGACCGCGATTTCCCCCCGGTTGGCGACGAGCAGCTTCACGCGCCACCGCCGGTGACGATCATCCGGACCGGCGTCGGGTCGAAGCCGTTGCACGGATTGTTGATCTGCGGGCAGTTCGACACCAGCACGAGCACGTCGGTCTCGGCGCGCAGCTTGACTTCGAGACCGGGCGCGGAGATGCCGTCGACGATGCCGAGCGTGCCGTCCTGTTCCACCGGCACGTTCATGTACCAGTTGACGTTGCTGACCAGATCCCGTTTGCCGAGACCCCATTTCGCGCCCTCGGTCAGGAAGTTCTCGACGCAGGCGTGCTGGTACCGCGTGTGCTGGCCGTAGCGGAGGCTGTTCGATTCCTTGCTGCAGGCGCCGCCGATCGTGTCGTGCCGTCCGCAGGTGTCCTCGACCACGGTCAGCAGCGGCGCGCCCTCGCCGGTGCGCAGCACACTGCCGGTGGTGAGGAAGATGTTGCGCTGCGCGGAGATCGTGGCGGCCGCGCTGTATCGCTTCGCCGTGTCCGCGGCGTCGTAGCAGAGGAAGTCGACGGCCTGGTTGCCGCCGAGATCGATGATCGCGAGCGTTTCGCCCTCGCGGAGCACGGTGGAGTACGGTGCCCGCGCGGCGACCTCGGTGTCGGAGATGATCGTCGTCATGCCAGGCCCCTAGCGGTGAGGTAGTCGGCGGTGTTCTCGAAGGCGCGCTGTGCCTCGGGTGACGCGGTCCATTCATAACTGTCCGGAGTGGACGGTGTGGAGCGCTGGGCGAAGACGCGCAGCGGGGTGACCGGGGAGTCGGGGCGCGGGTCGAGCGGATGCGCGACGTTGGCGATGAGGACGACCACCGGAAGTTCCGTGCGCAGGATCACGGACTTGCCTGGACCGGCCGAACCGGTGAAGGTCAGCCCGCCGTCGGTCTCCACGTGGACGCCCTGGAAGAAGGACAGGCTCGGCGGCAGATCGCGCGGCGTGAGGCCGTGTTTGGCGGCGGCGAGGGTGAAAAGTGCCAATCCGTCCACAGTGGACGTGCCGCAGAGGGCGTCGTGCTTGCCGCTCTCGTCGGTGACGACGGTCGCCAGCACCCGCGCCTGGTCGGAAAGCAGTGCGATCGACTCGCCGAGATAGGCGTTCCACTGGACCTTCACCGTGTCCGCGACGTTCAGCCGCTCCCAGGGCTGGTCGGCGTTGAACAGCAGCACATGCGCGCAGGCGTCGCCCTCGACGTCGGTCAGCCGCAGTTCGGTGCCGCGGGCGAGGACCTTGTGGGTGTAGCCGCCGCCGGCGACGGTCTCAGCCCAGACCAGCTTCGCCGGGTCGATCCCGGGCGGCGGGTCCGGCCAGGTGGACGCGGGGATGGCGGGCATCGCCTCGGTCACCGTGCCCGCCTGGGCGCGGGCGTGGTCGCGAGCGCCGTACGTGGTCGATGTCGTGCTCATGGAACCTTCCTTCAGGTCGCGGGGACGGGAACCGTGGTGAGCGCGGAGCGGCGGCGCCAGCAGAGGTAGCCGGTGAGCAGCGCGGCGCCGACGAACTCGATCGGGAACAACAGGACCCAGACGGAACCGGTGCCCGCCAGGTCGTAGATCCCGGCTCGTGGCCAGGCGATGTTGACGATCATCATCGCGCCGTACCCTACTGCCGCGATGTTGACCGGAATAGCCCATCGCCCCAAGGAGAAATGGCCGGGTTCGGCGGTGAAACGCCCTTGACGGCGCCGGATCAGCAGCGGTCCGGTCACCAGCAGATAGGCGAGGTAGACCACGACCACCGAAGTGCCGGTGATCGTGCTGAAGATCGTCGGATTCCCCAGATTCAGCAGAAGCAGGCCGATGGCGAGCACCCCGGACAGCACCGCGGGCGCGATCGGCGTGCCGGTGCGGGCGTTCACCGCGGAAAGGCGTTTGGCGCCGGGGAGCGCGCCGTCGCGGGCCATCGAGTAGATCAGCCGGACGGTGCCGGTCTGGATGGTCAGCGTGCACACGACGACCGCGATGGCGACGTCGGCGAGGAAGACCCGGCCGAGGGTGTCACCGAAGACGGCCGTGATCACGTACGGCAGGCCTTTCCCGGCCAGCTGCCCGTCGGTCAGGCTCGGTGCCGCCATCAGCGCGGTGAGGACGACGGCCAGCCCGCCGATCCCGGAGATCAGCAGCGCCCGGAGTACCGCGCGCGGGGCGGTGCGGCGCGCGTCCTTGGTCTCCTCGGCGACCGAGGCTGCGGTGTCGAAGCCGTACAGCACGTACGCGGCCATCAACGCCGAAGCGAGGACGCCGCCCGCTCCCGGGCTTCCGCCCGCGGGCTGGAGCACGACCTGCGGACCGCGGACGGCGAACATCGCGAGACCGGCGATCAGCACCAGGACGCCGACGAGTTCGGCCGCGACGCCGATGTCGTTGATCCGCGCCATGAGCCGTACGCCGCCCGCGTTGATCGCGGTGGTGAGGACGATCAGCAGGGTGCCGAGCAGGACCGCGTTGCTGGCACCGGTCGGGGAGGTGATCGCCGGATCCCCGCCGGCGAGCTGGAACCCGCTCCAGACCGACGGGAGGACGACCTGCAGCGCGATCGCGGCACCGGCGAGCGCCACGACACACCCCACCAGCATCATCCAGCCGGCGAGCCACCCCGGGAATCCGGGGGAGAGGTGTTTCGCCCACTGGTAAACCGATCCCGCCAGCGGGAATCGGGCGGCGAGTTCGGCGAAGTTGAGCGCGACGAGCAATTGTCCGGCGATCACCAGCGGCCATGTCCAGAAGAAGAGCGTGTCGCCGAAGGAATAGCCGAAGGCGAACAGCTGGAACACCGTCGTAAGGATGGAAACGAAGGAGAAACCGGCGGCGAAGGCGGAGAAACCGCCCAGTGTCCGGCGGAGTTCCTGGCGGTACCCGAAGGCGGAAAGGTCTTCGGAAGGCATTTGCGGAGGCTCCTGTCTCAAGGGCCGGATTTCGATCGGCTGACCGAAATTAAGCGCGTGCGGGATCCTTCCGATCTCCGCCGGGTAAGCGCGGTGTTAACAGATACCGGATTCGGTAACCTGGGCCGACCACCGGACGTAACAAAGATCTTCGCGGAGAAATGGCAGGATCGGATAGATGACGAAAACGACCGGGGTGGGCAGACCGAGAGCCAGCGGTGCCGCGGCGAGCAAGCGGGAGGCGCGGCTCGCCGTCTTGGACGCGGCGGGGGAGCTGTTCACCGGCGCCGGCTACGCGGCGACGACCACACGGGCCATCGCCGAACGCGCCGGACTGCGCCAGGCGTCGCTCTACTACCACTTTCCGTCCAAAGAGGACATTCTCGCGGCGCTGCTGGAGGACACCGTCCGGCCGTCGCTGGACGTCGCGGGCGGGCTTTCGGCCAAGCTCGCGCCGGTCGGCACACGGCTGTGGGCGCTGGCCTACGCGGACATCCATCTGCTCGGCAGCGCGCGGCACAATCTCGGCGCCCTGTACCTGCTGCCGGAGATCTCGTCGCCGCGGCTGGGGCGATTCCGGGCCGAACGGGCGGAGCTCAAGCGCGTCTACGGCTCGCTCGTCGCGGCGGCGGGCGTCGCCGCCGCTCTCCAGGAGATCCGGACCGACCTCGTGTTCGGGCTCGTCGAGAGCATCGCGATCGTCCGGCGTGACCAGCCGGATCTGGACGTCGAGGCGCACGCCGTCGAAGGGGCCGACGGCGTGCTGAGGCTCGCCGGGCTCGGAGAACCGGACGCCGGGCTGCGCGGAGCCGCGCGGGCGCTACTGGAGGGCTGAAGCCGGTTCAGGCGGCGGCGGAGGAGTGGAGCGCCTTGCTCAGCGCCGCCACGGTCAGCTCGACCTGCCACGGCCGGGCACCGCCGTCGCGCAGGACCTGGGCGACGGAATCCTCGCTCAGGTCCGCGGGCGGACGCCAGCAGGTGCGGCGCACCAGCTCCGGCAGCAGCAGGTTCTCCACCGGCAGCCGCCGGTCCTCAGCGATGGCGGACAGCGCCGCGCGGGCGGCGGAAAGCCGGGCGGCGGCGTCGGGATCCTTGTCGGACCACCGGTTCACCGGCGGCGGTCCGTCGGTCTGCTGGGAGGGGGTCGGCAGTTCGTCGGCGGGAAGCGCGCGGGCGGCCTGCAGATGCCGCAGCCAGCTCGCGGTGTACTTGCGCTGTACCCGGCCGCTGAACACCGGCAGCGCCTGAAGCTGCTCGACGGTCTTCGGGTCGGCGGTGACGGCGTTGATGATCGCGCTGTCGGGCAGGATCCGGCTCGGCGCGCGGTCGCGTTTGCGGGCGAGTTCGTCGCGCGCCTGCCACAGTTCGCGCACGGCGGCGAGGCCGCGGGCGCTGCGGATCTTGTGCACGCCGGACGTCCGGCGCCACGGCTCGGCCCGCGGGGCGGGCGGCGGCGCGGTGCGGACGGCCTCGAATTCCTGCTGGGCCCATTCGAGCTTGCCCTGGGCGGCCAAGTCGGCTTCGAGCTTCTCTCGTAGTTCGATGAGCAGCTCGACGTCGAGGGCGGCGTAGTTCAGCCAGTCGACGGGAAGCGGGCGCTTCGACCAGTCGGCGGCGCTGTGCCCCTTCTCCAGCTGGTAGCCGAGGAGGAGTTCGACGAGGGTGCCGAGGGCGACCCGTTCGTACCCGGCGAGCCGTCCGGCGAGCTCGGTGTCGAACAGGCTCTTCGGGTGCAGGTCGAGTTCGGCGAGGCACGGCAGGTCCTGAGAGGCCGCGTGCAACACCCATTCGGCGTTGTTGAGCACTTCCGCGAGGGGTTCGAGCTGCCCTTCGAGCGGAATGGGGTCGATGAGGAACGAGCCGGCACCTTCGCGGCGCAGCTGCACGAGATAGGCCTTCGGCCAGTATCGGTAGCCGGACGCGCGTTCGGTGTCCACGGCGATGGCCCCGCTGCCGCCGGCGATCTTCGCGCAGGCTTCGGCGAGGGCTGTCGCGTCGGCGATCACGGGTGGAGTGCCCTCGGCGGGCTCACGCAGGAGGACCGGTCCACCGGTGTCATCGGTGCCGGTCTTCGGGTCCGTCTGCGGTTCTCCGGGTCGGTCGCCTTCCATAGGTGAAGACCCTACGGGACGAGCGGACCGCGCCTGGTCCGCCCGCCCCGCAGGGCTGTTCGCCTTTGTCAGCGGATCACGCCGGCACGCATGGCCAGCGCCACCATCTGAGCCCGGTCACCCGTGCCGAGCTTGCGCCCGATGCGGGAGAGGTGAGACTTCACCGTGAGAGCGGAGAGGCTGAGTTCCTCACCGATCTCCTTGTTGCTCTGGCCGTCGGCCACGAGCTGCAGCACCTCGACCTCGCGCGCCGAAAGCTCGCGCGGGGTGTTGTCGGTGCCGGCGACCCGGGTGCCGGTGGCCAAGACCGGTGCGACGCTCGGGTCCGCGTAGACGCCGCCCTCGAGCACCCTGCGGACGCCGTCGGTCACTACGACCGGCGATGCCGACTTGAGCAGGTATGCCTGGGCGCCGGCCTGGAACGCCGACCTGACCGCGTACGGGTCGTCTGATGAAGCGAGCACCACTACTCGAGGCCAGCCGTGGCTACGGAGTTCCGTAACCAGCTCGATGCCGCTGCCATCCGGCAGTCCGAGATCGAGGATCGCCAGGTCACAAGGCCCAGTGGCCTGTGCTCGCGCCCTCGCCTCGGCCACCGTGGCGGCCTCGTGGACGGTGCCCGCACCCATCTGTGCGAGTCTTGCTGAGATTGCCTCCCTCAACAGCGGGTGGTCATCGACCACCAACACGGAAAAAAGCTCTTCCCGCGGGTGCGGAACCATGCTCGCCGGCAATGAACCGGCTGGCGTGGATCGGACGGCCTGAGAAATGCCGACGGTAGCCACGTCACTACCTCCCTGGAGTCGGTCGTGCCCCCCGACCGGCACCGGGACTTTCGGCCGTTTAGCCGCGCCAGCTTTAGACCGAAAGTGGTGTCGTCGATGGCACTGTAGCCGCCCTGAGGCCTTCACGGGGGGATCGAATGGGTATCTATCTCAAACCAGTGGTCACTCAGGGAGTTCGTAGTAACACGATCGGGCTAGTACACAGCCGGTGGCTAACGCATCGCCGAACGAACACGATGCACTGGGGATACCGGGGCCCAACCGACTGTGCAGATGAGCCGTGCACCTGCCGGTGCCTCTGCCCGGGACGCTCGGTGGGCGGGGTGCCGGGGCCCGGAAAACGTCCCCGGCATGGGGCTTGATCAACTTCGCGGAGAGTCATGATCGCTCCGTTCGGTGACCGCGATGGTCACGCTCCGGAAGCGTCTCGGGGTGCCTTCGGCCGGTTTTGATCTTGTTGCGGACGGTGACTGTCGGGTTAGCACGAACGGGGTGGTCCAGACCTCTGAACGACCGGCTCTGCGCTGGTAGGAGCTGGTCTAGTCCAGATGGCGGCGAAGCGACTTTCGGCGGCGTACAGACGCTCCGAGGAGCTCGCGGATGGCGTAAGCGAAGGCGCCCTCGGCCGCCTCGGCGCATCGCAGCTGTCCGTGAAGGCCTCCTTGCCTACCTTGAGGGTAGTGAAGGAGGCCTTCACGGATCCGCGACGGGGAGCAAGGGACCTTTGCTACCGCGCTAGCTTTCCTAGCGGCGCTAGATGGCCGAAGTTCGCAATATAACCCGAATGCCATGTCTCGATTGATGGGAACCCGGCGTGTCGGGCGGGTGCGGAGAGTCCGTGAAGGCCTCCTTGAGGGACCCAGAGTCCCTCAAGGAGGCCTTCACGGACTTGAAGCTGGGTTCAGGAGGACTGGCGCTGCTCGAACAGCGTCACGCCGACCGGCGGCAGCCCCACGACGCTCGCCATCACCTGGCAGAAGGCCTGACCGTGCGCCCGCAGCGCGGCGTCGGTCGGCGTCCAGGACGCCCGGAGTTCCAGATCGTCGGTGCGCGCGGGCCCGGAGATGTCGCCGAAGCGGGCCGAAGACGTCTCGGTGACCGTGCCGCCCAGCGCCGTCCACTCCGCGCCGGAGCTCTCCAGCGCGTCGGTCAGCCATGACCAGCCCACGGCGGGCAGGAAGGGATCGGTCGCCAGTTCCCGGTCGAGTTCCGCGCGGACGTACATGACCAGCCGCAGGACCCCGTCCCAGCCCTCTTGCCCCTCCGGATCGTGCAGCAGCACCAGCCGCCCCGACGCCAGCACGTCCGCCGGCCCTTCCACCTCGCAGCTCACCGCGTAGGACCACGGCGCCAGGCGCTGCGGCGGGCGCATCGTCTCCAGCTGGACTTCAGGGCGGGGCCGGACCGATTGCAACGCCGCGACGGCTTCACGGAAGAGATCGGGTACTGACGTCATCGCGGTCACCAACCGACTGTAAGACGCGATCGTCCGGTTCGGGGCGCAGGCGCGCCGAGAGTAAGGCCTCCGAGCGCCCATGGCACCATGAACCGTGATGTCTCCTTCAGTTGCTTCTCCCGCGCAGACCGTCCCGGCGGCCCGTCGCGCCCTGTCCGGTGCGCCGTTCCTGGCCGCAGCGCGCGGCGAACGCCCGGCTCACACCCCCATCTGGTTCATGCGCCAGGCGGGCCGGTCGCTGCCCGAGTACCGGGCGCTGCGCGAGGGCACCTCGATGTTCGAGGCGTGCTTCGACCCCGAGATGCTCGCCGAGATCACGCTCCAGCCGATCCGCCGTCACGGCGTCGACGCGGCCATTCTCTTCAGTGACATCGTCGTCCCGCTCAAGGCGGCGGGCCTCGACATCGACATCGTCGCGGGCACCGGACCGGTCGTCGCCGAGCCGATCCGCGACGCCGCGGGTGTGCGCGCGCTGCCGGTGCTGGAACCGGAGCAGGTGGAGCGGGTCGCCGAGGGCGTCCGGCTGCTGGTCGGGTCGCTGGGCGAGACGCCGCTGATCGGGTTCGCGGGCGCGCCGTTCACGCTGGCCTCGTACCTCATCGAGGGCGGGCCGAGCCGCAACCACGAGCACACCAAAGCGCTCATGCACTCCGAGCCCCAGCTGTGGCACGAGCTGGCGGGGCGCCTGGCGGACATGGCGATCACCTTCCTCTCCGCGCAGCTCGACGCCGGGGCCGACGCGATCCAGCTGTTCGACTCGTGGGCGGGCGCGCTCTCGGAGCGGGACTACCGCGAGTTCGTCCTGCCGCATTCGGCGAAGGTGCTGTCCGCGGTCGCGGGTTACGGCGTTCCCCGCATCCACTTCGGCGTCGGCACCGGCGAACTGCTGGTGGCCATGCGCGATGCGGGCGCCGACGTGGTCGGCGTCGACTGGCGCATCCCGCTCGACGAAGCCGTCCGGCGGCTCGGCGGCGGCGTGGTCCAGGGCAACCTCGACCCGGCGCTGCTGCACGCCTCGTGGCCGGTGATCGAAGCGGAGGTCCGGCGCATCCACGCCGAGGGCCGCGCCGCCGACGGCCACATCTTCAACCTCGGCCACGGCGTGCTGCCCGGTGTCGACCCGGACGTCTTGACGCGCGTGGTCGGGCTGGTGCACGAGCTCCAGCCGTGAAGACCATCGCCGTCGTCGGTGGCGGTATCTCGGGACTGACCGCGGCGTACCGGCTGCGGACGCTGCTGGGTGAGGACGCCCGGATCGTCGTCTTCGAGGCGACCGGGTCGCTCGGCGGGAAGCTCCGCACCGTCGAACTCGCCGGTGAGCGCTACGACGTCGGAGCGGAGGCTTTCCTCGCCCGCCGTCCCGAAGCGCTCGCGCTGGTGCGTGAGATCGGGCTGGGCGAAAGCCTCGTCCACCCCACCAAGGCCCGCGCCAAGATCCACGCCGGTGGTTCCGTGCTCGGCCTGCCGCCGGGCACGGTCATGGGCGTTCCCGCCTCGGCCGACGCGGTCGCCGGGGTGCTGTCGGAGAAGGGCCGCGCACTGGTCGAGGCCGAGGCCTCACTGTCTCCGGTGGAACTGCCCGCCGGTGACGTGCCGCTCGGCCCGCTGCTGCGCGAGCGCTTCGGCGACGAACTGGTCGACCGCCTCGTCGATCCACTGCTCGGCGGGGTCTACGCCGGGGGAGCGGACGGCCTCGGCCTGCGCGCGACCATGCCCGGTCTCGCGTCCGCGATCGATCGCGGCGCGCGCTCGCTCACCGAAGGCGCCGCCTCGCTCATGCCCGCCTCCCCGAGTACGGCGCCGGTCTTCGGCACGCTGCTGGGCGGGCTCGGGACACTGATCGTCCGGCTCGCGGACCTGTCCCGCGCCGAGATCCGGACCGGGACCACGGTGACAACGCTCGAACGCACCGCCGCCGGCTGGAAGGTCGACGATCTCGATGCCGACGCGGTCCTTCTCGCCGTCCCGGCGCCTTCGGCACGACGGCTGCTCGACGGTGTCGCAGGAGTGGCCTCGTCGGTGTTCGCGAAGGTCGGACTCGCGTCGATGGCGGTGATCGCACTCGCGCTTCCGCCGGGGACCGCGTTGCCGGAGTCGTCCGGAGTGCTGATCGGCGCGGGGGAACGGGACGCGGCCGGGAAGCCGTTCGCCGCCAAGGCGTTCACCTTCTCCTCCCGCAAGTGGGCGCAGTACGGCGAAGGTCCGGTGCTGGTGCGCGGGTCGGTCGGCCGCTTCGGCGAACCGGGCGCGCTGCACGCCGACGACGACGAACTCGTCCGCGTGGTCCGCGACGATCTGGCGCGGCTGACCGGGGTCACCGCCGAACCGATCGACACCCTCGTGACCCGCTGGGGCGGCGGGCTCCCGCAGTACGGCACCGGGCACCTCGTCCGCGTCGAGCGGATCGAACGCGCCGTCGCCGGCGTCCCCGGGCTTGCCGTGGCGGGCGCGACACTGCACGGCGTGGGGATCCCGGCCTGCATCGCCACCGCCGACGCGGCCGCCCGCCGCATCGCCGGGATCACACCGACCCACGAGGGCTCCTGAGCGCGGGCAGTGCCAAGATGGCGGTATGGCGCGGCTGAACTACAACGAGCTCAATGACACCATCCGCTACACCGCCTGGTCGGTCTTCCGGGCCGAACAGGGCAAGCTCGGCGAAGACCGCGCGAAGGCGACCGCGGAGACCACCGAGTACCTCGACGCGCTGGAGGCCAAGGGCGTCGTCGTCCGCGGTGTCTACGACCTCTCGGGGCTGCGGGCCGACGCCGACTACATGATCTGGTGGCACGCCGAGGAGATCGAGCAGGTCCAGGCGGCGTACAGCGGTTTCCGGCACACCCCGCTCGGCCGCGCGTCGGCGCCGGTGTGGAGCCAGGTCGCGCTGCACCGCCCGGCGGAGTTCAACAAGAGCCACATCCCGGCGTTCCTCGCCGGTGAAGAGGCCCGCAAGTTCATCTGCGTCTACCCGTTCGTCCGCTCCTACGAGTGGTACCTGCTGCCCGACGACGAGCGCCGCAAGATGCTCGCCGACCACGGCAAGGAGGCCCGCGACTACCCGGACGTCCGCGCCAACACGGTCGCGTCGTTCGCGCTGGGCGACTACGAGTGGATCCTGGCCTTCGAGGCCGACGAACTGCACCGCATCGTCGACCTGATGCGTCACCTGCGCGGCACCGAGGCCCGCCTCCACGTGCGCGAGGAGATCCCGTTCTACACCGGGACCAAGGTGGAACCGGCCGAGCTGATCGCGCTCCTGCCCTAGTGAAGGCCTCCGTGGACACTCGCGTCTGGACCACGCTCACCGGCGACACCCTCGCCGAAGACGCCGTCGAGATCACCGGCCCCGAATCGGTGCTGCCCGGGACCTTCCGGGTCGAGGAGGCGGCGACGACGAGTATCGCCGCGGCGACGCTCGCGGCGGGGGAACTGTTGCGGCTGCGGGGAATCGAGCCCGGCAAGGTCTCGGTCGACACCCGGCACGCGGCGGCGTCGTTCCACAGCGAGCAATACGTCCGCGTCGACGGGGAACCGGTCCCGTTCAGCGCGCCGCTGTCCGGCGACTACCGCGCGAACGACGGCTGGGTCCGGCTGCACTGCAACTACCCGCGCCACGTCTCCGCCGTGTGCTGGGGGCTCGGCGTGCCCGCGACCCGGGCGGCGTTCGAGAAGGTGGTCGCGGCCAAGTCGAAGTACGAGGTCGAGTCGGCCGTCATCGGCGCCGGCGGTGCCGCCGCCGTGATGCGCTCTCGCGAAGAGTGGCTGGCGCACAAGCAAGGGCAGGCGTCGTCCGCGCTGCCTGTCGCCGAGATCCGGTCACTCGGGACGTCGGAACCCGTGCGGCTGTTCGAATCCGACCGGCCGCTGGGCGGCGTGCGGATCCTGGACCTGACCCACGTCATCGCCGGACCGGTCGCGGGCCGTGTGCTCGCCGCGCACGGCGCCACCGTCATGCACATCGGTTCGGCCCAGCTGCCGACCGTGCCGCCGTTGGCCGTCGACACCGGGATGGGGAAACTCTCGGCGTACGTCGACCTGGAGACCGAAGCCGGGCGTTCGCGGCTGCGCAAGCTGATCGCCCGCGCGGACGTCGTGTTGCAGGGTTTCCGGCCGGGTTCGTTGACCGCCAAGGGTTTCTCGCCGGAAGCGATCGCCGAGCTGCGGCCGGGCATCGTGGTCGCGGACCTCTCGGCCTATGGCTGGGAAGGGCCGTGGGCACGCAGGCGCGGGTTCGACAGCCTGGTGCAGATGGCGTCGGGGATCGCCGACGAAGGTGGCAAGACGGCCGGGCTCGACGGCCCGGGACCGCTTCCGGTGCAGGCACTCGACCACGCGACCGGCTGGCTCACCGCGGCGGCGATCATGACCGCCCTCCGCCGGGCGGCCACCGAGGGCGGTAGCCAACACGTCCGCACCTCGCTCGCCGGGACCGGAGAGTGGCTGAACTCCTTGGGGCGCAAGGAAGTCGGGCCCACCGGCTTCGACGGCGGCGAATGGCTCGAAGACGTCGACGGCCAGCTCGGACGGGTCACCCGCGTGAAGATGGCCGGTACGCTGCCGGGCTCGAATCCACAATGGACGGAAGCGACGCACGCGCCGGGGAGCGATCGCCCGGTCTGGTGAAAACCGCATTCAGAGGACTAAACGCGGCGAGGGCGTAGCCAGGTCGTGAACCGGCGCCGGGGCTTCGGGACCTCGCCGCGCTCGACGAGCCACGTGCCGAAAGCGTCGGCGTAGGCCCGCGCCCGGATCGCGTCGGTCTTCGGGTGGCTCGTCGCGTACTCGCGGAAGAGCGCGCCGAACCGGTCGCCGAGGGCCTCGGCGAGATCCGGGCGAAGATAGGCGACCAGCCTGCTTTGCTTGTTGCGCAAGACGTTCGCTTCGATGCGGAGCCTGTTCGCGTCGAAGCCCGCCGGAGCGTCGCCTCCGGCGAGAAGCGCCTTGAGCAGCTCCGCCTGCTGCCCGGCGAGCCGCTCCCGAGGTGACGTCACGCCGAGACCGCTTCCCGCAGCGCGGCCAGCTCGGCCGCCAATTCGCTGTCGGACGGGTAGTCGTCGTCGCGTTCCAGGAGGACGCCGGGCGGTTCGGTGCGCCGCCGCAGCTCGCGCAGCAGATCCAGTACCTCCGGCACCACCGGGTGGGCGTGCGTGTCGTGGTAGACGCCGTCGCGTTCGACACCGCCCGCCATATGCGTGTACGCCAGCCGCTCCCACGGGATCTCGTCGAGGAACCGCTCGGGATCGGTGCCGAGGTTGCGGGCGTTGGCGTACAGGTTGGCCACGTCGACGATCAGCAGGCAGCCGGTCCGGTCGGTGAGCTCCCGCAGGAACTCCGACTCGGTGAACTCCGCGTCCGGCCACTCCAGCACCGCCGCGATGTTCTCCAGCGCGAACGGGACCTCCACGATGGACTGCGTCAGTTTGACGTTGTCCACCAGGACGTCGAGCGCTTCCCGGGTACGGGGGAGCGGCATCAGGTGCCCCGAGTCGAGGCCGCCCGCGCGCACGAAGCACACGTGGTCGCTGGCCAGCGGCGCGCCGAGCTCGCGGGTGACCTCCGCGAGGTGCTCGACGCGGGCGGTGTCCAGCGGTTCGGCCCCGCCCAGCGACAGCGAGACGGCGTGCGGCAGGACCGGCGTTCCCTTGTCGCGCAAGGCGACCAGGGTTTCCGGAAGATGCCCGGCGTGCAGGTTCTCGGCGACGACCTCGACCCAGTCGACGCCCGGCAACCGCGCGATCGAAAGGTCGAGTTCGTGCCGCCAGCCGATGCCGATGCCGAGCCGGCCGGGCCCGTCAGCCGCCACAGCCACCGCCTCCGCAGGAGCTCCCGCCGCTGCTGCACGAGCTTCCGCTGCTGCTACTGCACGAGGAACCGGAGCTGCAGGTGCTGCCGCCGCCGGACGAACCGCCGCCGAAACCGCTGGAGACCGGAGGCGGGATCAGGGCCGCGCTCAGTTCCTCGTCGGGGTAGTAGGAGAGACCGCCGAACGCGACCGCAGCCGCGGCGCCGCCCAGCACCGCGCCGCCGACGTATCCCGGTCCGTTCGGGATGCCGCGTTTGCGCTCCCGCCCGTGGGCGGACCTGGCCTTGTGGAGGATCCGGTCGCCCTCGGTGGTCGGGCGCGGGCCCATCCGCTTGTTCTTGACGGCCCTGGCGATCAGCGTCGCGAACCCGGCCGCGAACAGCAGGGGGATCAGGAAACCGACCGGGTGGTCGCCGGAGATCCCGGCGAACAGGCGCACCACACCGAGGACGAACACGGCGACATACAGGAAGAACACGACCTGGCGGATCCGCGGCGTCTGATCGGCGACGACCAGTCCGCGCGCCTCCAGATCCTTGGCGAGCGCCTGCATCGGGCCCGACATCCGCAACCGGTCGCGGATGCCGCGGGTCGTGGCGTTGTGGCCCGGCCTGGCGCCCTTGGCGACGGCCTTCTCGATCGGGTCGACGGGCTCGGGGCCGGTGAGCTGGAGCTGCTTCGAGCTGCTGACCCGCAAGGTCCCGCGGTCGACCAGTGCCGCGATGGCCGTGTCGACCACCCGGTCCGGGCCGCCGGCGAGGTACGCGAGTTCGTACACCGTCGGCTGCGGTCCGCTCATCTGGGCGCTCGGTGCTCTGGTGCCCAGTTTGGCCACGAACGTCCACACGAGACCGGCGACCAGCGGGAACACCAGCAGGACGGCGTAGATCGCCAGGAACGTGGGTCCGGGGATGCCCCAGGTGTCTTCCATCGCACGGGCCTTTCACGAGCAGGTGCACTTACCGTAGTCGGACGCGGTTCCGTCCGGTCGTGGTTCCCTGATTCGAGCATCCGACGCGGGATTCCGGCGACGGCAGTTGAACCGTCAGCCGCCGCAACCGCCGCCGCCTCCACCGCCACAGGAAGAACCGCCGCCGCAGGAGGATCCTCCGCCCCCGCACGAGGAACCGGCGAAGTACGCCCCGCCTCCGCCGCAGGTGCTCGCCGTGCCGGCTAACAGCCTGGCCTTCGTGCCGCCGTTCTTGATCAGCGTGACCGCGACGACCTGGTCGGGGAAGGCCCGCAGCCCGTGAAGGGCCACCTGCCCGGCCGCGGTGCGGGCCAGGCCGCGGTCCCAGTCGCCGTACCGGAACGCCAGCGTGCCCGCGGTGGTCGCCCGGCCCGAGCGGTCCGGCCATTGCCGCCACGCGGCCAAGCCGATCGCGCCTGCCACCCCGACGATGAGGATCACGAGCGCGCCGGCCGGCCGGTTCAGCGGGACGGCGTTCGCCAGCCGCGCGATCCCCAGCGCGAAGACGGCCGCGGACAAGGCGATCGCGTACTGCCAGCCCATCCGGCGGCGGTTCTCGGCGACCAACAGGCTTCGTTCTTCAAGGTCAGCGCGCAGCTCACGGACTACCTCGTGCCGTGCCATCTTCGAGCGCAGCTCGCGCAGGCCGATGCCGTTGCCGTGCACGAGCGAGACGACCGCGCGCTCGAAGGGGTCGGCCGGGGCCGGTTTGATCGGGTGCAGGAGGCCGCGTCCGTCCAGCCGCAGGGAGTGCTTTTCGAGCAGGCCGGCGACGGCGGTGTCGGTGACCCGCTCCGCGCCGTCCGCCAGCGCGGCCAGGTGGTAGAGACCCGGCACCGACCTGGCGCCGACCTGGCGCCGGTGTCACGGCGCAGCCACAGCTCGTTCGCCACGGCGAGCGCGATCGGCAGTACGGCGCAGACTCCGTAGAGCCAGGCGAAAGCCGGTCCGGGGATTCCCCAAGGTTCGTTCATGAAACACCGCCCTCCCCGACGTGTCCTGTTTCTCGGGAACGCGCTGGGAAGGGCGGTGGTTGGCTTCGTTCGGTTACGACTCGGGAACGAGCTTCAGCGAGATCGAGTTGATGCAGTACCGCTGATCCGTCGGCGTGGCGTAACCCTCGCCTTCGAAGACGTGCCCGAGGTGGCTGTGGCACGACTTGCACAGCACCTCGATCCGGCGCATCCCCATGGTGGTGTCCTCGCGGAGGAGGACGGCATCGGTGTCGGCCGGGTCGTAGAACGACGGCCAGCCGCAGTGGCTCTCGAATTTCGTGTCGCTGCGGAACAGCTCGGCGCCACAGGCTCGGCACTGGTAGACACCGGTGGTCTTCTCATCGGTGTACTCACCGGTGAAGGGGCGCTCGGTGCCCGCCTGGCGAAGGACGGCGTACTCGTCGGGGCTGAGCTGCTCCCGCCATTCCTGCTCGGACTTGACCACGCGCGGCGTGGCTCCGACAACGGGTTTCATGCCTTTCACCGGTTCCACGTTACCCCGCGAGCCACGCGATGGCCCGGCCGATGATGTCCCATGCGGTGACCATCACGCCGAGCACGATGAGGACCACGACCAGTGCCGAAATCCACCAGCGCAGACCGCCGAGACGGTTGCTGGAGTCGGCGAAATCGGAGACACCGTCGAGGCAGGCTTCCACGGTGAAGTTCGGGCCGCAGCGTTCGATGCGGTCGAGATGCTCGGCGAAGGCACGAGCTTCGGGGTCGTACGGGTCGAGACCTACCAGGTCCTCCTCGAAGCGAGGATTCCGGCGAGGTCCGAAAGGTCCGCTATCGGCCATACCGGCAACAGTAAGCCACGATCGGCCGTTGGCCTACCACCAGCGAGGCGGGTCTCACCACCGCCACGCACCGATTGCCTACTGGTTGCCCTGTGCGCTGCGGGTGTCTCCGGCGATCAGCAGCTGACCACCGCCGCCGTCGATGACGCGGACGGTCTTCGCCTCCGAGCCGCCGGACTTGAACGTGAGGTTGATGGTGATGTCGACCGAGCCGTCGGCGTTGTTGCCTTTGTTGGCACTGGCGCCCTTGTAACTGCTCAGCTGGTTCGTGGCCCAGTACTCCTGGTACTTCCCCTGGTCGCCGTACACCGCTTGGGCGTCGGGAGTCAGCATCGCCCAGCCTTCGGGCGAGCCGGCGCTGCTGTAGAAGTCCACGACCCGCTGCCCGGCGGGCTGGTACCCGATCTTGCCGCCGCTCGACGACGCGGAAGACGAGGGCGCGCTGCTCTTGGAGCCGCTCTTTGAGGGTGTCGCCGGGGCAGAGGTCTGCGGGTTCGCCCCGGCGTTGCCACCCGGGGTGTTGCCCCCGTTGCTCGAGTTCAGGACCAGGAACACGATCACGGCGATCACCACGACCGCGGCACCGGCGCCCGCGAACAGGACGGCCTTGCGCTTGGCGTCGGCGGGCTTGGCCTGCGACGGCCGCATCGGAGCGGCCGCGGACGGCGGCGGGCTCATCGCGGCGACCGGGCGCGGCGGCGTGTTCGGCGGGGCGGACGGCGAGCGCATCGGGATGAACGCGGCCGTCGGCGTGTGCGTCTTGGCGGGAGGCGGGGGAGCGGCCGCGGCGACCGGCTTGTCGGTCCGCTGCCATGGCGGGCGGTCTCCGCCGGGGATGCCGTGTCCGGGCGTGTCGGGCACGGCGGGCTGTCTACCGCCGCCCGCTCCGAAGAGCCGCGGCGACGCGGCCGTGCCCGCGCCGGATTCGTTCGCCGCCAGCGCGGCGAGGCGCTCGCGGGCCTCGGCCATGGTGGGGCGCTCGGTCGGCTCGGTGCGCAGGAGGCTCATCAGCAGCGCCGTCGCGGGGCCCGCCTGCTGCGGCGGGTTGATCTGCCCGTTCGCGGCCGCGTACAGCAGGGCCAGCTGGTTGGAGCTGTTCCCGTACGGCGTCTGGCCCTCGATCGCCTGGTAGAGCGTCGCGCCGAGCGCGAAGACGTCGGAGCTGGGCACCGGGTCCGAGCCGCGCGCCAGCTCGGGCGCGAGGTACGCCGGGGTGCCGCCGATCAGGCCGGTCTGGGTGAGCGTCATGTCGCCGGCCGCGCGGGAGATGCCGAAGTCGGTG
This sequence comes from Amycolatopsis sp. NPDC102389, assembly GCF_044765885.1. Lineage (NCBI taxonomy): Bacteria > Bacillati > Actinomycetota > Actinomycetes > Pseudonocardiales > Pseudonocardiaceae > Amycolatopsis > Amycolatopsis sp. NPDC102389. Next base: position 99,073 of record NZ_JBIWKX010000009.1, read on the forward strand.
ATCTTCGCGGTGCCGGCCTCGTCGATCAGGATGTTCCCGGGCTTGACGTCGCGGTGCACGATCCCGGCGCGGTGCGCGGCGACCAGCGCCGACGCGACCTGCTCGCCGATCTTCGCGACGCGCCCCAGCGGCAGCGTGCCTTCATCGGAGATGATCGCCGAGAGGCTCGGGCCGTTCAGGTACTCCATCACCAGGCAGGGGTCGCCGCCGTGCTCGGCGATGTCGAACACCACGATCGCGTTCGGGTGCTGGAAGCGGGCCGCGTTCTTCGCCTCGCGCATGGCGCGCTGGCGCATGTTGTCGCGTTCGGCCTCGGAGACACCCGGCTGCGGGAGGATCTGCTTGACCGCCACCGAGCGCTCGAGGCGGACATCGATGGCACGCCAGACCACCCCCATGGCACCGCTACCAATTTGCTCGACCAGGCGGTAGTGCCCAGCGATCAGCTGACCGGTGTCGATGGCGACTGCTCCTGACACATTCTTTGACGAACACATCCCGGGTGATGGTGGCGTTACGCGACCTGACAGGTCCCGCGCACCCGATCGAGTGTAGCGGGCGGCGGTTTCGGCTCCCCGTCAGCTCGCCGGTGCGGAGGCGGGCAATTCTTCCTCGCCGCTCGGTTCGGGTACCGGGCGGGCCTTGCGCCGGAACACCTTCACCAGCCCGATGGCCCCCGCGGCGGCGAACACGGCGTAACAGATCAGCAGGGCGGGAGGCGTTTCCCCGGTCAGCGCGTCGCCGAGCACGACGACCGCGACCGTACCCGGCAGGCTGCCGAGCGCGGTCCCGAGCAGATACGGAGCGAAACGGACGGATGACACTCCGCACAGGTAACTGAACGGAGCGAACGGCACCATCGGGATCAGCCGTAAGGAGGTGATCGCGAGAACGCCGCCGTCCGAAAGCCGGTCGTTGACCGCGCGGACCTTCGCTCGGTGCAGGTGCCGGGTGACCAGATCGCGGCCCAGTGCCCGCGAAAGGGCGAACGAGAGCGCCGAGGCGACCGTGGTCGCCAGGATGCCGACGACGATCCCCGTCGTGGCGCCGAGCAGCAGCCCGCCCGCCAGGTTGAACACGGTGCGCGGGATCGGCGCCACCGTCAGCACCGAATAGACCAGGAAGAACACCAGCGGAGTGGCCGGGCCGGTCTCGGCGGCCCACGCCCGCAGCCCGGCCGGGCTCGGGATCGGCAGCAGCACCGCCGCCGCCACGAACAGGGCGAGCACGGTGAGCGCGAGGATTAATTTGGTACGCCCGGACACCGCGTCAACCGTACCGTGTCCGCTGTGATCGAAACCGAGGCGCTGCGGACGCAGCCCGAACTCGACGGCGAGAACGTCGTGCTCACGCAGCTCGACGAGACCTACTTCGAACCCGCGTGGCAGGCATCGGGGGAGCCGGAGACGAACCGGCTGACCGGCACCCACGCCACGTTCACCGAGGAGCAGATCCGCAAGTGGCTCGCCTCCAGGCCGGGTCTCGACGACCGGGCGGACTACGCGATCCTCCGCAAGGAAGACCGCGCCTACGTCGGCGAGGTGGTGCTCTCCGGGATCGACGAAGACAACCGCTCCGGGGCCTTTCGGATCGCGCTGACCGGCCCGGAAGTCTTCGGCAAGGGCTACGGCACCGAGGCGACCAAGCTGCTCCTGGATTACGCGTTCGACGTGGTCGGCCTGCACCGGGTCTCGCTGGAGGTCTTCGACTACAACCCGCGGGCCCAGCGCGTCTACGAGAAGGCCGGGTTCGTCCGTGAGGGAATTCAACGGGAAGCGCTGTGGTGGGACGGCGAATGGCATGACGTCGTCACGATGGCGGTTCTGAAGACCGATCCCCGGCCCTGATCGGCGATACGGTGGGCGCATGCCCAAGAACGGTGAGCCGATCGAGGTCGAGGCAGGCGAGCGCAAGGTCCGGGTGTCCAGCCCGGACAAGGTGTACTTCCCGGCCCGCGGGATCACGAAGCGCCAGGTCGTGGAGCACTACGTCGCGGTCGGCGAGCCGTTGCTGCGCGCGATCGGGGAGCGGCCGACGACGCTGAAGCGCTACGTCGACGGCGTCGAGGGCGAGTGGTTCTACGCCAAGCGCGTGCCGAAGGGCGCCCCGGATTGGGTGGAAACCGCGAAGATCACCTTCCCGTCGGGCCGGACCGCCGAGGAGGTCTGCCCGACCGAGCCCGCCGTGTTCGCCTGGGCGGCGAATCTGGGCACCTTCGACTTCCACCCGTGGCCCGTGCGGCGGCCCGACGTCGACCATCCCGACGAACTCCGCATCGACGTGGACCCGCCGGACGAGGCCGGGTTCTCCGACGCGGTCGAGGTCGCGGGCGTGGTGCGCGAGGTCCTCGACTCGGCGGGGCTGGTCGGTTACCCGAAGACCTCGGGCGGCCGCGGCGTGCACGTCCTGGTGCGGATCCGGCCGGAATGGGACTTCATCGACGTCCGGCACGCGGTGATCGCGCTGGGCCGCGAGGTCGAACGCCGGATCCCGGACAAGGCGACCATCGCGTGGTGGAAGGAAGAACGCGGCGGCCGCGTCTTCATCGACTACAACCAGGCCGCGCGCGATCGCACGGTGGCGTCGTCCTGGTCGGTCCGGGGCACCCCGCGGGCGACGGTGTCGACGCCGCTGACCTGGGATCTGCTGACCGAGGTGGACCCGGACGATTTCGACGTCCTCACCGCGGGCGCCTTCTACGCCGAACGTGGCGACCTCCACGCGCCGATGGACGAGCAGGCGTTCGGCATCGAGACGCTGCTGGAGTGGTACGCGCGGGACGAGCGCGACCACGGGCTCGGCGAGATGCCGTATCCGCCGGATTACCCGAAGATGCCCGGCGAGCCGAAGCGCGTCCAGCCCAGCAAGGCGCGGGACGACACCTAGGCGCTGTCCTGCAGGTCGTGTTCGCGGTCTTCGCGCCCAGGTGCTCCCTGACGGCACGGGCGGATGCGGCCGAGTACGACCCGGTACGAGGCCGATCCGCCCGCACCCTCAGGAACCACCTGGATCACGAAGCCCATCGAACAGACCTGCGGGACAGCGCCTAGACCCGGGTGAACTCACACCCCGCGACCTGCACGTACTCGCCTTTGCGGGCGGTGAACCGCGCGGCGCCCGTGGTCAGCTGGTCGGCCACGATCTTCGACGCGCCTTCGGGCCGGAGCCGCGCCCAGTAGCAGTGCCCGTTGCCGCCCGGCGCCGGTCCGGGTGAGCGGTACGAGCCCGCCGGGATCTCGGTGCCGACCAGATAGGTCCCGTCGGCGAAGCGCTCCGCCGCCGCGGCGACGGAGGCGCGTCCCGAGGTGACCGGAGGTGCCGGGACGGTCACGGTCGGCGCGGACGCGGCCTCCGCGGTGACGGTCACCGTCGCCGGGGCGGCGGGCGGCGCGACAGGTTCCCCCTGCCGGGTGGCCGCGACCACACCGGCGCCCGCGCCGAGAGTGAGCGCGACGGCGAGCCCGGCCACGACGGGGAACGCATTTCGTGACGAGCTGTGCGGTATCGGTGACCAATTCGCGCCCGGCATCAGTCTCTTCTTCGTTTTGCTCGCGGAGTGATTGCGCTTTCGTGTCGATCTAGAAACCTGTTACCGCTCCGCCGGGAACCGATACAAGACTGTGTGACGCGTGGGACTCAGCCGTAACGCCGGGCTTCCTGCCAGCGACAGTTCCCTCCGAACACTAGGCTGGGGGAGACGAAGGAGTACCCGTGGACGACCTGATCGCCTTTCTCGCCGCGCGTGTGGGGCAACGCCAGGCGTTGATCATGCAGGCGGTCAAGAAAACCGAGATCAACGAATCGCTCAATCGCGGTGAGACCAAGGTCGTCATCGAAAAGAAGATCCGCTCGCTCAACGACATCGAACTCGACGCGGTCAATCAGATGATCAACGAGATCGAGGCGACCCGGCGGCTCTTGCAGGCGCATCGCACCACGGTTTCGGAGAAGGTCCCGGGATTCCCCTTGTACGGCAACGAGTACTGGTGCGAGACGTGCCATGTGCCCGCCGACGAGGCCGGCACGAACTGGTGCCTGACCCTGCGGCTGCTCGCCCTGCCGCACGCCGACCACCCGGACTACAGCGAGCGCTGGCGCCCCTGAGCGGGGAATGCCCGCCGGGCCCGGACGCGTTGACCCGAGGGTGATCACGCTTTCGGTACTGGACCGGTCCCCGACCCGCCGCGGCGGCGACGCGCCCCGCGCACTGCGGGACACGGTCGCCTTCGCGCGGGACATCGAAGCGCTGGGCTATCACCGGTTCTGGGTCTCCGAACACCACAGCGTGCCCGGTGTCGCCGGTTCGGCGCCCACCGTGCTGGCGGCGGCGGTCGCCTCGGCGACCGAACGGATCCGGGTCGGCACCGGCGGCGTGATGCTGCCCAACCACCGGCCGCTCGTGGTCGCGGAACAGTTCGGTGTGCTCGAATCACTCTTCCCGGGCCGGATCGACATGGGGCTGGGGCGTTCGGTCGGGTTCACCGGCGGCGTCCGGCAGGCGCTCGGGCACGAGAAGGACGAGGCCGATCGCTTCGGCGAGCAGGTTCGCGAGCTGCTGGGCTTCCTCGCGGGCGATCAGGCGACGTATCCGGGTGTGCACGCCATTCCCGCCGAAGGACTGCGCGTGCCCGCCTTCTTGCTGGCCACCGGTGCCGGGGCGCGGCTGGCCGCGGAACTGGGACTGCCGCTGGTGATCGCGCCGGTTCGCGGCGAGGGCCCGCTGCTCGAAGCCATCGAGGGTTACCGCGCCGGGTTCCGGCCTTCCGCGCAGGCGTCACGGCCGTATGTCGTGGTGTCCACGGCCATCGCGGTCGCCGACACGACTGAACGGGCCCGGCGGTTGCTGATCCCCGAAGCGTGGTCGACGGTCTATTCGCGGACGCACGGCGTCTTCCCGCCGCTGTCCCCGGTGGAGGAGATCCTCGCCGGGCCGCTGTCGGACCGCGATCGGGAGCGGCTGGACCGGGCGCTCGACGGTCAGCTCGCCGGCACCCCGGACGAGGTGGGCGACCGGCTGGCCGACCTCGTCGCCAAAACCGGCGCCGACGAGATTTTGGTGACCACCAGCACTTTCGACCAGGCGGAGCGGCTGGAGTCCTATCGCGCGCTGGCCGAGGTCGCCGGATCGCGGAGCCTCGCCGCCGTGTCGTGATCCTTGCTAGGGTCACGGTCATGACTGCCGGGTCGGCCTTGTGCCGTGAGCGGACGGGTTCCCCGGCCGCCGCTTGATCTCCGCGCGGGCCAGAAGCCCGCCTCCGCGTAGGTGTCCTGTTCGTGGACATGCGCGGAGAGGAGGTGAATCGCATGTCTCCCAACGAAAACTGGCGGGCGTTCGTGACCGAGCACGCCGATGGCGGCGTTCTGGACGGAGTCGTCACGCGGGTCCTGCCGTTCGGCGCGTTCGTCGAAGTGGCCCCCGGGATGGAGGGGCTGTTGCCGACCGTCGGCGGAACCGGCCCGTTCGCCGCCGGGGCGGCCGTCGCGGTGCGGCTGGACAAGCTGGACGTCCAGAACCGGCGGTTCAGCCTGACCCTGGCCTGACCCGGCGCGTTTCGTCCTCTGGATGCGGTCCTTGCACACGCAACGACCGCATTCAGAGGACGAAATGCTAGAGGCGCAACAGAAGCTGGGTGAGCATGCGCTGCGCGGGGTCGTCCAGGTCGATCCCGGACACCTCGCCGGCGCGGCGCACCCGGTAGCGGACCGTGTTCGGATGGATGTTCAGCTCGCGCGCCGCGCGCCGGACGTCCCCGAACGCGTCGAGGTACGCGAGCACGGCGGGCACCAGGATGCCGCCGTGCTCGGCGTCGTGCGCGACCAGTTCGGTCAGGCGTGGGTCGCGGATCCTCGGTTGCTCGCCGAGGAACGCGAGCACCTCCGAAAGCAGGACCTCGGCGCGGACGTCGGCCAGTGAGGCGACGTCCGCGGTCTCATGCCCGCGCGCCATCGTCGCCAGCACGCGGTCCGCGTCGCCGCGCGAGGCCGCCGCGTCCGAGAGGCGAGGCACGACGCCGCCCAGCGCCGCGCGCACCCGGACGTCGAGATGCCGTTGCGCGGTGCCGACGATTTCCTTGGCCAGCGTCAAAATCCGCGCTTCGGCGTGCTCGGGCAGGTCGGGAAGGAGCGCGTAGACCCGGCCGCCGATCACGCTCACGAGCGCGCTCCGCCGGTACGCGGCGGTGTGCACGGTGATCAGGTGCACGAGTTCCGCGCGCCGCAGCTGCCGGTCGGTCGCGGCCCGGTCGCGGGGGAGCGAGAACGCCAGCACCATGGCGGGTTTCCCGGGATCCGCGCCGATGTCGTCGGCGACGGACTCGGCGTCGACACGTCCGTCGAGCAGGCCCGCCAGCAGATCCTCGCGCAGCCGGAGTTCGGGGCTGGGCAGCGTCCGATGGCGGATCAGCCGCGGTGCTAGCGCCCGGCTCGCGCCGAGCAGGGCGACCTCCGCGCTTTCGGTGAGCGGATGCGCGCCCTCCTGGACCCAGATCGTGCCCAGCGGCTGCGATCCGGCGTGGATCCCGGCCGCGATCCGCCGCCGGATGCCGAGATCGGGCCGCTCGTCGATGCGGACGATCCCTTCGCCGGCGCGAAGCCGCTGGTAGACGCCCCATTCGCGCAGCATCGCGAGATACCGTTCCGGGCCTTCGCGGCCGAGGATCGAGAGCCTGCGCAGCTCGTCCACCTCGTCGCCCGCCCGCGAATAGGCCAGCACCCGGCTCGCTGTGTCCTCGATGCTGACCAGGCCGCCGGTCAGCGTCGCGATGGTCTGCGCGAGCGAGAACAGATCGCCCAGCACCTCGCCGCTGTCCGCCTCGCCACCAGCGCGCGCCGCGTCGACCACGCCCCTGGCCAGGGCTTCGACCTGCTCCCAGCGCGCCTCGTGGCCGACCTCGATCAGCGCGATCCCCGCGTCGGCCGCGACGTTCACGACGGCCGAGCCGTTCTTGACCGCGACAGCGGCCGCTCCGGACCGCCCTGCCGCCCGGATCGCGCCGGAGGCCGACCGCCCGCGTGCGCCGATCACCAGAACGAGGTCACCCGGATGGGCGTCGGGCGGGTCCTCCGGATCGTGGATGACGACGTCCTCCACTCCGACGCCCAGCCCGCCCGGGGCCGCGAGCACCCTGACCAGCGGTTCCCCGAGCGTGGCGAGGACATGCCGGAGGGAGGCACCTGTGGTGGTATCCGTGGTCAGGTCATCACCGGATTAAGCCGATCGGACAAGATGGTCACCCTGATTCTAGCCAGTCGAACAAGCCGTGGCGAGGCCGTCCGGTCTACCGTTCGGGGTGAGACCTCTATCCGGCGAAGTGAAGTCAGGAGCAGTCAGTGGACGCCGTGACCCAGACCCCCGCCCCGAAGAACGAGCCGGTGCTGAACTACGCGCCGGGCAGCGCTGAGCGCGCTGAACTCGAGGGCGCGCTCAAGTCGCTGGGCAACGCCGACCCCATCGACATCACCGCGACGATCGGTGGTGAGCAGCGCAAGGGCGGCGGCGAGAAGATCGAGGTCGTCCAGCCGCACAACCACAAGGCGGTGCTGGGCGTCATCCACAGCGCGACCGCGCAGGACACCCACGACGCGATCGCCGCCGCCAAGGCCGCCGCTCCCGGCTGGCGCGCGCTGTCCTTCGACGACCGCGCCGCGATCATCCTGCGCGCCGCCGACCTGCTCGCCGGCCCGTGGCGCGCCAAGCTGAACGCCGCCACCATGCTCGGCCAGTCGAAGACCGCCTTCCAGGCCGAGATCGACTCCGCCTGCGAGCTGATCGACTTCTGGCGCTTCAACGTCGCCTTCGGCCGTCAGATCCTCGCCGAGCAGCCGATCAGCTCGCCCGGTATCTGGAACCGGATGGAGCACCGCCCGCTCGAGGGCTTCGTGTACGCCATCACCCCGTTCAACTTCACCGCGATCTCCGGCAACCTGCCGACCGCGCCCGCGCTGATGGGCAACGTCGTGCTGTGGAAGCCGTCGCCGACGCAGAGCTACGCCGCGCACATGCTGATGCGGCTGCTCGAAGAGGCCGGTATGCCGCCGGGCGTGATCAACCTGCTGCCGGGCGACGGCAAGGCCGTCTCCGAGGTCGCCCTGACCCACCGCGACCTGGCCGGGATCCACTTCACCGGTTCCACCGCGACCTTCCAGCACCTGTGGGCCACCGTCGGCGCCAACATCTCCGGCTACCGCACGTACCCGCGCCTGGTCGGCGAGACCGGCGGCAAGGACTTCGTGCTCGCGCACGCCTCAGCCGACGTCGACATCCTCCGCACCGCGCTGATCCGCGGCGCCTTCGAGTACCAGGGCCAGAAGTGCTCGGCCGCGTCCCGCGCCTACGTCCCGCGCTCGCTCTGGGCGAGCCTGAAGGACGAGCTGGTCTCCGAGACCGAGGCCATCACCTACGGCGACGTCAACGACCTGAGCAACTTCGGTGGCGCCGTGATCGACCGCCGTGCCTTCGACAAGCACGCGGCCGTGCTGGCCAGCGCCGCCGAGGACGCCGAGATCGAGGTCATCGCCGGTGGTACCGCCGATGACAGCGTCGGCTACTTCGTGCGCCCGACGATCCTGGTGTCGGACAACCCGGACCACGAGATCTTCCGCACCGAGTACTTCGGCCCGATCCTCGCGCTGCACGTCTACGACGACAGCACCGAAGAGGGCTTCGACAACGTGCTGAAGCTGGTCGACGAGACCGCCGACTACGCGCTCACCGGCGCGGTCATCGCGAACGACCGCACGGCCGTCGCGAAGGCGTCCGAGGCGCTGCGCTTCGCCGCCGGCAACTTCTACGTCAACGACAAGCCGACCGGCGCGGTCGTCGGCCAGCAGCCCTTCGGCGGCGCCCGCGCGTCCGGCACCAACGACAAGGCCGGTTCGGTGTTCAACCTGCTCCGCTGGACGAGCCCGCGCTCGGTCAAGGAGACCTTCGTTCCGCCCACCAGCGTCCGTTACCCCCACCAGGGCTGAGTTCTCCAGGAGTCCGTGATGTTGCGTACCCCGTTGCTCGCCGCCGCTCGATCCCAGCGGATGCGCAAGCTGGTCGAGGTCGTCCCCGCCACCCGATCGGTGGTAGGCCGGTTCGTCGCCGGCGCGAAGACGCCCGACGCCGCCCGGGTGGTCCGCGAACTGGCCGACGACGGCCTCCGCGTCACCCTCGACCACCTCGGCGAGGACACCACCGACGCCGAGCAGGCCGCGACGACCGTCCGCGCCTACGAGGAACTGCTGACCGCGCTGGCGGCCGACGGCCTCGCGTTCGGCGCGGACGTGTCGGTGAAGCTGTCCGCGGTCGGCCAGTTCCTGCCCGCCGACGGCGAGAAGGTCGCGCTGGAGAACGCCCGCAAGATCTGCGCGGCGGCCGAAGCGGTCGGTGCCACGGTGACCCTCGACATGGAGGACCACACCACCACGGACTCGACGCTGGGCATCCTGCGCGAGCTGCGCACCGAGTACCCGTGGGTGGGCGCGGTGCTGCAGGCCTACCTGCGGCGCACCGAGCAGGACTGCCGCGACCTGGCGACCGAGGGTTCCCGCGTCCGGCTGTGCAAGGGCGCGTACGCCGAACCCGAGGAGGTCGCGTTCCAGGACAAGTCCGAAGTGGACAGGTCCTACGTGCGCTGCCTGAAGATCCTCATGCAGGGCAAGGGTTATCCGATGGTCGCCTCGCACGACCCGCGGATGATCGCGATCGCCGAGAAGCTCGCGGCGGACGCGGGCCGCAAGGCGGACGACCACGAATTCCAGATGCTGTACGGGATCCGTCCCGAAGAGCAGCGCCGGATCGCGGGCGACGGGAAGACGATGCGCGTCTACGTCCCCTACGGCGACGAATGGTACGGCTATTTCATGCGCAGGCTGGCGGAACGCCCGGCGAACCTGGCGTTCTTCCTGCGCGGACTCGCCACCAAGGGCTGACCCGGTCCCGGTGGCACTGTTCCGCTGAAGTACAAAGGGGCCCTTCCCGGCGAAATCCGCCGGGAAGGGCCCCTTTTTCGTCCTCGTCAGGCCTCCTGGGCCTCTTCCTTGAGCTTGTCCATGTCGATGTCGCGTGCCTGCTGGATGAGGTCTTCGAGCGTCTTCTCCGGCAGCGCGCCCGGCTGCGCGTAGATCACCGTCTTGTCGCGGATGACCGCGAGCGTGGGGATCGAGCGCACGTCGAAGGCGGCGGCCAGCTGCTGCTCGGCCTCGGTGTCGACACTCGCGAACACGATGTCGTCGTGGTTGCCCGACACCTTCTCGTAGGTCGGCGCGAACTGACGGCACGGCATGCACCAGCCCGCCCAGAAGTCGATGATCACGAAGTCGTTCTCCGAGACCACCTGATCGAAGTTGGCGGCGGTCAGCTCCACAGTGCTCATGCCCGGCGTAACGAATCGGGCGGTACGCGCATTCCCGTGAGGGCGCGTAGCGTCTCGGATGGAGCAACCCACGTTTCGCGGGAGGTGCGTATGGCCGACGGGGAAATCCTGAGCCGGATCGACGAGCTGGTCAGTGAGGAGCACGAACTCCGTTCGCGGGCGATCGGCACCGGGCTCAGCTCGGACGACCGGTCCCGGCTCGCGAGTGTGGAACAGCAGCTGGACCAGTGCTGGGACCTGCTGCGGCAGCGGCGGGCGCGCGTCGAGTTCGACGAGGACCCGGATCAGGCTTCGGCGCGGCCGGTGTCCGAGGTGGAGTCTTACCGGCAGTAGCGATCGCGGGCGGCTCAGGCCGGGCAGAGGGTGCCGTCGACGGGCACCTTCCCGTCGATCAGGAAGGCCCGCGTCGCGTCGGCGACACACGGCGACAGGCTCAGCGCGCCGTGCCCGGCCCCCTGCCAGGTGATCGCCACCGCGCTCGGCATCTGATCGGCCGCCCGGCCGGTGCCCTGTTCCGGCGTGACCGGGTCGGTCGCGGTGCCCGCGACGAGCATCGGCGGGGCGCCCGGCGCGCCCGCGGGCGGCAGGGGTTCGCGGCGCACGGGCCACGGGCTGCACCAGGCCAGTTGCTGCGCGGCGAAGACGCCGAACTGCGGGTACTTGTCGCGCAGCGTCGTGGTCACGCGCGTGAGTTCCTCGGCCGAGAGCCGGGTCGCGCTGTCGTTGCACTTGGTCGCGAGCGTGCCGTCCAGCCGCGAAGGCCGCGCGCGGGAGTCCTTCAGCACCGGTTCGGCGAAGGCGGCCAGCGGGGTGACGTCGCCGGTCTGCGCGGTCTTGAGCGCCTCGGCGAGTTCCACCCAGCGCGAGCGCTGCGCGAGCCCGGAGTAGATGGCGTACAGCGCGATCCCCGGGGTGATCTCCGCACCGTCGGTGGTCGTCACGGAGGCGGAGCGGAGCCGGTCCGCGACGGTGTTCACGGCCGATCGGGCGTCGCCGATGGGGCAGCCCCTCGCGATGCAGTCGGCGCCGAAGGCGTCGAGGGTGGCCTGCGCGCTCGCGGCGACCGATTCCTGCACGGCGGCCGCGTCGGGGGCGGGGTCGGGCAGCCCGTCGAGCATCACCCGGCCGACCTGGGCCGGGAACCGCACGGCGTATTCGGCGAGGACCTTCGAGCCGTCCCCGCGCCCCAGCGCGTGCAGTTTGTCCATGCCCAGTTGCCCACGGAGTTCTTCGAGGTCACCCGCGGCCCGCCAGCTGTCCATCGCGACCTGCGAGTCGTCCAGTTCGATGGCGCACTGCTGACCGGCCTTGCGCGCCGCGTCGACGACACCTTCGAGGTCGGCCGCCGTCGGATCGCCGCCCAGCAGATCGGTGCGGATCTCCGCCGGGACGCACTGCACCGGCGCGGACGACCCGGTCCCGCGCCGGTCCACCCCGATCAGGGAGAACTTCTGCAGGAACTCGGGCGGCAGCGTCGCGGCCAGCCGCGCGGCGTACAGCGACCCCGGCTCACCGTCGACGTCGTTGACCACGACGAGCGGGATCGGCCCGCCGCCGGTCTTGACCACCGACAGCCGCGAGAGCCCTCGACCGGGCAGATCCGGCGCGTCGAGCGTGGTGGGCACCCTGGCACAGGAGAACTTCAGCGTGTCCGGCACGGACGGCTGACCCAGCCGCTGCCGGGTCGCTTCGTCGCAGTCCTCCCATTTGATCGACGGCGACCGGGGTTCGGCGAGCGGCGGCAGTGGCACCTGCTGCGCCGTCGTCTGGCCGCCGGGATCCGGTTTGCCGTCGTTGTCGATCACCGCAGGCCGGGTCGACGGACCGGCCGTGCAGCCCGCGAGCACGGCCGTCACCACGGTGGTCAGCAGGATCAGCCGTGGCGTGCGGCGGGCGGTGCTCACGGGCTGGTCCTCACTTCCACGGCATGACAAAGCTCGTGCTGAGCTTCGCAGGTCGTGTGTTTGACCTCGGTTAGCGGGTGCGTTTCACATCGCCGCGGAACACCGCGTCCAGGTCGTAGCGGGCGACCTCGTCGAGCTGGGCGTAGGTGCAGGAGTCGGGTTCGCGGTCGGGGCGCCAGCGTTTGAACTGCGCGGTGTGGCGGAACCGCGACGGATATCCGCCTTCGGTGTGCTCGTAGCCGACTTCGACCACCTTCTCCAGCTTCAGCGGTACCCACGGGGCTTCCTTGGCCTTCCACCGGGTGATGCCGCCGGGGATCCGCTGGTGTTCCCGCACGTTGTCGCCCAGCCAGGGGTGATCGGCGCCGTCGGTGATCAGCGGCGCCAGCTCCTCGGCCAGTTCACGCCGCCGGGTGACCGGGAACGATCCGACCACACCGGGATGGTGCAGCACGCCGTTCTCGTCGTAGAGCCCGAGCAGGAACGACCCGACCAGCTCGCCCGGTTCGCCGTCGACGTGCCAGCGCAGCCCGGCGAGCACGCAGTCGGCGGTGCGCGAGTGCTTGTACTTCAGCAGCACGCGTTTGCCCGGCGTGTACGGCTCGTCGAGCGGTTTGCCGATGACACCGTCGAGCCCGGCGCCCTCGAACAGTTCGAACCAGTGCCGCGCGACCGCCGGGTCCGAAGTGGCCGGGGTCAGGTGGATGCCGTCGGAGGCCAGCTTCTCCAGCCGTTCCCGCCGCTTCGACGTCGGTTCGTCCAGAAAGGACTCGTCGCCGAGCGCCAGCAGGTCGAACGCGACGAACTCGGCCGGAGTCTGTTCCGCCAGCAGCTTGACGCGGCTCTCGGCGGGATGGACCCGGTCGGTGAGCGCGTCGAAGTCCAGTTTCCCGCCCCGGGCGACCACCAGTTCGCCGTCCAGCACGATCCGCTCGGGCAGCGCCGCCTTCAGCCGCTCGACGACCTCGGGGAAGTACCGGTTCAGCGGCTTCTCCGACCGCGACTGCAGCGTCAGCTCATCGCCGTCGCGGAACACCAGGCAGCGGTAGCCGTCCCATTTCGGCTCGAACAGCAGCCCGCCGGAATCGGGGATCGCCTTCGCCGGTTTGGCGAGCATCGGTTTGACCGGCGGCGTCAAGGGAAGCGACATGACGGCCATTCTTGCCGTACCGGCGCGGTCAGCGCACCCGTTGCGGTGCCGTCGTGTCGAGTTCGATCCGGACCGCGGTCGGCAGGACGTCCACCCCGAGCGATTCCCGCGCGCGGGCCAGCACCGTGCTGTCGAGCTGCTCCCAGACCCGTTTCAGGTCGGTGCCCTCGACGAGCCAGAGCGTGATCCGCAACGCCGGGTTCTCCTTGTCGCCGACCGCGCGGACCCGGGCGCGCCCGACGCCGTCGACCGTCTCGGCGTCGAGGCGGACGGCCTCGGAGATGGCCGAGGAGGTCACCACGAGGTCGTCGTCGAGTTCGAGGTCCGGACGGCCTTCGGGGCGCAGCGACCGGAAGAACCACCACAGTCCCAGCCACAGCAGGAGAACGCCGAGCACGATGGCGCCGATCCGGGCGGGGAGCGCGTGCCCCGACAGCCAGTCGAGGGCGATCGGGTCCACGAGTGGCCGGTCGGCGCGGTACGTGCCGAGCCAGCCCGCGCCGACCACCAGCGCGGCGGCCCCGCCGAGCAGCGCGAGGAGTCCGATGAGGACGGTCAGCGTCCGTTCCGTGCCGGAGGATCGGCCGAGTGCCTTGGCGGAGACCGAACGGGTCATCGGCGGTCCTTCGGGGAGTCGACGACGACCGACACCTTCGGCCGCCGCACCAGTGGGACGTCCTCGAGCAGACCGGAGACCGTCTCCAGCAGCCGCGGCCGCAGTTCGCCTTCGGTTTCCAGCCTGCTCGTCGCGCGGACGCGGATCTTCTTGGCGGTCGCCGTGACCTTCGCGCCCGCGACGTTCTCCTGCGCGCGTACCGTCACGCCGACCAGCCTCGCCAGCGAACGCGGCGAAGTGGTCACGCTGACCTCGTTCGCCGGATCGGTCAGCCGGATGGCGCGCCGCCCGGCCGAAGCGGCCGCCAGGATCAGCAGCAGCCCGACGACCGCGACGGCGATCGCGAGGTAGCGGACCGTGGGATCGCTCCAGGACAGCTCCGCGAGCCTGTCGCGCCAGTCGTCCCACGGGACGAACAGCGGCCCCCGCCCCGGCCGCCACCAGCCCCAGCCGACCTCCAGCGCCAGCAGGACCCCGGCGGCGGCCAGCGCCAGCCCGATCAGGGCCGACAGCAGGCGGACGAACAGACGCATAGCGAGTGCTCCTTCTAGCGGACTCGAGGCGCGATGTCGGGCAGGAGCGCGGAGACGGTCACCGAGATGTCCCGGACCTGGTACGAGGTGATCCGCTCGACCTCCTCGGTGACCCTGGCACGCAGGTCGCCGACGATCCGCCGCACCGGCGCCGGATAGTGCAAAGCCACGTCGAGCACGAGATCGACGTCGTTGGCCTCACCGCCGACCTTCGCGCTCGCGCCGTGTGTCCCCAGCCCGAGCCCGGCGATCCGCCGCTCGGCGCGCGTGGTCCCGTCGACCTGGTCCGCGGCGTGCTGCGCGATCTTGCGGACCACGGACGGCGCGATGGTGAGGGTGCCGCGGTCCTCCGGTTCGGCCGGGACGGTCATTTGTCGCGGCCCCGGCCGAACAGGTCGCCGAGGTCGAGTTCGCCGTCGAGCACCCGGCCGAGGACGAGGCCGATGACGCCGACGGCCAGCGTCACCAAGAACGCGGTGAAGCCCTGGGTCGCGGCGAGGCCGAGGATGAGGCCGGCGAGCAGGCCGGTCTGGGTCCCGTTCATCACTCGACCCGCGAGGTCTCGGTCTCGCCGCCGTTCTCGTCGGGCAGGTGGATGTCGTTGACCGCGATGTTGACCTCGATCACCTCGAGGCCGGTGATCTGCTCGACCTGGCCGATCACGTTGCGGCGCACCGCCCGCGCGACGTCGACGATGCGGGCGCCGTACTCGACGACCACGTCGAGGTCGATGGCCGCCTGCTTCTCGCCGACCTCGACCGAGACACCGGACGTCGTGACGGTGCCGGAGCCGGGGATGCGTTCGCGGATCGCGCCGAAGGCCCGCGAGACCCCGCCGCCCAGCGCGTGGATCCCGGTCACCTCGCGGGTGGCGAGACCCGCCACCTTCTGTACCACCACCGACGAGATCGTGGTCTTGCCGGCGGCTCCTTCCTCGTTGAGGGACGACCCCGCGACCGGGGTGTCGGGCTTGCTCGCGCTCGGCTGCGCCATGGAGTTCGCTCCTTCTCGGCCTGTGCCGCGCGACCTGCGCGCGCGGCGGTCCCTACGCTCTCACCGACCAGGACACGCGCGCATGCCGAGCCGTCACGCGATGTCCCCCGGATGGGGTAATCAGGTCCGGGATCGAAGTCGTGACTCGCGTGCTCAGAAACGGATCTCGCGTGTTTGGAGGCGTAACTCGCGTGATCAGAGGCCGCACACGCGAGTCACGCCTCCAAACACGCGAGTTACGCCTTCGATCACGCGAGTCACGACTTCGTGCGGGGATCAGTCGGGATGGACGTCGACGACGTGGACGTTGATCGCGGGCGGGGCCGAGCCGAGCTGGCCGGTCAGCGCGTCGCTGACCCGATGCCGCAACAGCTCCGCGACGGCCGCCTCGACGCCGAACCGGATCGTCACCAGCACCTGCAGCACGTCTTCTTCGAGCGCGACGGCCGAGACGTGGACCCCGCCGAGTTCGCGGCCGATCTCGGCGGCGAGGCTTCTGGTCATCAGCACCAGCGCCCGTTCCGACACCTGGGTCTTACCGCCCGAAGAGGGCAGCTCGAGCGGGGCGGTGGTGTGCCCGCCGCGGACGCCGCCGACCGAGCGGAGCACCCGTTCGACGAGTCCCGGCGGTGTCGGCACCGGACGGCTCGCGGCGGCGCGCACCTGCTGCCACCGGGGGTCGTCGCGCGGATCCTCGCTCATCACCGTTCCCCGGGTCGGAAGTTGTCGCCGAGTTTCGCCAGCAGCGCCACCCTGGCGCGGTACAGGCGGGCGCGCAGCGCGGGCACGCTGACCTCCAGTACCTCGGCCACCTCGTCGTAGGTCAACCCTTCGAATTCTCGCAGAATCAGCGGGATCCGCTGGCCGACGTCGAGTTCGGCGATCGCGCGCAGCACCGTGCCGACCTGTTCGGCGCTCACCACGTACCCCTCCGGACCAGGCACGACACCCGCGTCGCCCTCGTCGAGCGGCACCGTCGGTTTCCGGCGCCGGACCGCGCCGAGCGCGCCGTTCGTCGTCACCCGGTAGAGCCAGGTCGACACCGCGGATTCGAACCGGAAGCCGGGCAGCGCGCGCCACGCGGAGAGCCAGGCCTCCTGGACGACGTCCTCGGCTTCGGCCGAGCTGCCGGTGATCCGCAGTGCCACCCGGTACATCCTGGCCGTGTGCCGCCGGACCAAGGTGTCGAAGGCACCGTGGTCCCCGGCGGCGGCCCGGGCCGCCAGTTCCTCGTCCGGAACCGGCGCGGCCTCGCTCACCCACCCTCCCGGCGGCGATAGCGCAGCATGGTGAAGCCGTCTTCGAAGAGCGCGGACGCGAGGTCCATCCGCCGCGGTTCCGGGGACGGGCGGCCGTCGGCGATCCGGCGCTCGCCCGCGCCCGCCAGCAGGGGGGCGACGGTCAGGCACAGCTGGTCGACGAGGTCGGCCGCGATCAGGTCGGCGAACAGCGCCGGCCCGCCCTCGCAGTCGATGCGGCGCAGCCCGCGCTCGCCCAGCAGCGCGAGCGCGCGGTGCAGGTCGACGTCTTCGGTTCCCGCGACGAGCACCTCGGCGCCCGCGTGCTCCAGCGCCGACCGGGGTGCCTTCTCAGTGGTGATGACGATCGGCGGGACCTTGGTGTCGGTGAACAACGGGCCCTCGGGGTCGAGTTCACCGGAACGGGTCACCACCGCGATCGGCGGGACCTCGGACAGCCCGAGCGAGACCCGGCGGGCGGCGCGTTCGGGGGTGACGCGCGCGCCGCGGTAGCCCTCGGCGCGCGCCGTGCCGGCGCCGACCAGGATCACGTCGGAAAGCAGCCGCCCCATCAGGAAGATCCGCTTGTCGGCGGGGTGGGAGAGCCCCTCGGACAGCTCGTCGACCGCCACCGCGCCGTCGGCGGAGCTGACGAAGTTGACCTGGACCCACGGACGGGTCAGGCCTTCCGGATACCCGTAGAGCCGTTCGAGTTCGGTGTCGGAGACGGGTTCCGCCGGTGTCGTTGGCCACAAAAGCTGCACACCGCCATCCCAGCACGCGCCCGGCGGCACCGCTGAGCGGGGGATACGCCCGGTCAGGGAGAGTGAACCCGCGACGGCGGTGCCGTTACCCTCGGCGAATGCCCGCCCGCTTGATCGATCGCCGTCCGGAGCTGTCCGCCGACGAGCTGATCACCGCGCTCGTCCCGCCGCCGAGGTTCGACGCGGTCCGGTTCTCCACCTACGTACCCAACCCGGACGAGCCGAGCCAGGCTCAGGCCGTCGTCGACTGTGGCGCGTTCGCGAAGCGGGTGGCGGAGGCCTCGAACCGGAAGCCGAAGTCGAAGCTGCGCGCGCTGTTCGGCGGCGGGGACGAGGCACCGTCCGGGCCGATGGGGCTCTATCTCGACGGCGGTTTCGGTGTCGGCAAGACACACCTGCTCGCCTCGACCTGGCACGAGACGCCGTCGCCCAAGGCGTACGGGACGTTCGTGGAGCTGACCCACCTGGTCGGCGCGCTGGGTTTCGCCGAGGCGGTGCGGCGGCTGTCGGAACACCGGTTCCTGGCGATCGACGAGTTCGAACTCGACGACCCCGGCGACACCATGCTCGTCACGCGGCTGCTGCAGGAACTGATCTCGGCGGGCGTGTTCGTCGCGGCGACCTCCAACACGCTGCCGGACAAACTCGGCGAGGGCCGCTTCGCCGCCGCGGACTTCCTGCGCGAGATCCAGTCGCTGTCCGCCCGGTTCGCGGTGTGCCGTGTGGACGGTCCGGACTACCGCCACCGCGGCCTGCCGGACGCCCCGCCGCCCGCGAGCCCCGAGGAGCTGGAAGCCTCCGCCGCCACACATCCCGAGTCCACTGTGGACGATTTCGACGCGTTGTGCGACCACCTCGGCAAGCTGCATCCTTCGCGCTACGGCAGGCTTCTCGACGGCGTGACCCGGGTGCATCTGCGCGACATCCACCCGGTGCCCGACCAGAACGTCGGACTGCGCCTGGTCGCCTTCGCCGACCGGCTCTACGACCGCGCGATCCCGCTGGTGGTCTCGGGCGAGCCGGTGCCGGAACTGTTCACCGAAGAGATGGTGAACGGCGGCTACCGCAAGAAGTACCTGCGTGCGGTCAGCCGTCTGACGGCACTGGCGCGCGACGCCGTGCAGCCCAGGTGAGCAGCACCCACGTCGCGCACACGGCGGCGACGGCGAACAGCGCGCCGCCCACGACGTCGGTCAGGTAGTGGTAGCCGAGGCCGATCATGCCGATCGTGACGCCGCAGAGCAGCACCGCGCCCACCGTCGCGATGACCGCCCTCGCGACGCCGGGGCGGGCGAGCAGGACGAGCACGGTCAGCACCGCGACCAGCGCGACCGTATGTCCGCTGGGGTAGGCGAGGTAGCTGTACTTCCAGCGGTCGAAGAGCGGTTTGAGCACCCAGGTGTTCGCGAGGATCGCGACGAGCGGGCCCACGATGGTCAGTGCCGCTTCGAGCCCGCGCCTTCCGATCAGGCACAGGACGGCGGCGAGGACCGCGACCGGGAGCAGCACGGAGGCCTCGGTCGGCAGCACCAGTAGCCCGAGAAGGCCGGTGTCGCGGCCGAAGGCGCGCTCCACCCAGTGGAGGGCGAGCTCGTCGGGGCAGGAAAGGCCTTCCCCGGAGACCAGCACCCCGAGCACGATCATGATCACCGCACACGTGACCGCGACCAGCCCGTACGGCGCTCTTCCGCTCATCCGGCGAGATTACGGGACGGGCGATCAGTCACCATGCAAGGACGGCTCGCGAGGACGGAGGGGGCTTTCGATGCGGATCAGTGTGGTCGGCGGCGGGGTGATCGGGCTGAGCTGCGCGCACCGGCTGGCCGGCGCCGGGCACGCCGTCACGGTGCTCACCGACGCCGCGCCGGGGGAGACGACGTCGGCGGTCGCGGGTGGCGTGCTCTTCCCTCCGCTGGCCGCGAACTCCGACCGGGTCGACCGCTGGACCGTGACGAGCGTCGAGGAGTACCGCTCGCTCGGCGCGCCCGGGGTCCGCATGGTCCGTGGCACGTACCGCGTCCCGCGTGAGGCGCCGCCGCCGTCGTGGGCGCTGTCCATGCCCGGCCTGGACCACGAACCCGGACGGCTCACCTTCACCACCGCGCTGGTCGACACCCCGGTGTACCTCGGCTGGCTCACCGGAGAGGTCGCCGCGCTGGGCGTGCGCACCGAGTACCGCACGGTGTCGCGTTTGGCCGACCTCGACGCGGATCTCGTGGTGAACGCCGCCGGGCTCGGCGGCGGACGGCTGGCGGGGGACGGCACCGTGGTGCCGGTCGGCGGCCAGGTCGTCCATCTCGCCGATCCGGGGCTGACCGAATGGATCGTCGACGGGTCGACCCCTGTGCTGCGGCACGTGATCCCGCATGGCCGCCACGTCGTCTGTGGCGGCACGCAGGAGCCCGGCCGCGATTCGGTCGAGCCGGACCCCGGCGTGACCGCGGACATCGTGCGCCGGTGCCGGGAACTCGTGCCCGCGCTGGCCGACGCGCCCGTGCTTGGCGCGAAGGTCGGCCTGCGGCCTTTCCGGCCCGAGGTGCGGCTGGACCGCGAAGGCCGGGTCGTGCATTGCTACGGGCACGGGGGCGCGGGGATCACGCTGGCCTGGGGCTGCGCGGACGACGTCCTGGCCCTGGTGTGATGACCCGCATTCAGAGGACTAAATGCGGCAGGGGTCGGCACGCCTGAAGTGCGTGAAGGGGGCCTTCACCCGCGATTGCCCCGCGTCGCGGTGCCCAGAAGTGTCCATAAAGGACACTTCTGTCCAATGTGACCGATTTGGGAACTTTGCGTATTTTCGGGTGGAAGTCGTGAGTGGCAAGTGGGGTTCTATTGAGGGGTAAGTCAAATGTGGTGGGGGCCCTCTTCGCTGACGTCCAAGCGCCGCCGAGTGTCCACAAGGGGCAGTTGTCGACTGTGCGGTGTCCGGTTCATGTCTATATGTACGATCCTGGCCGGGGTCGTGAGTGGCAATGAGGGGTTGTAACCCAAATTTCACAACACCAAACCCAAAAGGAACCAGG
>NZ_JBIWKX010000009.1:119661-179815 GCF_044765885.1 Amycolatopsis sp. NPDC102389
TTTGGGTGGTGGGGTGTGTTTGTTTTTGTGTTTGTTCCGCGGGGGGGGGGGGGGGGTGGGGGCCTCGTGGCCCCCCCCCCCCCCCCCCCCCCCCACGACTCCCTCATGGAACCGTGCAGACTACCCAAACCGGACACTTGCAGCCCGAAGAGTGTCCTTTGTGGACGTTCACCGCGCGATCGGCCCTCGTCGGTCAGTGCGGACCCAGGCCGCAAAGGGTGCGCGGCACGCCATATTTGACTTGCCCCTCAAATAACGACACTTGCCGCTCACGACCCCATGGGAAATCGGGCAATCTCCTCAAATTGGGCGCGAACTTCTCAAGAAGTGCCCTTTGTGGACCGTCAAGCCCGTCGGGATCTTGGGGCCCGCGGCAGGGTCAGAGGGCGCCGAAGGCCTCGAAGTCCGCTTCGGTCTGATCCGCGTATCGCACGGCGTAGGCGCCGATGGCCTCGTCGAGGTCTTCGTCGTCCTCGAAGTACCCCGCCAGCATCCGCGGATGCAGTGACCGCGCGTGGGCCCGCGCCAGCAGAGCGCCCGCCAGGCGGCCATAGTCGTCGAGGTGGTCCTTCTTCAGCTCCGCCGGGTCGATGTCGCCCTTGAGGTTCCTGAACTGCCGCACGATGTACGGGACGCCGTCGATGGTCGTCCAGCCGAGCAGGATGTCCGTCTCGGCCTGCACGAGCCGCGCGCCTTCGACGATCCGGCGGCCCTCGTGCTCCGGAGCGGGCAAGCCGAGGAACGGCGCGAGTGCCGACGGGTTGGCCTGTTTCACTTGCAGTACAAGGTCTTCCCCGGAGTTCCCGTGCAGCAGCGCGACGTAGCTGCGCAACCCGACACTGCCGGTGCCGACCACCCGGAAGGCCACATCGGACACCCGGTACCGCGAGATCAGCGTCCGCCGCGACTCGCGCAGCGTGTCCACATAGGACACCAGTCCGGTGACGACCGCCTCGGCGGTCGCGTCGTCGACGTGCGTGAGCACCGGCGGGTCTTCGACGAACCGGTGCCGTTCGAGGCCGGTCTCGTGGTCGTCGATCCGCCGGGTCCACTTCGCGGTGACCTTGGCGCTGGTGTTCTTCCGTGCCTTCTCGGCCGCTTCCTCGAAGTCGTCGATGAGGTCGTGCGCTTTGACCTTGCTCAGCACCGACGCGTCCGGCAGCGCGTTCCACGACCGCAGGAACGGCAGCTCCGCCAGTCCCCGGATGGTGCGCCGGTACGACTTCACCGCGTCCTCGGCGGCTTCACGGCAGCCTGAATCGCCGATGCCGCCTTCGCGCCCGGCCAGGACGAGGCTCGCGGCGAGCCGTTTGAGGTCCCACTCCCACGGGCCCGGCACCGATTCGTCGAAGTCGTTGATGTCCATGACGATCTGGCCTTCGGGCGAGCCGTACAGCCCGAAGTTCGCGGCGTGCGCGTCCCCGCAGAGCTGTGCCGTCAGCCCGGACACCGGCGAGCCCGCCAGATCGGCGGCCATCAGCCCGGCGGCCCCGCGGTAGAAGGTGAACGGCGACGCGAGCATGCGCTCGCGCCGCAGTTCCACCAGCTCCGGCAGGCGGCCTTCGTTGCTCCGCGCGAAGAACTCCGCCACGCTCGGCCGTCCCTCGCCCGCCGCCGCGTGATCGTGCGCGGACGTCGGCGCCTCGGCCCGCAGCGCCTTACCCCTGGCGGACCAGTCCTCCGGCGACACCGTCTCGGTGCCGACCAGCGGCCGCTCCACCCACTCCCGCTCGTCTCCCATGGACAGGCAACGTACAGCCCGCCCGAAAGGTTCACCGCGTCTTGATGACCTCCGTGATGGCGTCGATACCGCGGTCGAGCTCTTCACGGCTGATCACCAGCGGCGGCGCGATCCGCAAGGTGTGATCGTGCGTCTCCTTGCACAGCACGCCGCGTTCGGCCAGCGCGGTGGACGCCTCGCGGCCGGTCGGCCCGCCGGGCGCGATGTCGATGCCCGCCCAGAGCCCGCGCCCGCGGACCTCGGCGAGCCCGTTGCCGACCAGTTCGCCGAGCCGCGAGTGCAGGTGGGCGCCCAGTTCTCGCGAGCGCTCCTGGAACTCGCCGGTCTTCAACAGCCCGACCACGGCGCGGCCGATCGCGCACGCGACCGGGTTCCCGCCGAAGGTCGAGCCGTGTTCACCCGGCCGCAGCACGCCGAGCACGTCCTTGCCGCCGACGACGGCCGACACCGGCATGATGCCGCCGCCGAGCGCCTTGCCCAGCGTGTAGACGTCGGCGCGGACCCCCTCGTGGTCGAGCGCGAGGACGGTGCCGGTGCGGGCGAGACCGGACTGGATCTCGTCGGCGATCAGCAGGACGTTGTGCTCGTCGCACAGCCGCCGGGCTTCGGCGAAGTAGCCGGCGGGCGGGACGATCACGCCCGCCTCGCCCTGCACCGGCTCCAGGAGGACGGCGGCGGTGCGCTCGGTGATGGCGTCGCGCAGCGCTTCGGCGTCGCCGTACTTGACGGTGACGAAGCCCGGCGTGAACGGGCCGAAGTCGGCGCGCGCGGTCTCGTCGGTGGAGAAGGACACGATGGTCGTCGTGCGGCCGTGGAAGTTGGAGCCCGCGACGACGATCTCCGCGGTCCCGTCGGGGACGCCCTTGACCCGGTACGCCCATTTCCGGGCGATCTTCACCGCGGATTCGACGGCTTCCGCGCCGGAGTTCATCGGCAGGGCCATCTCGGTGCCGGTCAGCTCGGCGAGCTCCTTGCAGAACAACCCGAGCTGGTCGTGGTGGAAGGCGCGCGAGGTCAGCGTCACCCGGCCGAACTGCTCGACCGCGGCGGCGATGAGCCCGGGGTGGCGGTGCCCGAAGTTCAGCGCCGAATAGCCGGAGAGGAAGTCGAGGTAGGTCTTGCCCTCGACGTCGGTGACCGAGGCGCCTTCGGCGGTGGCGATCACCACGGGCAGGGGGTGGTAGTTGTGCGTGCTCCACTGCTCGTCGAGCGCGATGAAGTCGGCGGTCGTCATGCGTTCAGGTTAGATGCCCATCCGGCTGCTTTCATCCGGGAAACGTTGCTTTGACCCGTTGTTCATTGCGTATCGACTCGTTCGGGTGGCGAAATCATGCACCGGCGTACTTGATCATCGGAGGCGCGGTGCGCGGAGCGCGGTTATCGTCGCCGGATGGCGAAAAAGGACAACGTCTCCGTCCGGGACACGCTGCGGATCGGCAAGGGGACCGAGCGGCACGATCCCGGCTCGTTCCCGATCGGGCCGCGCAAGAAGCCCAAGGGGCTGAAAGACCTCGCGGACGCCGGAGGCAGGCTCGCCGAGCTGCAGGAGGCTCTCTACGCGGAGGGCGTCGGCGGGGGCGACCGCAGTGTCCTGCTCGTCCTGCAGGGGATGGACACCTCCGGCAAGGGCGGCACCGTGGGCCACGTCCTGGGCCTGGTCAACCCGATGGGCGTGCGGTACGCCGGGTTCAAGAAGCCGACCGCGGCCGAGGCACGCCACCACTACCTGTGGCGGATCCGCAAACAGCTGCCCGTGCCGGGGCAGGTCGGCGTCTTCGACCGCTCCCACTACGAGGACATCCTGGTCCCGCGGGTGCAGAAGCTGGTGCCCGCCGCGGAATGGCGCAAGCGCTACGCCGAGATCAACGCGTTCGAGAAGGAGCTGACCGAGGCGGGCACGACCATCGTGAAGGTCTTCCTCGACATCTCGCCGGAGGAGCAGCTGAAGCGGCTCAAGGCGAGGCTGGAGACCCCGGCGAAGTGGTGGAAGTACAACCCCGCCGACCTCGACGCGCGCGCCCAGTGGAACGACTACCAGAAGGCCTACGCCGACATCTTCGCCAAGACCTCCACGGCGGCCGCGCCCTGGTACGCCGTCCCGGCCGACCGCAAGTGGTACCGCAACTGGCTGGTCGCGCGGCTGCTGATCGAGACGATCGAGGAGATGGACCCGAAGTTCCCTCCGGCCGACTTCGATCCCGAGACGGAGCTGAAGAAGCTGGAAGGCGTTGGCGTCCCCGGTTGATCGTCTGAGAGAGTGCGGACGTGACCGACACCAGCTTCGAAGATCTCCCGTTCCTCCGCCGCCAGGCCCGCACCCAGCGCTTCACCCTCGGCGCGCCGAAAGAGTTCAAGGTCGCCCCGGACGGCTCCCGCATCCTGTTCCTGCGGACCGAGTCCGGCACCGACCCGCGGCACAGCCTGTGGTCGTTCGACGTCGCGTCGGGCGAGGAGACGAAGCTGGTCGACGCGGCCGAACTGCTGCCCGGTGAAGAGGACCTGCCGCCGGAGGAGCGTGCCCGCCGCGAGCGCAGCCGGGAGACCGGCGGTGGCGTGGTCGGCTACGCGGTCGACGACGCCTTCACCGTCGCCGCGTTCTCGCTCTCGGGCAAGCTCCATACGCTCGACCTGGCCACCGGCGAGGTGGCGGTGCTGGTCGACGGTTCGGTCGTCGACCCGCGGCCCAGCCCGGACGGCACCCACGTCGCCTACGTCCGCGACCGGCGCCTGCGGGTGATCGACCGGGCCACCGGTGCCGATCGCGTGCTCATCGAAGAAGACGGCGAGGACATCGCGTGGGGGCTCGCGGAGTTCATCGCGGCCGAGGAGATGGGCCGCACCCGCGGCTACTGGTGGTCGCCGGACGGGAAGAGCCTGCTCGTCGAGCGGTCCGACCGGGCGGCCGTGCCGCGCTGGACGATCGCCGACCCGGCCAACCCGCAGTCGGCGGCCAACGTCGTCGCGTATCCGGCGGCGGGCACCACGAACGCGGACGTGACGCTGGCGATCCTCGGCCTCGACGGCTCCCGCGTCGACGTCGCGAAGACCGACTGGGAGTACCTGGCCGCGGTGCACTGGTCCGCCGCCGGCCAGCCGTTGTTGTCCGTGCAGTCGCGTGACCAGCGGAAACTCGAGATCCAGGCGGTCGACCCGGCGACCGGCGCGGTCGAGGTGCTGCACACCGAGACCGACGAGCACTGGGTCGAGCTCGCCGCGGGCGTCCCGGCGTGGACCTCCGACGGACGTCTGGTGCGCGAGAGCGCCGCCGACGGCGACCACCGGCTGGTCGTCGACGGGGTGGCCGTCACCCCGCCGGGAGTGCAGGTGCGCTCGATCCTGCACGTCGGCGACGAGGTGCTGTTCAGCGCGTCGGAGGCCGATCCGACGCAGATCCACGTCTTCCGCACCGAAGGCGGCGAGCTCCGTCGTCTGTCCACTGAGGACGGTGTGCACGTCGGCTCCGGGAACGCCGCGCTGACCGTGCTCTCGTCGTGGAGCCTGGAGCGCAGCGGCCCGGTGGTGACCGTCGTCTCCGGCGAGAAGACGGTGGCGCGTATCGGTTCCTACACCGTCGACCCGGACGTCGTGCCGAATCTGACCTGGCTGACGCTGGGGGAGCGGGGCCTGCGCGCCGCGCTGGTGCTGCCGACCGGCTACGAGGAGAGCGAAGGCAAGCTCCCGGTGCTGCTCGACCCGTACGGCGGCCCGCACGCCCAGCGTGTCCTGCAGACGCGCAACGCCTTCCTGACCCCGCAGTGGCTCGCGGACCAGGGTTTCGCGGTGCTGGTAGCCGACGGGCGCGGGACGCCGGGCCGGGGTTCCGCCTGGGAGAAGGAGATCGCGGGCAAACTCGCCGACGTCACCCTCGCCGACCAGGTCGACGCCCTGCACGCGGCCGCCGAGCTCCATCCGGAACTGGATCTGGAACGGGTCGCGATCCGGGGCTGGTCCTACGGCGGCTACCTGTCCGCGCTGGCCGTGCTGCGCCGCCCCGACGTCTTCCACGCCGGTGTCGCGGGCGCGCCGGTGACCGACTGGTCGTTGTACGACACGCACTACACCGAGCGTTACCTCGGCCTTCCGCAGGAGGAAACGGCTTCGTACGAGCACAACTCGCTGATCGCCGGTGCCGGTGACCTCTCGCGGGCGCTGCTGATCGTGCACGGACTGGCCGACGACAACGTTTTCGTCGCCCACTCGTTGCGCCTGTCGTCGGCCTTGCTGTCCAAGGGACGCGCGCACGTGTTCCTGCCGCTGGCCGGCGCGACGCATATGACGCCGCAAGCCGAAGAGGTCGCGGAGAACCTGATGCGCACGCAGGTGGACTGGATCGTGCGTGAGCTGTCCGGTGCCGCGGTCAAGAGCGAGGAGAACGCATGAAACGGTGGGGCATCACGATTCCGCTGACCGGGGTGCCGCTCGCGGCGCACGAGGAGATGGTGCGGGAGCTGCCGGATCTCGGCTACACCGACGCGTGGTCGGCCGAGACGGCGGGCCACGACGCCTTCACGCCGCTGGTGCTGGCTTCGCAATGGGCGCCGCAGCTGCGGCTGGGCACCGCGATCGTGCCGGTGTACACCCGCGGGCCCGGTCTGCTGGCGATGAGCGCGGCGACCGTCGCGGAACTGGCGCCCGGCCGGTTCGTCCTCGGGATCGGCGCGTCGTCGCCGGTGATCGTGAAGAACTGGAACGCCGCCGAGTTCGAGGCGCCGTTCGCGCGCTCGCGGGACACCCTGCGCTTCCTGCGTTCGGCGCTGGCGGGGGAGAAGGTCACCGAGGAGTACGAGTCGTTCTCCGTCAGCAAGTTCCGCCTGGAACGGCCCGCCGACCCGCCGCCGTCGATCATGCTCGCGGCGTTGCGGCCGGGGATGCTGCGGCTGGCCGCGAAGGAGGCCGACGGCGCCATCACCAACTGGCTCGCCGCCTCCGACGTGCCGAAGGTGCGGGCCGAGATCGGGCCGGACACCGAACTGGCCGCGCGGATCTTCGTCTGTCCCACCGAGGACAAGGCCGCCGCGCGGGGGCTCGGCCGGATGCTCATCTCGAGCTACCTGACCGTGCCGGTGTACGCCGCGTTCCACGAATGGCTTGGCCGGGGCGAGGCGCTCGCGCCGATGCACGAGGCGTGGGCCGCGGGCGACCGGCAGAAGGCGAACCAGGTCATCCCGGACGAGGTCGTCGACGACCTGATCGTCCACGGCAGCCTCGATTCCTGCCGTGAGCAGGTGCAGTCCTATGTGGACAACGGGCTGACGACGCCGATCATCGCGCTG
Organism: Amycolatopsis sp. NPDC102389; assembly: GCF_044765885.1. NCBI lineage: Bacteria > Bacillati > Actinomycetota > Actinomycetes > Pseudonocardiales > Pseudonocardiaceae > Amycolatopsis > Amycolatopsis sp. NPDC102389. The sequence continues at coordinate 126,676 of NZ_JBIWKX010000009.1, forward strand.
CTGCCGACGGGTGAGGACCCGTTCGCGCACGTGCGTGGGTTGGCTCCCCGCTGAAGTCTCGTGAGTGGTAAGGGCGGTTAGTAGAGAACCGTCCTTGCCACTCACGAGCCCCTACGCTTTCCCGAACATTTCCTCGTACCGCGACGCCATCATGTGCGATCCCTTGATCTCCGAAGTGGTCCCCGCGTCCAGGATCCCGACCTCCTCGGCGTAGGTCGCGCCCCCGGAAGGCCCGAGTGGCAACGAGATCATCGGCCCGCCCGGCGTGTGGGCGCGCAGTTCGCCACCTTCGATCAGCGCCCGGATGTTGGCGACGACGACCTCGGCGTGGTCACCGGCCACCTTCGCGAGTTTCCCCTCCGGCAACGCGGTGATGTCGCCGAGCGCGAACACGCGGGGCTGCCCCGGAAACCGCAGCTCAGGCGTCACCTCCACCTGTCCGTTCGCCTGCCGCGCGGCGGCCAGTTCGCCGTCGAGGTACGCGGTGTGCGGCGCGCCGCCGTAGCACTGGAACCACAGGTCGGCGGTCACCTCGCCGCCGCCGGTGAGCCCCGAGGTGAACGTCTTGGCCTGCCCCGGCTCCGAGACCGGTGGCTCGGTCAGCGAAGTGCCGAGCAGGAGTTCGACGCCCAGGTCGTCGAGCTGGCGGCGGATCTCCGCGCGGAACTCCTCCGGGAAGCCGGCCAGGATCTCCTTCGCCGGGTCGACGATCGTCACGGCCTTCTCGGGCCACACCCCCTTGATCTCGCCTGCCAGCTCCAGGCCTACCGGGCCCGCCCCGAGCAACAGGACTTTCTCCGCGCCCGCGAGTTCCTCCCGGGTGGCACGGATCTTCGCCTTCGCCGAAGCGCTGTCGTGGAAATCGATCTTCGCCGGGAACGGGTACGCCGAACCGGTCGCCAGCACGACGTAGTCCGGCGTGAGCCGCTCGCCCGACCCGAGTGTGACGCCGCCCTGGTCCACGCTCACCGCGCGGTCGCGCAGCACCCGCCCCCGCTCGAGAAGCCGGGCGTACGGGTAGAAGAGCCGGTCCGTCCACTCGGGATCGACGAGCCCCCGCAAGGCGGCGACGTGGTGGACGAAGTCCTCGCGCGGCTCGACGAGCACGACGTCGGTGAACGAGTCCAGCTCCTTGGCGACGGTCGTGCCGCCGTATCCCCCGCCGATGACGGCCACGGTCGTGGTCATGAGAATCCCCTAGTTCGTAGTACGTAATGTTGGTACTACGAACTACAGTAGTTCGTACTCCGAACGATCGTCAAGTAGACTTCGGGCATGACCACGGCCGAAGACCTCGGATTCGCGACGGCGCTGGTGCGGCTTTCGCATCTCGTGCAGCGGGCTTTCATCGACGTCGGCCGGTCATACGACCTCACGCCGCAGCAAGCGCAGCTGCTCTGCGTGCTGGCGCAGGGGGAGACGGGCGTCGGGATGACCGACCTCGGCAAGATGCTGAACCTCGAGAAGTCCAGCGTCACCGGCCTGGTGGACCGGGTGCAGCGGCGCGCGCTCGTCGAACGGGTCGCGGATTCCTGCGATCGCCGCGCGCTGAAGATCACGCTGACGGAGGAGGGGCTCCGGCTCGCGAACGCGGCTCACGAAGGCGTCGTCGAGAAGCTGGAGGAGATGGCCGCCGACCTCCCGGCCGGGCAGCGTGAGGCGATCGCGGCGGCCGCGTGGCGGATGGCGCCCGAAGACTGAGTCAGTGCCAGATCGCGGCGGCGAGCAGCAGGCCCGCCGTCGCCGCGGTCAGCCCGGCGAAGACCGTTACGCAGACGTTGACGACGGCGTAGAGCCGTGCCTTCTCCGTGAACAGGCGCAGGGTTTCGTACCCGAACGTCGAGAACGTCGTGAGCCCGCCGCAGAAACCGACGGCCAGTAAGGCGCGGACGGCGTCCGGCTGCCCGCCGTGCAGCGCCCAGCCGGTCAGCACGCCGAGGATCGCCGAGCCGACGACGTTCACCGTGAGCGTGCCCCAGGGGAACGCGGAATTCCGCCAGGCCTGGACGCGCCGGTCGGTCAGGTAGCGCAGGATCGCGCCGAGGCCGCCGCCGAGCGCGACGAACAGAACGGTCACGTCGCCGTCCGGCCCACGTAGCGGATCACCTCGACGTCGTCGAGGGTCACCAGGCCCTCGTCGATCAGTTCGTCGAGCTCGGGGAGGAACGCCCGGATCCGCTCCTCCTCGTCGACGATCACGATCATCACCGGCAGGTCTTCGGACAACGAGAGCAACCGGGTCGTGTGGATCAGCGAACTCGCGCCGTACCCTTCGATCCCGCGAAAGACCGACGCGCCGGCGAGCCCGGCTTCGTGCGCTCGCCGCACGATCTCGTGGTACAGCGGCTTGTGGTGCCAGACGTCGTCCTCGCCCACGTGGATCGACAGCCGTAGCGCGCGCCCGGAGAGCCTCATGGTTTCGCTCCCGTCCGGTTCAGCCAGGCCCGGGCCGCTTCCCCGCCGATCAGGACCGCGACCAGGGCGGTGACCACGCTACCCGCCGCGTACGACAATCCGGTGAACGGATGTCCGGTCGTCACGAGATCGAGTGTCTCGGTCGTATACGTCGAAAACGTGGTGTAACCGCCCAGGATCCCCACTCCGAGAAAGGGACGCAGCAGCCGGTGCGGACTCGTGGCGCCGGTGATGACCGCCATCAGGACACCGATCAGCAGGCAGCCGGAAACGTTGGTGACAAAGGTGGAAAGGGGGAATTGGCCCCGGGAATGGGGGAGCGCGAGCGACAGTCCGTACCGGGCGAGGCTGCCCAGCGCGCCACCGGCGCCGATGGCCGCGAGCACGTCCCAGCGCGAGCGGGGGACGGATGCCGGTTCAGCCATGAATGGCAGCTTAGAACCGCTGTCCGAGTGAACCCGCGCCACGGTGTCGAAGATCGCTCGCCAGGCCGTTTTTCCCTGCTGGACGGTGAATTTTCTCGAAACGTGTCGTAGGCTTGGCGACGCTCCAGACCGATTTTCGGTCCGTCCGCTCGTCCGAGAAAAAGGTGGCAGGATGGCACAGGAACAGTCAGGTACGCAGGCTCCCGACAGCGGTTTGCTGCTGGAGGTCGAAATGATCCCGACCGCGGTCGACCGCGGGAAGGCCAACGGCGCGGCCGCCGACAACGACGGCAACGACGGCTGAGTGCCCGAAACGCCGACGCTGGCTGACCTCGTGGCTCCGCTCGGGGTCAGCCAGTTCTTCCAAGACGTCCAGGGCGAGACCTACCGCCGTTTCGAAGGCCGCGCGGGCCGGTTCGCCGACCTGCTGCCGTGGCCGGCGCTGAACGCGATCCTCCGGCAGCATCGCCTGGAGTTCCCGCGGCTGCGCCTCGCGCTCGATGGCACCCCGGTGCCCATGGAGAGCTACACCGATCTCGTCCCCACCCGCCGCAGTGGCACCGTCCCCCGCCTGCGAGCCGCTCCGTTCACCGAGCACCTGCGCGGCGGCGCGACGATGGTGCTCGACGCCATCCAGGAACTCAGCGACCCGATCGGCGATCTCGCCAGGAGCCTCGAACACGACCTCCGCGAGAGCGTCCAGGTCAACCTGTACGCGGGCTGGGGCGTGACCCACGGCTTCGACGTGCACTGGGACGACCACGACGCCTTCATCATCCAGGTCGCCGGCCGCAAACGCTGGCGGATGCACGGCCCGACCAGGCCGGCGCCGCTGCATCGCGACGTCGAGCAGCCCGAGCGGCCCGGTGAGCCGATCGACGACTTCATTCTCGAAGACGGCGACGTCCTCTACGTCCCGCGTGGGCATTGGCACGACGTCACCGCGGTGGGGGAGATGTCGCTGCACCTCACACTCGGTTTCAGCCCGGCCACGGGTATCGACCTGGTGTCGTGGCTCGCCGACAAGCTGCGGGCGAGTACCGCGTTCCGCCAGGACCTCCCGCGGTTCGGGACGGCGGAGGAGCGCGCGGCCCGCGCCTCGGCACTGCGCACGGAACTGGAAGCCGCGCTGACCACCGACGTCGTCGACAGGTTCCTCGCCGAACGGGACTCGGCGGCCCCGGCACATCCGCGGGTCGGCCTGCCGTGGGCGGCTACCCCCGGCCTGCTGCCGGACGGCGACGAGACCGAGGTCCGGTTCCTCGTCCCGAGGGCGGTGCTCGAAGAAAGGGACGGCAGGGTGACCCTGCTCGCGGACGGGAAACGGTTCGTTTTCGCGGCGGCCGCGACCCCGCTGCTGAAGGCGCTGCTCGACGGCACCCCGCAGGCGGTCAAGCGACTCGCCGAGCTGTCCGAACTCGATCGGGGGACGGTGCGGGCGTTCCTCGGCGAGCTCACCACGCAGGGACTTCTCTCGATCGGCTGAAGGTCACAGGAGACGGGAAGTGTGAAAGGAGCTCGGACGGGGTAAGCTAAGGCATGCCTAAGGTCAAGTCCGGAGGGGTCACCCGATGACCGCTCAGCTCTCGGACACCGACGCGCCGCCCGCCGCGCTGCCGGGTTGCGCCACCGTCGCGCGCATGCTGGGCGCGAGCCCCGCCGGCACCGCGGCGGACATGCGCTGCTGGCTGCTCATCGAGCAGCCGGGCCCCTGGCCCGCGGACGCGCTGGAGAACGTTCTCGACGAGGCCTTCCCCGCCGAGCGTCGTGAGCTGCTCGAGAACTTGCGACGGTCCCACGGGCTCCGTCCGCTCCTGATCCGCCGTCCCGGCAAACACCGGCGCGACCCGGATCGCCCTCGTTCCGTGTATGTCGGCGGGGGCGAGCCGGGTAATCGCTGGCTGGAGCGCCTGGAGATTCGCGACCTGGGCGCACTGGCCGCGCTGGACCTCGAAGCCGTCGCCGAAGGCGCCGGTGGGCTCGGCACTCGCGTGGACGGGCCGCTGTTCCTGGTCTGCACGCACGGCACCAAGGACATGTGCTGCGCGGTGCTCGGCCGCCCACTGGCGTCGACACTCGACACCAACCATCCCGGCAGGGCCTGGGAGGTCAGCCACGTCGGTGGCGACCGCTGGGCGGGCAATCTGCTGGTGGTCCCGGACGGTTTCCTGCACGGCCAGCTCAACCCGGCCGAGGCCGCGCTCGTCGCCAAGGCCGCGCTGCGCGGCCAGGTGGAGCCGGAGCAGCTTCGCGGCCGGACGTCCGCCCGGACGGCGTGGGCGCAGTTCGCGGAGATCGCCCTCCGGCGGGAGCTGGATCTGCGCGGTCTGGACGATGTGCTCGCCGTCCAGGAAGAGCCGCTGCTCGAATCCGACGCGCGGGTGGTCACCGTGCGCGGTGGCGAGGACTTCTACTCGGTGACGGTGCGCCGGCGCTCGGCGGCGCCGCGCGGGGAAAGCCGATGCGCGGGGCTGATCCAGCCCGCCGGGTACGTGACGGAAGAGATCACGAAGCTTTAGACCTGGTCTCAAAACTTAAGGGTGTGTCACTGCGTGACCTGCCGGTCCTGGTCGTCGAACGCACCATCTCCTGGAGGAGGCCGCAGCCGCGTTGCTGACGGCACCATCGACGGGGAAGAACGAGCACTCTCGTCGGGAAGTGATCAGCCACCGGTGAGGCCGCCTCGTCAGAGGCGTTCGATGCGGTCGGCCTGCGGGCCCCGGTCGCTCTGACGCACCGTGTACCGGACCCGGTCACCCTTCTGCAGCGGCTCCGACCCCATGATCACGGACACGTGGGCGAAGAGATCGTCGCCGCCCGCGTCCGGGGTGATGAAGCCGAAGCCGCGGTCGTCGTCGTAGCGCGCGACGACGCCCTCGCCGCCTCGTACGGGCACGTCCCGCGCCGCCGGCCCCGCGGCCGCGGCAGGTGCCGACCGCTGCGGCGCCGTCTGGGGCTCGGTGCCCCGGACCAGGTGCACGTCGCGGGCCTGCGGGCCCTTGTCTCCACTAACCACCTCGTAGGCGACGCGGTCGCCCTCCGCGAGCCACGTCAGCCCCTCGGCCAGGGCCCGGGCGTGAACGAAGACGTCCCCGGCGCCGGAGTCGGGGTTGATGAAGCCGAAGCCCTTGTCCTCGTCGTACCAGGCCACCGTGCCGTCGGCACCGTCCGCGACACCGGCCACAGCGGGTGAGCCGGCCCCTGCTCCCAGCGGGATCACGTGCCCGGCCTGCGGGCCGCGCTCGCCTTCGACGATCAGGAAGGCCACCCGCTGCCCCTCGGTGACCACGCCGCCGGTCACGATGGCGGAGCTGTGCACGAAGATGTCGGCGCCGCCGCCGTCCGGCGACGCGAAGCCGTACCCCTTGCCCGGCTCGTACCAGGTGACGGTGCCGAGCAGGCCCACGGCGCTGCCGGTGGCCGCATCGGCGGTGACGCGAACGCGCAGCGCCTGGGGCCCGCGGTCGTTCTCTCCGACCTCGAACACGACGGCCTGACCCTCGCGGAGCAGTTTCGCGCCGCCGTCCCCGACGATCTCGGAGGCGTGCACGAACACGTCCGGCGAGCCGTCCTCGGGCGCGAGGAAGCCGAAACCCCGTTCGGCGTCGAACCAACGGACGGTCCCTTGCGGCATAAAAGGCTCCAGGTCGAGAGGGCGGGCACTGGCCCCCAGTCTCCCTGACAGACCTCCGGTCCGTCGGGCCGGGCCCACAGGCGGGTGGTGCGGAGCCCGCGTTTCGTCCTCTGAACGCGGTACTTGCACGCGCAACTACCGCGTTCAGAGGACGAAACGCGGGGAAGATCACCCGTGTTCGAACATACGTTTGACACCTGTCTAGAACATGTGTTCGACTGGCCGGGTGCGATGGGATCGACAGCGGGCGGACGGCGGCGAGCCGGTGCTGCCCGGATTGGACGGGTTGCTGCGCTCGGTGCGCACGCCCGAGTTCGACGGCGTCACCTTTCACGAGGTGCACGCCAAATCCGTGCTGAACAAGGTGCCCGAGGGCTCGGGTGTCCCGTTCGGATGGACGGTGAACCCGTATCGCGGTTGTTCGCACGCGTGCACGTACTGCCTCGAAGGCGGCACGCCGGTCCTGATGGCCGACGGCCGGACGAAGGCGCTGGCGGAGCTGGCCCCCGGCGACGCGATCTACGGCACGCGCGGGCGCGGCGCGGGCCGCCGCTTGGTGCCGACGAAGGTGCTCGCGCACTGGTCGACGCTGAAACCGGCGTATCGCGTGACCCTCGACGACGGAACGTCCATCGTGGCCAGCGGTGATCACCGGTTCCTGACCGGGCGCGGGTGGAAACACGTCACCGGCACCCGGTTCGGCGCGGCGCAGCGGCCGCATCTGGTCGGCGGCACCGAACTCGTCGGCGTCGGCAAACTCGCCCGCACCCCGGACGACACCATCGGCTATCGCGCCGGGTACCTGTGCGGGATGCTGCGCTCCGGCGGGTTCTCGGCCGAGAAGGACGCGGCGGACCGGGCGCTCGGGTTCCTGCCGGACTTCGGCGCGTCGGTCGGCTTCGTGCAGGTGCCGCCGTCGCCGGATTCCCACTGGCAGCGCGGATTCCTGGCCGGGCTGTTCGACCTCGCCGGGAGCTACCGGCACGGCGCGCTGCGCGTCACCCACGACGAGCAGGACATCGTCTCGACCTTCTGCTCCGCGCTGGGAAACTTCGGCTTCCGTTACGTGCGAACCGAAAACGCCAAGTTCCGTCCGCTGTGGACGGTGCAGATCCTCGGCGGGCCCTCGGAGGAGGTGCGGTTCTTCCATCTCGCCGATCCCGCCGTCGGCTGGAAGAGATCGCTCGACGGACTTCCCATCGGCAGGACGAGACGGAAGGTGGCGTCCATCGAGCCGCTGGGCATCGAGCTTCCGTTGTTCGACATCACCACCGGCACGGGTGACTTCATCGCCGACGGCATGGTCACGCACAACTGCTTCGCCCGGAACACCCACACATACCTGGATTTCGACGCCGGCCGCGATTTCGACACCCAGGTGATCGTCAAGGTCAACGCGCCCGAGGTGCTGGCCGCGCAGCTGCGGCGGCCGAGCTGGACACGCGAGCACGTCGCGATGGGCACGAACACCGATCCCTACCAACGCGCCGAAGGCCGGTACAAGCTGATGCCGCGCATCATCACCGCGCTGGCCGATTCGGGCACGCCGCTGTCGATCCTGACCAAGGGCACCGTGCTGGCCAGGGACCTGCCGTTGCTGGAGTCGGTGTCGAAGGACGTGCCCGCCGGCCTGGCGATCTCGCTCGCGTTGCTGGACGAGGACCTGCAACGCCGTCTCGAGCCGGGGACGCCGAGCCCTCGGGCGAGGCTCGACCTGATCCGCAAAGCACGCGACGCCGGGCTGCCGTGTTCGGTGCTGGTCGCGCCGGTGCTGCCGTACCTGACCGATTCGGTGGCCGCGCTCGACGCCTTGTTCTCGCGGCTGGCCGAGGCCGGCGCCACGCGGGTCACCGTCCTCCCGTTGCATCTGCGGCCGGGCGCGCGGGAATGGTTCGCGCGCTGGCTCGGCCGGGAACATCCGGAGCTGGTACCGAAATACCGCGAGCTGTACGCGCGCGGTGCCTATCTGCCGAAGTCCTATCGGGAGCGGCTGGGTGCCCGGGTCGGTCCGCTGTTGCGCCGTCATGGCTTCGGTTCCCGTGCGGACGACGGGGAAAGGATGCAGGTGACGATGCCCGTGCAGCGTTCGGAGGAGGTGGTGCCGCCTGCCGAGCAGCTCAAACTGCTGTAGGGCCGTCGCTCGCTACACACGGTGAATTTTCTTGCCGCGCAACGGATTCGGCCGTTCGGCGCAGTGGCTTGGCGGAAAACCTTTTCGTGCCTAATCTCAAGGGGACGAAGGCGAGGAGGTGCCTGTTGACCACCCGTACGGATCGCACCGCCGCTGTCCGCATCGCCTGGGCCGCGACCAAGCTGACCAGAGCGGGCAGACACCCCATCGCCATCGGCAGACTCGCCGCCACCGTCGGCATGGACCCCGCCGAAGCCCACCGCCTGATGGACATGATGGGTTTCGCCATCCGTGACGGCCTCGTCGTGATGGACCGCGGCTCGCGTCCGGCCGAGCGTGCGGGAACCGACCGGTACCGGGTGGACCTGTTCCTCCTGGCCGTCGCCACTGGTGAACCCGTCCACGCGGACGCGGTCTGCCCGGCGACCGGAGCGCACGTCCGTGTCCACTTCACCCGCGACAGAGTGCTGAGTGTCGACCCGCCGCACGCCGTCGTCGCCGCGTCGCGGCTGCCCGGTATCGACCTCGCCCTCGGCCAGGACTACGTCGAGGCGCTGGTCTGCACGCAGTTCTTCGCGTCGGAGGAGGCGGCCTCGGGCTGGCTGCTGGAGAACATCGACGGCCGGGTCCTTTCCGTGCCCGACTACCTGGCGCACACGCGGCGGATGGTCGCGGCGCTGGAGGCCTGGCCGGCGAGGTGAGAACACCTGGTCGCGAGGCATCCGAGGCGATTCGTTAGCCTTTGACGTCGGCGCAGAGCAGTCGAACCGCAGCGCCGTGAATCGCAGAATCGTGATGCCGAAGGAGAGCACCCGCAGTGCTTCGCACCCACAAAGCCGGCACCTTGCGTGCCGAGCATGCCGGTCAGACGGTCACCCTCACCGGATGGGTGGCTCGGCGGCGCGATCACGGCGGCGTCATCTTCATCGATCTGCGCGACGCCGGCGGCGTGAGCCAGGTCGTCTTCCGCGAGGGCGAGATGGCCGAGCGCGCCCACCAGCTGCGTTCCGAGTACTGCGTCCGCATCGTCGGCGAGGTCTCGAAGCGGCCGGAGGGCAACGCCAACACCGAGATCCCCACCGGCGAGATCGAGGTGCTGGCCACCGAGCTCGAGGTGCTGTCCGAGGCCGCCGTGCTGCCGTTCCCGATCGACGACCGGGTCGACGTCGGCGAGGAGGTGCGCCTCAAGCACCGCTACCTCGACCTGCGCCGCAGCGGCCCCGCGGCCGCGATGCGCCTGCGCAGCGAGGTCAACCGCGCCGCCCGCGAGGTGCTGCACGCCCAGGAGTTCGTCGAGGTCGAGACCCCGACCATGACCCGCTCCACGCCCGAGGGCGCCCGCGACTTCGTGGTCCCTGCCCGCCTCAAGCCCGGCTCCTGGTACGCGCTCCCGCAGTCGCCGCAGCTGTTCAAGCAGCTGCTCATGGTCGGCGGCCTCGAGCGGTACTACCAGATCGCGCGCTGCTACCGGGACGAGGACTTCCGCGCCGACCGGCAGCCCGAGTTCACCCAGCTCGACATCGAAATGAGCTTCGTCGAGCAGGACGACGTCATCGCGCTCGGCGAGGACATCGTGACGGCGCTGTGGAAGCTGATCGGCGCCGAGATCCCCCGGCCGTTCCGGCGCATCACCTACGCCGAGGCGATGGAGAAGTACGGTTCGGACAAGCCGGACCTGCGCTTCGACCTCGAGCTCACCGACATGACGGCGTTCTTCGCCGACACCCCGTTCCGCGTGTTCCAGGCGCCGTACGTCGGCGCCGTCGTGATGGCGGGCGGGGCCGACCAGCCGCGCCGCACGCTCGACGCCTGGCAGGACTTCGCCAAGCAGCGCGGGCACCGCGGGCTCGCCTACATCCTGGTCAACGAGGACGGCACGCTCGGCGGTCCGGTCGCGAAGAACCTGTCGGAGAAGGAGCGCGAGACGGTCGCCGAAGCCGTCGGCGCCAAGCCCGGCGACTGCGTCTTCTTCGCCGCCGGCAAGCCCGCCGACGCACGTGCGCTGCTGGGCGCCACCCGGCTGGAGATCGGCAGCCGTCTCGGCCTGATCGACGAGAACGCCTGGTCGTTCGTCTGGGTCGTCGACTTCCCGATGTTCATCTCGGCCGAGGAGTCCGACGACGTCGCGGTCGGTGGCGGCAAGTGGAAGGCGCTGCACCACGCCTTCACCTCGCCGACCCCGGAGTGGATCGGCAAACTCGCCGACGACCCCGGCAACGCGCTGGCCTACGCCTACGACATCGTCTGCAACGGCAACGAGATCGGCGGCGGCTCGATCCGTATCCACCAGCAGGAACTGCAGAAGCAGGTCTTCGAGCTGATGGGCCTGTCGGAGGAGGAGGCGCAGGAGAAGTTCGGCTTCCTGCTCGACGCCTTCGCCTTCGGCCCGCCGCCGCACGGCGGTATCGCGTTCGGCTGGGACCGGATCGTCATGCTGCTGGCCAAGGCCGAGTCGCTGCGTGACGTGATCGCGTTCCCGAAGACCGGTGGCGGGTTCGACCCGCTGACCGCCGCTCCCGCCCCGATCACGGCGGAGCAGCGCAAGGAGGCGGGCATCGACGCCAAGCCCGCGCCGCCCGTGAAGAACTGATGCTCCACCTCAGGGCCGTGTGCCCGCCGGACCGGACCGACGAAGCGATCCGGATCCTGCGGGCACACGCCGGGACGGCGCACCTCGTGGTGCATCGCGGGGTGGCGGTCGCGCCCGAGGGCGACTTGATCGAGGCGGACATCGCCCGTGAGGCGACCGACGAGATCGTCGAGTCGCTGTGCACCCTCGACCTCGATCACACCGGCGGGATCACCCTGGAAGCGCTGGACACCGCGGTGTCCGACGCCGCAGACAAGGCCGAGGAGGCCGCGCCGGGCGAAGGCGCGGACGCGGTGGTGTGGCAGGAACTCGTCGGCCGCTCCGGCGAGGAGTCCCGGCTCACCTGGACATTTCAGGCATTCCTGACCATCGCGTGCCTGCTGGCGTCGGTCGGCGTCATCACGAACTCGGCGGTCACCATCGTCGGCGCCATGGTGGTGGGGCCGGAATTCGGCCCGCTGGCGGCGATCGCGGTCGGTCTGGTGCTGCGCCGGAAAGACCTCGTGAAGCAGGGCGGAATCGCGTTGCTCGGCGGCTTCCCGATCGCGATGGTGATCACCCTCGGTGTGGTTCTGGCAGGCAGTGCCACCGGTGTGCTCGAAGTCAGCAAGCTCGCCGAAAACCACGAGGTGGATTTCGTCTACAAGGTCGGAGTCGCGTCGCTGATCGTCGCGCTCCTCGCCGGTGCCGCGGGCATGCTTTCCATGACGTCGGCCAAATCCGCCGCGCTCGTGGGTGTGTTCATCTCGGTGACGACGGTGCCCGCGGCGGGTTACGCGGTCGTCGCGGCGGTTGCCGGTCAGTGGGAACGGTGCCTTTATTCGGCGGGCCAGCTGCTGGTCAATCTCCTCGGAATCGTTGCAGCTGCGGCCATTGTGCTGACATTGCGCCGTCGTGGGCAACGATCGAGGGTGACGGAACGTCCGCTCTCACGCGGATGAGTCCGCGGATCGCGCCAGTGCGCGCGATTGCCCGGATCTCAGTGGTCATGGTTGCTCAGTCACGAGTAGGGTCGGTGGCAATGACAGTCGATACCTCCTCTGCCGACGATTCGACCGTCGGAGCTGGAGCCGAAACCCTCGCCGTGGCGGCCGCGGTCGCCGCCGGCGAGTCGGTCCTTTCGCGCCGATTCGGCAGCGCGATCACCCTCGTCGCCCCCGAAGACCTCGCCGGCAGTGGCCCGGCCACGGTCGTGCGGGCGCGGGTGGCGTCGTCGCCGTTCGCGCTGCCGAGGACGCTGGTCATCAAGCACTACCCCGATCCGCCCGAAGCGGGACGCCCCGATCCGTTCGCGCAGGAGGCGGTCAGCTACCAGCTGTTCACCGCGCTCGCCCCGGAAGACCGGATGTGCCCGGAGCTGCTGGCGCACGACGGCCGGGACCGGGTCCTGGTGATCGAGGACCTCGGCGGCGTCCCCACGCTGCACGACAAGCTTCACGCGCGTGACGCCCGCGGCGCCGAACGCGCGCTGCTGTCCTGGGCCCGGTCGCTGGGCAGGCTGCACGCGAGCACGGCGAGCCGCGAGCCCGATTTCAACGCGCTGCTGCGCCGTCTGGGCGGCCCGGTCAAGAACGAGGACGCGCCGCTGCCCGCGGTCTGCGCGCAACTGCCCGGCCTGCTGGAGGAACTGCTCGACGTCGAGACGCCGGAGCCGGTGCAGCAGCGCGTCATGGAGGTCGCCGAGCGGGCGGGTTCGCCGTCGTACCGCGCGTTCAGCCCCGTGGATCTCAGCCCGGACAACAACCTCGTGACCAGCGGCGGAGTGCGGTTCCTCGATTTCGAACGCGGCCGGGTGCGCAGCACCCTGATGGACGTGGCGTACCTGCGGCTCCCGTTCGCGTCGAGCGAGGACGCGCTGGCCCTGCCGCCGGGGATGAGCGAGGCGATGATCGCGGCCTGGCGGTCCGAGGTCGTCTCGGTCTGGCCGGGGCTCGCGGACGAGGACGCGCTGGCCGAGCACCTGATGGACGGTCAGCTGCTCCTGCTGTGGGTCCTCACCTGGGAGATCCTCCCGGAGCTGGACCTGGACCGGCACGCCACGCCGATCAGCCGTGAGGCCGCGCTGGTCACCTGGTGGCGGGAGCTGGCCAAGCATTCGATGCGCGCCCGCCTGACGCATATCTCCGAGCACGCCACCAGGGTCGCCGCGGCGCTCGGCGCGAGGCTGGGGCCGCACGCGGATCTCGCGTTCTATCCGGCGTTCCGGTAACCGCCGCACGGACTTTTCGCTCGACCGTCCTCGCCGCGTTACCCAGGCATCACCGCGGGTGAGTCTGCGTGGCCGATGGTGGCTACCGTGACCGTGATCAGTGTCGAAGTCACCCCGAGTCCCGAACCCCTCCTCCCTTCCGCACCGGCCGTCCCGCGGTCCGCTCGCAGACTGGTCGTGCTCGGCGATTCCACGGCCGTGGGCCTCGGCGACCCGCTGCCGGACCGGGGCGGCTGGCGCGGGGTCGGCCCGCTCGTCGCCGAGGCGCTCGGTATCGAGCCGGGCGGCTACCTGAACCCGTCGTTCACCGGGGCGCGTATGGGCTGCGTGCTGACGAAGCAGCTTCCTGAGGCCGTCGCGCACCGGCCGGACGTCGCCCTGGTGGTGGCGGGCATGAACGACACGCTGCGCCCCGACTTCAGCGCCGAGAAGATCGCCGCGGACCTCACCGAGGTGATCCGTTCGCTGGCCGCCGTCGGCACCGTCGTGGTCCCGGTGCGCTACCACGACCACGGGAAGGTGTTCCGCCTCCCGCAGTCGCTGCGGCGGGCGTTGAGCCAGCGGGTGGCAGAACTGAACGCCGCCATCGACGGGGTCGTCGAACGTGAGGGCGTGCCGTGTCTCGACCTCGAACTGCTGCCCGGCGCCTACGACCTCACCGCGTGGAGCGTCGACCGGCTGCATCCGTCGGAACTCGGGCACCGGATGCTGGCGACCGGATTCACCGAGCGGCTCGCCGAGGCCGGGTTCGCGGTGCCGCGGCCGGTCAGCCTGACCTGCTCGGGAGGCGTGGAGCCGAGTACTGCCGGGCACGTCGGCTGGCTGGTGCTCAAGGGCATTCCGTGGGTGTGGCGGCGCGGCCGCGAGTTCGTGCCGTACGCGGCCGTGATCATGTGGCACGCGTTCCGGGAGCGGCTGCGCTGACCTGTGGCCGGAACCGTCGGTGGGTACGGCTACCGTCGACACCGTGGCACAGGACGAACTCTTCACCGTGAACCCCGACCTCGCGCCGCCGCCGGAGCAGGCCGAGCCGAGGGAGACCGCCGTACCGGCGGGCTCGCCGCTGGCGGTGCGGATGCGGCCGCGGTCGCTCGACGAGGTCGTCGGCCAGCAGCACCTGCTGCGCGAGGGCGCGCCGCTGCGGCGGCTCGTGGAAGGCGCGGCTCCCGCTTCCGTGCTGCTCTACGGCCCGCCGGGGACGGGCAAGACCACGCTGGCGAACCTGGTCTCGGCCGCGACCGGCCGCCGGTTCGTGGCGATGTCGGCGCTGTCGGCCGGGGTGAAGGAGGTGCGCGGGGTCATCGAGGAAGCCCGCCGCCGCCGGAACTACAACGCCGAGAACACCGTGTTGTTCATCGACGAAGTCCACCGGTTCTCGAAGACCCAGCAGGACGCCCTGCTCGGCGCGGTGGAGGACCGGACGGTGCTGCTGGTGGCCGCCACGACGGAGAACCCGTCGTTCTCCGTCGTCTCGCCGCTGCTCTCGCGGTCGCTGGTGCTCCAGTTGCGGCCGCTGACCGACGCGGACATCGTCGCGCTGATCGAGCGCGCGCTGGCCGACGAACGCGGTCTCGGCGGCGAACTCACCCTGACCGAGGACGCGCGGGCGCATCTGGTGCGGCTGGCCTCCGGCGACGCGCGGCGAGCGCTCACCGCACTGGAAGCGGCCGCCGACGCGGCGAGCGCCACCGAGGCCAAGACGATCGATCTCGCCATCGTCGAGTCCACAGTGGACAAAGCGGCGGTACGCTACGACCGCGACGGCGATCAGCACTACGACGTCATCAGCGCGTTCATCAAATCGATCCGCGGGTCCGATGTGGACGCCGCGTTGCACTACCTGGCGCGGATGATCGAGGCGGGGGAGGATCCGCGGTTCCTGGCCAGGCGCCTGGTCGTGCACGCGAGCGAGGACATCGGCATGGCCGATCCGACGGCACTGCAATCGGCCGTCGCGGCGGCGCACGCCGTGCAGTTCATCGGCATGCCGGAAGGCCGTCTCGCGCTGGCGCAGGCGACCGTGCACCTGGCGACGGCACCGAAGTCGAACGCCGTCATCACCGGTATCGACGCCGCGCTGAGCGACGTCCGGTCCGGGCGGATCGGGACGGTGCCGCCGCATCTGCGCGACGGGCACTACGCGGGCGCGGAGAAGCTCGGCAACGCGAAGGGCTACCGGCATCCGCAAAAAGTGCCGGAAGGTGTTCTGGCGCAACAGTATCCGCCGGATGAGCTGGTGGGGCGGGACTACTACGAGCCGACACAGCGTGGCGCGGAGCGGACGTTGTACGAGCGGGTTCCGAAGCTGCGGCGGACCGTCCGGGGAGAGCGGTAGTCGGCGTTCGGCGCAATCCCGGGATGATCAGCGCGACTTGGACGCGGCGGAGAGGGGATCCTGCCGGGCGGCCAAGCCGACCGACGGGTACTTCGCGCGGTCGGGCGAGTGCCGGTCTTTTGGTCGTGATCGGGCCGCTGGTGAGGACTGTGTGGATTTTGGTGCGTTGGATGACCTGAAATCCACACGGTCGCCGGTGCCGGGCATGACGAGGGGCCCGTCGCCGGCGTGGCCGACGGGCTCCTCAGGTCAAACTCGGTGCAGGGTGTTGCGCCGGGGTTTTCGGAGCGGGTCCCGATACTGAGGCGGGATGAACTCCGGTAACCCATCGGCCGCCATCCGTACTTCCCAATCACCATGATGAATCAACCTATGGTGGAAACCGCACAGCAGCACGAGGTTCCGCAGATCCGTCGGCCCGCCGTCTACCCAGTGATGAATGTGATGAGCGTGGCAATTCTTGGGCTTCCGATGACACCCGGGGAACGCGCAACCACCGTCGCGGATGTTCAACGCGCGTCGCTGGCCGGGGGTGACGAACCGTCTCAGCCGACCCACGTCGAGGGGTTCCCCAGCGGAGCTCATCACCACCGGGAGCATCAGGCAGTCGCAGGCCGCGAGCCGCGCTTCCCGCGCGGTCATCGTCCCGACGAAATCCAGACACGCGGTCCCGAGACCTGATTTGAGTTCGTCGAGTCCGATGGTGACGTGCAGGAGGGTGCGGTAGCCGCTGGTGCCGGGCTGGTCCGGGCAGGCGATCGCCAGATCGAGAACGTCGACCCAGGCGTCTCCCATGCGTTCGCATTTCATCCGCAGGTCTGCTTGGCCGAATTCGTCGACCGGGCGCGGTTGGGCGTAGGCCTCGAGGACGGCAGCGGTGCGGGCGCCGGTCTCGTCGTCGAGGAGACCGGTGAGTTTCCAGAACCCGTCTTTGCGGCGTTCCAGGGTAATTTCCCGGCGTGGTTCCTTCGGCTCGGGATCCTTGGGCTCGTTGCCGTCCGGGTCGAGCCAGCCCAGCAGGTTCACTTCGGCGTCGGCGAGTTGGCGGGGACCGGCGTGCGGGGCGAGGTTGGCGAGGATCTTCTCCGCGCTCTCCCGATCCTCGGCAGAGGTGTCGGCGGGAAGTCTCTTCAAGATCTCCAGGATCTGATCGATCCGCTCATCCCCGACCAACCCCTCGGCGGCGACCGCGGCGGTCGCGGGAGCCACGGCGGGAACCTCCGTGCCGTCCAACGCACGGGTGGGGTTCAGAGCAAGGGCCCGTTTGACCACGGCACTCGCCTCAGCGGCCGACAATCCCGCTATATCGGCGAACCAGGCAGCCGTCCGACCGTACCCGTACAAGTCTTTCGCGCCCCGAGACTCGATCTCCGCCAGAAACTGCCCCAAAGCAGCAGTCGCCATCCTGATCACCTGCAGGGACTGCTGCACGCCCTGGGCAAGCTCCAGCTTGCCAGCACGCCACAGTTCCTGCGGCAGTTCGGGGAGGAAGGTCTCGGACACCCCTCAATAATACCGCAACCATGTCGAACATGTGTTCGTAATTTTAAGCGACGAGCGAACTTAGCTAACAACACTAAAGGGTGATGATAGCTCGCAAGGTGGCCACGCAAAGAAAGCATGGCGCAATTAGTCGGCGCAATTAGTCGACTGAATGCGAAAGGTAAAACCCGCTTGAGAACCCCTTGATCCCACCCTGGACAGCTCGCCCACTTCCGTTAGTCTCACCGTCGCGAGCCGAACATGTCCGTCGGCGAGTATCCGGCGCATGGAAATCCCCAGGGTCGGTGTTCCCGACGCGCTGGCCTCGCGCCTCACGATGGCCGAACAACACGAGTACCTCAGTCGCCGCACGATGCTCAAGGGAACCGGCGCCCTCCTCGCGGCCGGGCCGCTTCTCTTGCAGGGCACCGCGTACGCCGACGGCGACAAGGTCGTCCCGGTGGGGCGGCATCTCGCGTTCGGCCGGAACCCGCGGACGTCGATGCGGGTCGCGTGGCAGGTGCCGGCGCCGGTGCGGAAGCCGTTCCTGCGCATCGCCGACGAGCACGGCGGCTGGAGTCATCGGATCCCGGCCGAGGTCCGCGCGCTGCATTCGGAGGTCGCCGGGGTCATCGCGCCGTACGACCAGTACTACCTGCACGCCGAGGCTGATCACCTCTGGCCCGGCCGCACATACCGCTACGCCGTCGGGCACGAGGGATTCGACCCGGCGTCGGGCGACGGCGGGCCCGCCGCGATCTCGACGTTCACCACCGCGCCCGTCCGGGGTGTTCCGGCGGGCAAGTTCACTTTCACCGCGTTCGGCGACCAGGGGGTTTCGACGACGGCGCTCGCGCAGGACGGTGCCGTCGCGCGGCAGAACCCGCGCTTCCACCTGCTGGCGGGCGACATCGCGTACGCCGATCCGAGTGGTGCGGGCAAGCCGCCCGGGTCCAAGCCCGACGCGGATCACGACCTCTTCGACCCCAAGGTCTGGGACGCCTATTACCGCCAGATCGAGGGTGTCGCCGCGTCGGTGCCGTGGATGGTCACCACCGGCAACCACGACATGGAAGCCCTCTACTCGCCCGACGGCTATGGCGGCCAGGTCAAGCGCTGGGACTTCCCCGGCGGCGGCCCGCACGATTGTCCCAGCGTGTACTCCTTCATCTACGGCAACGTCGGCGTGATCTCGCTCGACGCCAACGACGTCTCCTACGAAATCCCGGCCAACCTCGGCTACTCGCATGGCTCCCAGACCGCGTGGCTCAAGCGCCGCCTGCGGTATCTGCGGTCGCAGCCGGACGTCGACTTCGTCGTGGTGTTCTTCCATCACTGCGCCTACTCGACGACCAACCAGCACGCGTCCGAGGGCGGCGTTCGCGAGCAGTGGGTCCCGTTGTTCGACGAGTTCCGGGTCGACCTCGTGATCAACGGGCACAACCACATCTACGAACGCACCGACGCCCTGCGCGGTGGCAAGGTGACCCGCGAGGTCAAGATCGGCGACACCGTCGAGCCGGACCGCGACGGCACCGTTTACGCGACCTGCGGTGGTGGCGGGAAGAGTCTCTACAGTTTCCCCGTGCCCGACACATTCGCGGGGGAGTTCCAGTCCTATCACTGGGTCAAGGGCCGCGAGAAGGTGACCGAGACCGTTTCGTGGTCGCGGGTGCGCTACACCGGATACTCGTTCCTCGCGATCGACGTCGAGCCGGCCTGGCCCGGCCGCCGGACGACGCTGACCGTGCGGACCCTGCGCAACGACGGCGCCGAGATCGACCGGTTCACCCTGCGCCGCACCGCCGGCCTCCACCGTTCGCGGCACGCGACCGTGCTCGGGGCGGATGCGGGCGACGTATAACGACCTACACGCGCCCGCATGGTGGGACTCGGTGCCATATCGTGGACCGGAGACATACAGTCCGGGACATGTCGCCGAGAACCCTCCTGCGGGCCGTCATGGCCGTTTCCGCCGTCACGCTCCTCGCCGCGTGCAACGCCTCGGCCAAGGATCCGGCCGCCCAGAACGCCGCCGGACCCGCGCTGGTCCTGATCACGCCGAGCCCGGTCGGCGTCAACGACTTCCTCAAACTCGCCGTCCAGGGCATCGAGGACTCGGCCAAGAAACACAACGGGACGCAGAAGGTCTACCAGAGCACCGATCCGGCCTCGATCCAGCAGAACCTCGCGGCCGCCGTGCGCGAGAAGCCCGCCGTGATCGTCGCCGTCGGCTTCAACTTCGCCGACGCGATCGCGGCCGAGGCCGAGCGCAACCCCGAGCAGAAGTTCCTGTTCGTGGATTCCTGCACCACCAAACCGTTCCCGAACGTCACCTGCGCGGTGTTCCGTGAGCACGAGGGCAGCTACCTCGCCGGCGCCGAAGCCGGGCTGCTGAGCAAGAGCGGCAAGGTCGGCGCGGTCGTCGTGCTCGACGCGCCCCAGTTCCGCCGGTACTCGATCCCGTTCGGGCAGGGCGCGGAGAAGGCCAAGCCCGGCACCACCCTCGCCCCGCTGTTCATCGGCGGCTCGAACCCGTTCAACGACCCGGCCCGCGCGAAGGCGCTGGCCACCACGCTCGCCGGCCAGGGGGTCGACCACGTCATGGGCGCGGCCTCCGCGGCGGGCAACCTCGGCGTGTTCGAGGCGGCCAAGCAGGGCGGGTTCTTCGCGTTCGGCGTCGACGCCAACCAGTGCCCGGCGAGCCCCGGCCAGGTCGTGGACAACGTCATCAAGCGCACCAACGTCGTCATCGGCGACGGAGTCGACGCGATCCTCGGCGGCAAGACCGGCGAGACGAAGTCCTACGGCGTCAAGGAGAAGGGCATCTCCCTGACCGGGCTGGAGCCGGACGCGGCGACCTCGCAGTGCGTCGTGGCGACCCACCCCGACGTGCTGGCCAAGGTCGGCGAACTGCGGGACCAGATCATCTCGGGCGCGATCGTCGTCGATGACCCCGCCAAATCCTGACGCCGTCTCACTCCGGGGGATCGTCAAGCGGTTCCCCGGAGTGCTCGCGAACGACCAGGTGGACCTCGACGTCGGCAAAGGCGAGATCCACGCCTTGATGGGTGAGAACGGCGCGGGCAAGTCGACGCTCATGTCCGTGCTCTACGGTCTGCACCGGCCCGACGAGGGCACGATCTCCTTGCACGGCGAGGAAGTCTCCTTCGGCTCGCCCGCGCAGGCCATCGACGCCGGTGTCGGCATGGTGCAGCAGGGTTTCGCGCTGTTCGGCGAGCTCACCGTCACCGAGAACGTCGTGTTCGGCAGCGAACCGACCCGCCGCGGCCTGCTGGACCGCAAGGCGGCGACGGCCCGCGTCACCGAGCTGATCGAACGGCACGAACTGCGGCTGCGGCCCGGCGACCGGGTCCGTGACCTGCCGGTCGGGCTCCGCCAGCGCGTCGAGATCCTCAAACTGCTGTACCGCGAGGCCGGCGTGCTGATCCTCGACGAACCGACCGCCGTGCTGACCCCGCCCGAGACCGAGCGGCTGTTCGTCGTCCTGCGTACCCTCGCCGCCGAGGGCCGCACGATCCTGCTGGTGTCGCACAAACTCCAGGAAGTCCTCGCCGTCAGCGACCACGTCACGGTGCTGAGGGACGGCCGCGTCACCGCGCGCGGGCGTACCGCGGACCAGACGGCCGCCGGGCTGGCCGCGGCGATGACGGGACGTGTGGTCGACCTCGACCGCGTCCACCCGCCCGGGTCGCCCGGCGACACCGTCCTCGAAGCCCGTTCCCTGTCCGTTCCCGGTACGGAAGGAAAGCCGTTGCTGGAGAACGTTTCTCTGACCGTGCGTGCGGGGGAGATCGTCGGCGTGGCCGGGGTCGCGGGCAACGGGCAAGCCGAGCTTTCCACCGCCATCACCGGCCTGCGGAAGACCAGCGGCACCATCGTCCTCAAAGGACAGAACCTCGACGGGCTGTCGGTGCGCGCGCGGAGGGACGCCGGGCTCGCCCACGTCCCGGAAGACCGTGCCGAGGTCGGCTCGGCGCCCACGGCGAGCCTCCGCGAGAACCTGGCCGTCGGTTTCCATCGCAAGCTTCCCTTGGTGCGCAAGGGATTCCTGCGCCGCAAGGCGATCGACGACCACGCGTCGGCGATCATCGAGGACTACGACGTCCGAGCGTCCGGCCCCGCCGCCGCGATGGGCACGCTGTCCGGCGGCAACCAGCAGAAAGCGATCTTCGGCCGCGAGCTCACCCACGACGCGCCGTTCCTGCTGGTCGAGCAGCCCACCCGCGGCGTCGACGTCGGCGCGATCGAGAACATCCACGCCCGGCTCGTCGCCCATCGCGACGCCGGGCACGCGGTCCTGCTGATCTCCGCCGAGCTCAGCGAGATCCTCGCGTTGTCGGACCGCGTGCTGGTGCTGTTCGAGGGCCGGATCGTCGCGGAGTTCGCCAAGGACGAGGCCGATCAGCACACGGTCGGCCTCGCGATGGCGGGAGGTGCCGGATGACCCGCGTCCGCCTCATCGCCGTCCCGGTCGCCGCGGCGCTCGTCCTCGGCGCGATCCTGTTGCTGGCCACCGGAACCGATCCGCTGGCCGCCTACGGCGCGATCGTCTCCGGCGCGTTCGGCCCCGACGGCATCGGCGACACCCTCGCTTACGCCGTCCCCGTCGCGGGGATGGCGACCGCGCTCGCGATCCCGTTGCGCGCCGGCATGGTGAACCTCGGCGGCGAGGGACAGCTGGTGCTCGGTGCGGTCAGTGCGCTCGCCGTCGGCCTGTACGTGCCCGGCCCCGGGCCGGTCAAGGTGATCCTCGCGCTGCTCGCGGGCATCCTCGCCGGAGCCGCGTACGCCGCGCTGGCCGCGGTCTGCGAGAACCGGCTCGGCGTCCCGCTGCTGATCAGCACGCTGCTGCTGAGCTATCCGGCGATGTCGCTCGCCGGGTATCTGGTGCGGTTCCCGTTGAAGGACGCCGGATCCAGCCTGCCGCAGAGCCCGCAACTGCCCGAAAGCGCGCGGTTGCCCGAAATCGACGGCGTGACGACCGGGATCTTCCTGGTGGTCGCGGTCATCGCGGTCCACACGGTGATCGACGCCCGGACGCCCGCCGGTTTCGAGACCAAGGTGACCGGCTGGGCACCGCGATTCGCCGCCTACGCCGGGATCGACCGGCCGAAACTCACGCTGCGGCTGCTCGCCGCGTCCGGCGGGACGGCCGGGCTGGTCGGCGCGATCGCCGTTCTCGGCTTTCCGTACCGGTTCATCGACGGCGCGCTGATCACGCCGCAGTACACCTGGATCGGCCTGCTCGCGGCGCTGCTCGCCGGGGCCAGCCCGCTCGGGACGCTGCTCGCGGCGGTCTTCTTCGCGGCGCTGACCAGCGGCGGGTTCGCGATGGAACGCGCCACCCAGGTCCCGCGCGAACTGACCGCGGTCCTGCAGGCGGTGCTGATCATCTTCCTCGCGGCCACCTCGGGGGTCTTCAAGCGGAAGGGGAGGCGGGCATGATCGACGCGAGCCTGTTCTCCTCGGCGCTCACCGCGCTGACGCCGATCCTGTTCGCGGCGCTCGCGGGCGCGCTGTGCCAGCGGGCCGGGGTCTTCAACATCTCCCTCGAAGGATCCCTGCTGGTCGGTTGTTTCGGCGCGGTCGCCGGGAGCTGGTACACCGGCAGCGCCTGGATCGGCGTCGTCGTGGCGGTGATCGCGGCGACGGCGTACTCGCTGATCCTCGCGATCGGTTCGATCACCTTCGACGGCGATCCGATCGTGCTGGGCGTCGCGAGCAACCTGCTCGCGGTCGGCCTGACGAGCTTTCTCATCCGCACCGTCTTCGGCACCGAAGGTTCCTTCAGCGACCCCTCGTTGCAAGGGCTGGGCCAGTTCGGGCCGATCCCCGGGCAGTCGTTGCTGGTCTACCTGTCCTGGCTGGCCGTGCCCGGGCTCGCGGTCCTGCTCTATCGCCATCCGTGGGGCCTGCGGCTACGCGGGGTCGGCGAGCGTCCGGGGGCGGCGTCCAGTCTCGGCGTCAACGTGACGAAATACCGCTACGGGGTGATCCTCGCCGGGGGAGCGCTGTGCGGTCTCGGCGGCGCGCAACTGGCGCTGGGGTCGGTGACCCTCTTCGCCGAGAACATGACCGCGGGTCGCGGCTGGATCGCCGTCGTGGCGGTCATGCTGGGCCGCGCGCATCCGCTCGGGGTGCTCCTCGCGGCGCTGCTGTTCGGCCTCGCCGAGGCGTTCGGCTTCCGGTTGCAGGGCATCGGATTGCCGCAGCAGGCCACCGACGCCGCTCCCTATGTCGTCACGCTCGTGGCGCTGTTCCTGTCCAACCTGAAACGCAAGAAGGGACAGCCCGCGTGAGCGACGTCCTGCCCATCACCAAGATCCCCCGGCACGGACTGCCGCCGCGCGCCCTCGTGGTGGGCGATCCGGACCGCGCGACGGCGGTGGCCGAGTCGCTCGAGGACGCCGTCCTCGTCGGGCAGAACCGCGAGTACCGCAGCTACACGGGCACCTGGAAGGGCGTCCCGGTCGTCGTGTCCTCGCACGGCGTCGGCGGACCTGGTGCGTTGTGCCAGTTCGGTGAGCTGGCCGAGGCGGGTGTCCGCACGTTCCTCCGGCTCGGCACGGCCGGTTCGCTGGCCGAGGGGATCACCGACGGCGATCTCGTCATCGCCGAGGCGGCGGTCCGCGACGACGGGGTCACCCAGCAGCTGATCCACCCCGAGTACCCGGCGTTCGCCACTCCGGAAGTCGTCGTGGCGCTGAGCCGCGAGGCACCGGAGGCGCACCGGGGCGTGGTGTGGACGCGGGCCGCGTTCAGCCCGCTGGTGCTCACCCTCCCGATGGCCGAGTACCTGGCCGCGCGGGTGATCGCCATTGAGATGGAACTCTCCACGCTGCTGGTGTTCGCGGCATTGCGCGGCCTGCGGGCCGGTGGTGTGCTCGTGATCGACGGCGACGCGCGGCCCGAGCACCCCGACCCGTCGGCCTACGACCCGCATCGCGACGTCGTGGCCGCCGGAGTGGCGAGGGCGACCCGCGTGGCGCTGGACGCGCTCATCGACGTGGAAGGGGCGGAATGACCGAAGTGTGGCGTAAGGCGGCTCTCGAACTGGCGAGCACCCTGGCGGCGGACGCGGCCGAGCGGGACCTCGCCGGACGTCTCCCGGTCCACGAAGTCGGCTTGGTGCGCGAGTCCGGGCTCTTGCCGCTGCTCGACACCGCCGGCTGGGCGGCCGCGAACGAGGCCACCCGGATCGTCTCCGCCGCGGACGCGTCGGTCGGGCATCTGCTCGGGTACCACTACCTGCAGCTGTGGCGGACCGGCCTGTTCGGGCCGCGGGCGGCGAGCGAACCGGGCTGGTTCTGGGCGGGCGTGAGCAACCCGCTCGACGCGGCCCTGCTCTTGACCCCGATCGACGGCGGATTCACCGTCGAGGGCACCAAGACCTTCGCCACCGGGGCGGCCGTCGCCGACCGCCTGGTGGTCAGCGCGACCAGGACGGACAACGGCGACAAGCTGACGTTCGTCGTCGACGCGCGGGCCGACGGGATCACCTTCCCCGGCGACTGGGACAACATCGGCCAGCGGCTCACCGCGAGCGGCGCCGTGCGGTTCGAGGCCGTCCGTATCGACAAGGACGACGTGCTCGGCGCCCAGCCGGAAGACCAGTCGGATCCGAAGGTGCCCCGCATCTCCCTGGCGGCGATCGGCTTCCAGCTCATGCTGGCGCAGGTGTACGTCGGTCTCGCTTTCGGGGCGCTCGACGCCGCGGCCGTCTACACGCGGGAGACCGCCCGTCCCTGGACACTGTCCGATGTGGACAAAGCGACCCAGGATCCGTACACACTGGCCGGTTACGGTGAGCTGGTCGCGACGGCTCGGGCGGCCGGATTCGCCGTCGACGCAGCGGTTGCCGCCCTCGGCGAGGCCGACGAGCGCGGGTTCGAGCTGACCCCGGCCGAGCGCGCCGAAGCGGCGATCGCCATCTCGTTGGCGAAGATCGTCGCGAGCCGGGCCGCCGTCGAGACCACGAGCAAGGTCTTCGAGTTCACCGGTGCGCGGGCCACGGCGACGAAGTACGGCTTCGACCGTTTTTGGCGCAACGCCCGCACCTTGACGCTGCACGATCCCGTGACCTACAAGGCGCGCGAGGTCGGCGACCACTTCCTCAATGGGATCCCGCCGTGCCTTTCGGGGTACAGCTGATGACGCCGCCGATCCTCGCCGAAAGCGTCCGCCTCGACGGCGAAGGCGTGCACATCCTCGACCGCCGGGTCTTCCCGTTCGAACGGAACTGGGTGCTGTGCCGCACTTCGGAAGAGGTGGCGGTGGCCATCGAGGACATGGTCACGCAGTCCTCAGGCCCGTATTTCGCCGCACTGGGCGCGATGGTGCTCGCCGCGCGCGAGGCGTCCGGGTCCGCGGACCCTCGCGCCTACCTGGAGCGGGCGGGGGAGCGGATCGTCGCGACCCGCGAGACCAACAACCATCTGCGCAAGGCCGTGGCCGCCGTACTGTCCGAAGTGGACAAATCGGCAGGAGACCTCGTCGAAGCCGCGATGGCCGGAGCGCGAGCGGGTGACGAGTTGTACCGGTCGCGCAGCCGCGCGCTTGGCGAGCACGCGGCCGCGTTGGTGCCGGACGGGGCGACCGTGCTGACCCATTGCTGGGCCGACCTGTACCTCGTCGAATTCGTCCTGGCCGCGCGACGGCAGGGTAAGGAATTCTCCTTTCTCTGCACGGAAACCCGGCCGTACCTGCAGGGCGCGCGGCTGACCGCCGAGACGCTCGCCGAGATGGGCGCGGACACGCGGCTGATCACCGACGGGATGGGGGCCGCGGTGCTGTCCTCCGGTGAGGTCGGCGCGCTGGTGACCGCGGCCGACCGGGTCACCATGGACGGCCACGTCGTCAACAAGATCGGCACCCTGGGGCTCGCGGTGGCGGCGGACGCGTTCGGAGTGCCGTTCCACGCGATGGTCCAGGCGCCGGACCAGGCGGCACCGACCGGCGCCGACGTGCCGATCGAATACCGCGACGGCGACGAGGTGCTGAGCGTGCTCGGTCACCGCGTCGCGAGCGAACGCGTCCGTGGGCACTACCCGGCTTTCGACGTGACACCACCGCGATTCGTGACCGCGGTGGTGACCGACCGCGGGGCCTTCGAACCCGGACGGCTCCGCGAGTACTACACAGAAGGGGAAGCGAACCAGTGACCGCAACGCTGACCGCCCGTTGGGTGGTCCTCGACATCGAGGGCACGCTGACCGCCACCAGCTACGTGCACGTGACCCTCTACGACTACGCGCGTCCCCGGCTGGGCCCGTGGATCGACGAGCACGCCGGCGACCCCGAAGTCGCCGGCGCCGTCGCCTGGATCAAGGAACTCGGCGGGCTCCCGGCGGACGCGTCCACAGTGGACGTCGTGCGGGTGCTGCACGGCTGGATGGACGCCGACCAGAAGATCGCGCCGCTGAAGACGTTGCAGGGCCTCATCTGGCAGCGCGGGTACGCCGACGGCGACCTCACGACGGAGTTCTTCGGCGACGTCGCCCCGGCCCTGCGGTCGTGGCACGAATCGGGGCTGCGGCTCGCGGTGTTCTCGTCCGGTTCGGTCGCCGGGCAGATCGCTTCGTTCTCGCGGACCACCGACGGCGACGTCACCGGCCTGTTCGAAAAGCATTTCGACACCGTCAACGCCGGGCCGAAGCGCGAGGCGCCGTCGTACCGCGCGATCGCCTCCGCGCTGGAGGCCGAGCCGGGGGACATCGTGTTCTTCTCCGATGTCCCGGCCGAACTCGACGGGGCCGCCGCCGACGGCTGGCAGACCGTCGGCCTCGCCCGCGAGGGTGAGCCGTTCGGCGACGCGGACTTCGGGACACACCGGACGATCCGGACGTTCGACGAGATCAAGGTCGTCCCTTGATGAGTGTGCTGGAGCTGGCCGGACGCGCACTCGCCGAAGAGTCCGCGCGGTTCGCCGGGCTGGGCTGGATGCGGGGCACGTCCGGCAATCTCTCGGTGGTGCTCGGCCGCGATCCGCTGCGGGTCGCCGTCACCGTCAGTGGACGGGACAAGGGTGAGCTGACCAGCGACGACGTCGTGGTGGTCGGCGAGGACGGCCTCGCCGTCGCCGACCAGCCGCATCCGGACAAAGTGCCCTCGGCCGAGGCGGGCCTGCACGCCCGGATCGCGGCGGTGTCGGGCGCGGGCGCGGTGATCCACGTGCACGCGCTCGCCCCGGTGGTGGCCGCCGAGCACTGGCCGGACGGCGTCGAGCTGCGGGACCTGGAGATGCTCAAGGGTTTCGGCCGAGCCGCGCACGACGACCTGGTGACGATCCCGGTGATCGCCAACGGGCAGGACATGCGTGTCCTCGGTGACGCGTTCGAGGCGGGGTTCCGGGCGGACACGCCCGCGGTGATCGTCGCGCGGCACGGGATCTACGTCTGGGGGGATGACCTGCGCCACGCGCGTCATCGCCTGGAATGTTTGGAGTGGTTGCTCCGGTTCCGGGTAGAGACGAGACTCGTGAGGGAAGAAAGGGGAGTGCGATGACCTTGCTGACCGTGTGGCCGGACGACCGGCCCGGTGAGATCGCGCTCAGGACCGAGGATCCGGCCGTGATCACCGGGGAACTGGGGCGGCTGGGTGTCCGGTTCGAACGGTGGGACCTCGTGCCCGGCCTGCCGCGGGAAGTGACGCCCGAGCAGGTGCTGGCCGCCTATGAGGAGCCGATCGGCAAGGTCTCGGCGGCCGAGGGCTACACGTTCGTGGACGCCGTCCGCATGACCCCGTCCGACGAGCCCGGCTGGGCGGCCGAAGCCGCCGAAGCCCGGCAGAAGTTCCTCGCCGAACACACCCACGACGACGACGAAGACCGCTTCTTCGCGCGCGGGTCCGGTGTGTTCTATCTGCATGTCGGGGGCAAGGTGTACGCGGTGCTGTGCGAGGCGGGGGATCTGCTGAGCGTGCCCGCGAACACCACGCACTGGTTCGACATGGGGACGCGGCCCGACTACGTGTCCATCCGGTTCTTCCACGACGACGGCGGGTGGGTCGGCAACTTCACCGGCGCGACGCTGGCGGGGGACTTCCCGGGGTTCGACGAGTTGACCGCGGGGCGTTACTGAGCGTTTTGGTCTCGTGAGTGGTAAGGGCGGTCAGAACCGCCCTTACCACTCACGAGCCTTCGCGCGCTGCCGGGTCTGTCAGGCGGGGGACCAGAGGGCAGGCACGTTCGGCGGCTCCCAGCCGGGCAGGGAGCGGTGACCCTGCCGGCATACGTAAGCCGCGCCGTTGTAGGTCACCCGGGCGCCGGTGGCGTAGTCGACGTTCGGCTTCCAGGCGTCGGACGGCACCGTGGTGGTCGTCGTCGGGGTGGTGGTGGTCGTCCGGGTCGTGGTGGTCGGACTGGTGGTCGTGGTCGTGGTTCCCGTCGTCGGTGTGGTCGTGGTCGTCGGCGGAGCACCGCCGCCACGCGGGTTGTCCGACGCGATCGCGTAGGTCGTCCCGCCGAAGGTGAACGTGAAGTTCGACGGCGAGGCGATCGGCATGTAGTAGTTCAGCCGGATCTCGATCGTGGCCCCCGGGGCGATGGTCTGCCAGGTCGGCACGGTCACCGCGACGTGCTGGAAGTCTCCCTTCATCCCGCCGGAGTTGGGCCCGCTGTGGCCCTTGCTCGTGACCGTCAGGCCGAAGCCCGACTGGTCGGACATGCTGCCGGGCGCGCTCGTGCCGTAGTCGAACTCGATCTTCGTCCCACTGGGGATGGTGGTGGTCGAATTGTTGGTGACGCGCATCCGCGGGGTGATCGGATAGTTCGCGTCGCCCAGCGCGAATCCGGTCAGGTTGACGTTCGCGTTCAGCACCGAAGACGGCGCGGGACGCGACGACTTCGAGTTGCCGTACGGGGCCGCGCCGCGCAGGCCGTCGTTGATCTTCGTGATCAGCGTGTCGCCCATGAAGTACTGGCCCTTGGCGCTGTCGAAGGCGTAGTCGCCCGCCAGTTCCCAGATCATGATGCCGCCGATGCCCTTGTCGGCCACGTACTTGGCCTTCGTGGCGAGCGACTCTTCGTCCTCAGTGGACAGGAACACCTTCTTGTCGTTGTTCCACAGCCACGGTGTCACCATCGTGTTGTCGTAGAACCTGTTGTAGGAGCCGGAGAGCCGGTCCTTCGGGTTGTTCTTCGGGTCCAGCCCGTACTTCTCCAGGTAGTCCGGGGTGATCTCGTTCTCGAGGTTCTTCGCGTGCCACATGGGGTTCGCGCCCGCCGGTACCTCGGCGCCCGTCATGCTCATGTCGTGCCAGAGGTTGTCGATGCCGATCGCGCCGTTGCCGCACGGCACGGTCGAGCCGACCTGGGATCCGGTCCCCGGTGGACACTGTTTCTGATCAGGGAGCGGTGCGGTGCCCCACAGGCCGTTCGTCCCGCCGGACACGCCTTGCCAGCCCCGGGTGTAGAACCCGACACCGATGTTGATCCGGCCCGCCTGCATGGCGCCGCGGAAATAGTGATACGCCCAGTCGGTGTTGAGATAGCCTTGCCCGTCGTACTGCGGTGTCGTGTACACCTGCCAGTGCGCGAGTTCCGCGTCCTTGCCGTTGTCGTAGAGCGCCGCGTTCGGCCCGGCGAAGTGGTTCCACGCGCCGTGCAGGTCGTAGCTCATCATGTTGGCGTAGTCGAGATACTGCGTGACGCCGTAGACCTCCTGGCCGCGCAGCAGCCAGCCGGACGCGGGGACGGCCGCGGTAAGCAGGTAGTGCTTGCCGTCGGCGGCGCCCGCCTGGTCGATCTTCTGGCGCAGCGTGCGCATCAGGTTCTCGTAGCCCGCCCAGAGAGTGCCCCGGTTGGACTGCGCGATCCAGTAGTCGTCCGGGTTCCCGGCGTAGTTCGCCGACGTCGCGTATTCGTAGTCGATGTCCGCGCCGTTGAATCCGTAGTCACGCAGGAACTTCACGACGGAATCCGCGAAGGTGTCGATACTCGCCTGGCTTTGCGTCATCTTGTAGAACCCGCCCGACGCGTTGCGCGTGCCGTCCGGGTTCAGGAATCCGCCGGTCTCGGCCCAGCCGCCGATCGACACCAGGGTCTTCACGTTCGGGTACTGCTTCTTGTACTTGTTCAGCAGGTTGAAATGCCCCTTGTAGGGCAACGAAGGATCCATCTCCGCGCCGGGCACGCCCGGCCATTCCATACCGATGGACTCGTTGTTCGGGCCCGGGTCACCGACCGACACCTTGTTCTGCGCGTCCACATGCGCGAACGCGTAGTTGAGGTGGGTGACCTTGGTCCACGGGATGTTGCTCGCCAGATACGCGGGCGCGCCGTTCTTTCCGGTGCGCCAGCTGGTGAAGTAGCCGATCACCCGGCGGGAATGCCCTTCTCCCAGGGATTCCCGGCCGTTCGTGTCGTAGACGGTGCAGTAGGGGGTGTCGACGCCGGGTGTCCGGTACAGCCCGTCGGGGCGGCAGTCCTCGTGGCCTGCCGCGCTCGACGTGGAGGGGCTGATGACGACGATCATGAGTCCGGCCAGCGTGATGAGCGACGCCAGCAGGGGGAGTAGTTTCCTGGTTCTCCTTGGCACGCCGAACCTCCGACAGTGGAAGATGGCCCTCGGTCACAGCAGCTTGAGCCGCCGACCTGGCGTGCGTCAATAGGTGTAGACCAATTTCCATCCTGTGCCGTACGGCGGGGCGTACCTGTGGTTCGTCAGGTCCGGTCCTCGTCGAGAAGTGAGGACCGTTCCGGTGCCGGGGTGTAAGTCAGGCCCCGCAGCAGAGTTCGCGGATGGCCATACCGCCTGCCACATCTGGTGAGTGCTATGACCCCGTGTCCTTCGACGCGGGTGCGCGGGCCGACCTTGCCGGGGTGCACCGAAAGCGCTTCGGCGATCGTGTCCGCGTCGCAGTGGTCCGGGAGATCGAGTTCCGCCTTGAGGCGACGGTGGCGGCGGACGAATTCCCGTTGCCAGTCCAAGGGATCATCGGTATGCGGGATGTCGTCGGCCCAGCCTTCGGGCAATGGGGTGTCCTCGTGGGGGAGCAGGTAACCGTTCTCGGCCGCGAGTTCGCCGACCGATTCCTCCGGTGCGGCGTTGGCGTAGAAGCGGATCAGTTCGCCTTTTTCGGCGACGCACCAAGATGTCATGGAGTCGCCATGGCTGCGGTAGTAGTTATGCGCCTCACCGAATCGGCGGCTCAAAGCGACGCAGCGCTCCCGATCGACGTCGCGCCGGACCTTCTCGTTCGCGAGCATGGCCTGATAGTGCTCGCGAGGCTCGATGCTCCAGGTGCTTTCTTCGGTGACGTCCGCGGGGTGCAGATCGTCCGACGCCCGGCCGAACACGAACGTCCATCCATCGAGCGCCGGACTGACGTAGACCCGGGCACACTGTTGATGCCCGAAGCCGTCATGGTGCTGCCGCCAGATTTCGGCGCCGAGCGACATGGTCACCGGCTCTGGATCGGACAGGCCGAACGCGTCGAGCACCGCGGCCTGGTCGCCGGTCCGGATGGCGTACCAGAACTCGCAGTACCGCATCGCGACCGGAACCTCGACGGCGAGCCTGCTCCGGATCAGGCGCCGGACGAGCGCGAGGTCGTGTTCGCCGAGCGCGTCCGGGCCGCCCAGACCGAACAGCAGGGTGAGTGCCGCGTTACGCAGCGCCTGATTCCCCGTTCGCCGGATTTCACGCAATTCGAGAAGGTCGTCCGGCCCGGTTTCCCGCAGATCCCAGGTGCTGACGCCTTTTCCCGCGACGAGGGCGTCGGCGACGGCTCTCATGTCCATCCGCGGAGGCTATCCGGTCAGTACGACAGAAAACTCGTTCCCGTCGGGATCCGCCATCTCCGCCTGACCGTCCCTGCCGGTACCGAGCCGGGTCGCGCCGAGAGTGACAAGCCGCTCGACTTCCGAAAGCGGGCCGTGCAGAACGAAATGGAGCCGGTTGCGTCCGGTCTTCGGAGTGAACGGCGGACCGCCCCAGGTGATCTTCGGGCCTCCGTGCGGCGACCGGATCGCGGTCTCCTGGTCCTGATCCCACACCAGCGGCCAGCCGAGCGCGTTGCTCCAGAAGTAGCCGACCTCCTGCGAGCCGTCGCTCGCGATGGCGCCGACGAAACCACATCCGGTGAGGAAACCGTTACCCGGCTCGATGACGCAGAACTCGTTGCCCTCCGGATCGGCGAGGACGACGTGTTCCTCTTCCGGGAGTTGGCCGACGTCGGTATGCCTGCCGCCGAGTTCGAGGGCTTTCGCGACCGTCCGCCGTTGATCCTCAAGGGACTCGCTCGTCAGGTCGAAATGCATCTGGTTCTGGCGGGTCTTCGGTTCCGCCGTCGGCACGAACCTGAGCCGGAATCCGGTGTCGTCGTTCGGGATCAGGGTGTCGCCGTCGGTTTCCCAGCCGAGGAGACCCGCCCAGAAACGCGTCAGGACTCGTGGGTCGTGCGCGGCGATACCCAGCGCTTGCAAGGTGACGGTCATAGCTGACGCTAGAAACGCCGGCGACCCCCACGCAACCGATTTGTCGTGGAGGGAGCCAAACATGCCGTGTTCGCGGGCGCGCCAGTGGTGGGCATGCCGAGCGGGGAGGATTTCGGACATCCAACGTCCGAAATCCTCCCCGCTCGCCGGCATCACTCACGACCCCTCCACAAAGCTCCGTATCGGGATATCGAGCACGCGGGGCAGGCCGGGTGTCTCTTCTGGGCGGTGGAGGACCTTGCCCCTCGAAAAGTATTTGAGGGGTAAGTCAAACGTGGCGCGGGTCCTCTTCGCTGACGTCAAAGCGCCACTGAATGTCCACAAAGGATACTTTTCACCTGCTGAGTGTCCGATTTATATCTATATGTACGATTCTGTTCGGGGTCGTGAGTGATAATGAGGGTTAGAACGCTCTTTGTCACTCACGACCCTCTTGTGAAACCGTGCAGACTGCCCAAACCGGGCACTTGCAGCTCGAAAAGTGTCCCTTATGGACACTCATCGCGTAGTCGGCCCACGTCGGTCAGCGCGGACCCAGGCCGCTAAGAGTGCGCGGCGCGCCGTATTTGACGTACCCCTCAATAAGTGAAGGCCTCCTTCCCTACCCTCAGGGTAGGGAAGGAGGCCTTCACGCCAACGATCAGCAGGAGACGCCGGGCCGCCCGTTCTCGACTCGCGCGGTCAGCGTCCGCAGGAACGACGGATCCCCGTCCGCGGTGACCTTCACGTCGTACCAGCCGCCGGAAACCGGCCAGTCCACCGTGACCGAACGTCCCGCTCCGACTCGCACGACCCGCGTGAGCCGTGAAGACGACAGCCGCAGCGTCAACGCCGAAGTGCCCGAGTTGGACAGCTTGAACTCGACGCCCGAACGCCACGTCTGGAACCGCGTCCGGACATCGACACCCGCGGCGGCCCCGCGACGGTTTCCGCGCAGTTCCCACCACGACCGGTTCGGCCCCTGCACGACGACGCGGTATTCGTCACCGGCAAGCCGCACGAGTTCCGGCGCCTCGCCGCGGACGTCGCGGTGCGCGGGCTCGGCGAACTCGCCCTTGTACGGGTACAGCGCGAAATGCGCCGACGCCGAGCCGCTGTTGGCCAGCGCAAGCGCCAGATTCCCCGACTTGTCGACCGCGCCGGACACCGACACCTGGTACGGCAGCGGCCGGGACGGCCGGTTGCCGGGTTCGGCCACGGGCAGGCTCTGCTCCGCCGGGGCGGACGGCCGCCAGCGGCTGATCGGCGCGGGCACCGGGCCGGGCCGGTTCACCCGCGGCTGACGTCCGGCGCGCGAGAAGTCGAAGGCGCCGGTGAGGTCGCCCGCGACGGTCCGCCGCCACTTGCTGATGTTCGGCTCGGCGATCCCGGTCCAGCGTTCGAGGAACCGCAGCACCGAGGTGTGGTCGTACACGGTGGAGTCGACGTTGCCGCCGATCGACCACGGCGAGACGACCGTCATCGGCACACGCGGGCCGAAACCGAGCGGCTGGCCGTTGAAATGGTCCGCGTCGTTCGCCGCGTTCCCGGGCGGAATCGGCGGCGGGACATGGTCGAAATAGCCGTCGTTCTCGTCGAAATTGATCAGCAGCACCGTTTTGGACCATGTCTCACGGTCGGACGCCAGCGCGTCGAGCACGCGGTAGATCAGGTTCGCGCTGCCGACCGGAGTGGACGCGCCGGGGTGCTCGGAGTCCTTCGCGGACGGCACCAGCCAGCTGACCGCGGGCAGGCGCCGCGCCTGGATGTCTGCCTTGAGCCGGGTCACCAGCGTCTCCGGTTCGCTGCGGTACATGGCCTTCTTGAACAGATTCCGCTCGGCGGGCGTCAGCTTGGCGACCCCGGCGTCGAACTGCGCCAGCAGTTTCGCGCGCTCCTCGGCGGTCTTCTTGGGCAGCGCGTCGTAGAACTCCTCGGTGGTGCGGAACTTCTCCTCGACCGAAGCGAGGATCTTCGTGCCGACCTTCTTGAACGGCACGAAGTACTCGACGGCGTTGTCGGTGAAGTTGTCCCACTCCTGATAGATCTGCCACGGCACTCCGGCGGCTTCGAGGCGCTCCGGGTACGTCGTCCAGTCGTAGCCCTGGTGGTCGTAGGAGTACGCCGCGTTCGTGACCGCGCGGTTGGTCGTGCCGCCCGGCTCGAATCCCGTCGTCCCGGTCCACAGGAAGTTCCGGTTCGGGTTGGTGGAGCCGAAGATCGAGCAGTGGTAGGCGTCGCAGATGGTGAAGGTGTCCGCGAGTTCGTACTGGAGCGCGATGTCGCGGCGCTCGTAGTAGGTCATGGTGGCGGGTGTCTTCGCCGCGATCCAGCCGTTGTTCCAGCCGCGCGCCCAAGCCTTGCCGCTGCCGTTCCAGCTGTGGTCGAGGTCGCCGAGGTACTGGATGTCGTCCGTGTTCCGGCCGGCGAGTTCGGCCGCCTTGCGTACCGAGAACGGCAGCACCGTGCCACCGGCGGGATTCGGCTGCTCGAACACCGATCTCCCCGACGGCAGTTCCAGGGGATGGGTGTCGGAGAAGCCCCGGACACCGCGCAGGCTGCCATAGTAGTGATCGAACGACCGGTTCTCCTGCATCAGCACGATCACGTGCTCGATGGCGTCGAGCCCGCCCCGGCGCATGGGTTCGGCCATCGCGGCGTGGACGGACGGCGGGAGAAGCGTGGTGGCGGCCGCGGCGCCGGTGGCGCCCAGCAACGTACGACGTGACAGTTCAGGCATGCCGGAACCTTGACCCAGTAATATGAACGCGACAAGAACCGAACAGGTCGACTCGGAGTCGGAAGCCGGATGGTGACACGACGTCGATCCGCGATTTCGGGCAGCACGACGAAACGACGGTGGGGGAGCCTCGTGAAACAGGTGTTCGCAGAACACGGTGGCGGTCGTCGCGTCGTCGTCCGCCGGGCCGCGATCAGTGTCGGCGGCGCCGCTTGTTACGGAGCCCTCCTGCTCGTCGCGCTCTCCGGCGTGCCGGACCTGCCCACCGCGCAGGGCCCCCTGTCGATCCCCGCGCCACAGACGACACCCCAGTCGCCCGAGACCCCGCCGCCTCCGCCATCGGCAACGCCGCCCACGACGCCGCCGCCCACGACGACGCCGGGCGAGCCGCGAACGGTTTCGCCGCCGGAATCGCGGGGAGCGCCGGAGCCGGTTCGCGAAACGTCGAGCACTGGCGCCAAACCCGCTCCGGACCGGGCGACGTCCTGGCCCGACCGGCCGGACACCCGGGCCTCCGACGGCTCCCCGCAGCCGGGCGGAGACCGCGGCAACGGCCGCGGGCACGACGACCCGCCCAGGAAGGCGAGGACCACGCCGCCCAAGAGCGGGCGCTGACGTCCGGTTCTGCCCGGTTCGTCGTGACGCCACTGCGGTGAGTGACCGTCGGGCGGGGTGACACCGCCGAA
Organism: Amycolatopsis sp. NPDC102389; assembly: GCF_044765885.1. NCBI lineage: Bacteria > Bacillati > Actinomycetota > Actinomycetes > Pseudonocardiales > Pseudonocardiaceae > Amycolatopsis > Amycolatopsis sp. NPDC102389. The sequence continues at coordinate 162,762 of NZ_JBIWKX010000009.1, forward strand.
CGGGCAGCGGGGCGGTAACCTCACGGGCACCAAAGACCGCAGACCCTTGAGGAGGGCCCGTGTCGGCAGGGCAGATCGCCGCGCTGATCGCCGCAGGAGCATTCGTCGTACTCGTCGTGCTGCTGGCGATCGTGCTGTTCAAGCTCGGCCGGACCCTGGACGAGGCCACGATCGCCATCCGCAAGGCGCACGAGAACACCGACCCGCTGCTGATCGGCGCGAACGAGACGATCACGCACGTCAACACGCAGCTGGAGCGGGTCGACGGCATCACCGCCAACGCGCAGGCCGTGTCCGGCAACGTGTCCGCGCTGTCGTCGGTGTTCACCGCGACGCTGGGCGGACCGCTGGTGAAGACGGCCGCGCTGTCCTACGGCCTCAGCAAGGCCATCAAGGCCCGCCGGAAGAAGGCGGAGGCGAAAGCCTCCCGCCCGGCGAAGAAGCGGGGCCGCAAATGAAGCGCCTTTTCTGGCTCGGCGTCGGCGTGGTCGCCGGCGTCGCCCTGTCACGCAAAGCGACGGAAACCGCTCGCCAGGCCACGCCGGCGGGGTTAGCCTCGAACCTGGGCGACGCCGTGCGGGAACTCGCGGGCGCCGTCGGTTCGTTCGGCGCGGAGGTCCGCGCCGGGATGAGCGAACGGGAACAGGAGCTGCACGACATGGTGTCCGAACGGAGCGGCTTGAGCACGGCCCCCGTGACCGAGGGCAGGCACGCGGCGCAGTCGCGGCGCCCGGTCCGGCGAGCTCGCCGGGCGGAGGGCTGATCGGGTCGCGTCCGCGACCGGAAGATCCCAGCCCCCCGCCGTTCCCGCCTGTCCGCATTCCCAGCGCCCTTCGCGCGAGCCCGTATACAAGGACGATCCCGTGGAAACACACGAAATCACCCAGCGTTTTCTGAGCCATTTCGAGAACAAGGGACATACGCGTGTCCCGAGCGCGCCGCTGATCCTCGACGACCCGAACCTGCTGTTCGTCAACGCCGGCATGGTCCAGTTCAAGCCGTACTTCCTCGGCGAGGCCCCGCCGCCGTACCCGCGCGCGACCAGCGTCCAGAAATGCGTCCGCACGCCGGACATCGACGAGGTCGGCAAGACCACGCGGCACAACACCTTCTTCCAGATGGCCGGGAACTTCTCCTTCGGCGACTACTTCAAGGAAGGCGCCATCGAGGCGGCCTGGGAGCTGATCACCAAGCCCCAGAGCGAAGGCGGCTACGGCCTCGACCCGGCGCGGATCTGGGCGACCGTCTACGAGGACGACGCCGAGGCGGCGGGCCTGTGGAAGAAGCTCACCGGCCTGCCCGGCGAGCGCATCCAGTCCCGTGACGGCAAGGACAACTACTGGGACATGGGCGTGCCCGGTCCCGGCGGCCCGTGCTCGGAGATCTACTACGACCGTGGCCCGGACTACGGCCGCGAGGGCGGCCCGGTCGCCGACGAGGACCGCTACATCGAGATCTGGAACCTCGTCTTCATGCAGGACGTGCGGGGCGACAAGAGCCCGAAGCACGGCCACAAGCCGATCGGTGAGCTGCCGAAGAAGAACATCGACACCGGCATGGGTGTCGAGCGGGTCGCGACCATCCTGCAGGGGGTCGAGAACGTCTACGAGACCGACCTCGTCCGCCCGGTGATCGGCCGCGCCGAGGAGTTCTCCGGCCGCCGCTACGGCAGCGACCACACCGACGACGTCCGTTTCCGCGTCATCGCCGACCACGCCCGCACCGGTGTCCTGCTCATCGGCGACGGCGTCACGCCGGGCAACGACGGCCGCGGCTACGTGCTGCGCCGTCTGCTGCGCCGCATCATCCGCTCCGCGCGCCTGCTCGGCGTGCACGAGCCGGTGCTGCCCGCCTTCGCCGCGGTCGTCCGCGACACGATGGGCCCGACGTACCCCGAGCTGGTGTCCGGTTTCGACCGCATCGAGGACGTCGTACGCGTCGAGGAGGAGGCGTTCCTCTCCACGCTCACCAGCGGCTCGCGCATCTTCGACCTCGCGGCCGAGGAGACCAAGCGGTCCGGTGGTTCGCTGCTGGCCGGTGACAAGGCGTTCCAGCTGCACGACACCTACGGCTTCCCGATCGACCTGACCCTGGAGATGGCGTCCGAGCAGGGCCTGGCCGTCGACGAAGAGGGTTTCCGCACGCTCATGAACGAGCAGCGGCAGCGCGCGAAGGCCGACGCGGCGTCGCGCAAGACCGGTCACGGCGACCTGTCCGAGTACCGCAAGGTGCTGGAGCAGCACGGCGAGACCGAGTTCCTCGGCTACACCGACCTGCAGGCCGAAGCGAAGGTCGTCGCGCTGCTCGAAGACGGCGTCCCCGTCCGCAGCGTGGGCGCGGGCAAGAAGGCGGAGCTGGTCCTGGACCGCACGCCGTTCTACGCCGAGAGCGGTGGCCAGGTCGCCGACACCGGCGTGCTGCTCGGCGACGGCGTCGAGCTCAAGGTCCACGACGTGCAGAAGATCGTGCCGGGCCTGTTCGTGCACCGCGTCGAGGTGCTCGACGGCGAGATCGCCATCGGCACCGCGCTGACCGGTTCGGTCGACCAGCACCGCCGCCTGTCGATCGAGCGGTCGCACTCCGCGACGCACCTGGTCCACGCGGCCGTGCGCGGCGCGTACGGCAAACGCGCGGCGCAGGCCGGTTCGCTGAACTCGCCGGGCCGGATGCGGTTCGACTTCACCACCTCCGGCGGGGTCTCGGCCGACGTGCTGACCGAGGTCGAGGAGGAGGTCAACGACTACCTCCAGACCAACGTCGAGGTGAACACCTTCGTCACCACGAAGGACAAGGCCCTCGAACTGGGCGCGGTCGCGCTGTTCGGCGAGAAGTACGGCAACGACGTCCGCGTCGTCGACATGGGCGAGTACTCCCGCGAGCTCTGCGGTGGCACCCACGTCGACCGCATCGGCCAGCTCGGCCTGGTGAAGCTCGTGGGCGACTCGTCCATCGGTTCCGGTGTGCACCGCGTCGAGGCGCTCGTCGGCACGGACGCGCTCAAGTACGTCCGCAAGGAGCAGCTGCTCGTCTCGCAGCTCGCGAGCACCTTCAAGGTGCCCTCGGAGCAGCTGCCGTCGCGGATCGACGACGTGCTCACCCGGCTCAAGAACGCCGAGAAGGAGATCGAGCAGCTGCGCACCCAGCAGGTGCTCGGCTCGGCGGGTTCGCTCGCGGACAAGGCCGAGGACATCGGCGGGATCGCGGTCGTCGCGGAGAAGCTCGGCGAAGGCGTCGACTCGAACGGCCTGCGCGCGCTGGCTTCGGACATCCGCGGCAGGCTCGGCGCCAAGCCCGGCATCGTCGCGCTGTTCGCCCCGCAGGGCGAAAAGATCGCCTTCGTCGTCGCCACCACGAAGGCGGCGCAGGAGAAGGGCGTCGCGGCGGGCAAGCTCGTCCCGTCGTTCGCCGAGGCGATCGGCGGCCGTGGCGGCGGCAAGCCGGACATGGCCCAGGGCGGGGGCACCAACCCGGCCGGCGCCGAACAGGCCATCGCCTCCCTGCGCGCGGCGGTCGCCCAAGTTGGCTGACGACGCCCCTCAGCGGCGCCCGGATCGGCCAGGGGAGTCCGATCCGGGGCGCGGCAGGCGACTCGGGGTGGATGTCGGATCCGTCCGGGTCGGGATCGCGCTCAGCGATCCCGACCCCATCCTCGCGAGCCCGCTCGTTACCCTCACTCGCGACGCGGCGGGCGACAAGGACGTCGACCGGCTCGTCGAACTCGTCACGGAACACGACGTGGTCGAAGTCGTCGTCGGCTTGCCGAGGACGCTGAAGGACCGTCATGGCCCGGCGGCCGAAGCGGCGCTGGACTATGCCGAAAAGGTCGCCGCCAGGGTCGCGCCGGTGCCGGTGCGACTGGCCGACGAGCGGTTGACCACGGTGACGGCATCCAGGATGCTGTCGCAGCGTGGGGTGAAGGGACGTAAGCAACGTGCCGTCGTCGATCAGGCGGCCGCGGTCGAGATCCTGCAGGCGTGGATCGACGCGGTAGCGGCACATCGCGCACGGAAGGGCGATACATGACCGAGCCCCACGGCCGGCCCGAGCGCCGTCAGGGCGGTAGACGACGGTTGCGGGAGCCTGAGGAGGCCATTCAGCCACCGGCCCCGCCGCGTCGACGGCCCGAACCCCAGCCGACGGGACGACGGCACATCCGGCAGGAACCGCCGGAGCCGCCCGTGCGGCGCCCGGCGGAAGAACCGCCGCGTGCCCGCCGGTCCCCGGAAGAGCCGCCACCGCGCGCCCGGCGTGCTGCCGACGAGCCGCCGGTATCGCGTCCGGCTCCGGCCAGGCGTGCTCCGGAACCGGCGGTCCCTCCGCCGCCTCCTCCCGCACCGCAGCGGCGGTCTCCCCAGCCGGGTGACCGGGGTCTTGGCATGCCCGCCTACGCCCAGGACGAGGCTCCCCGGCCCGGCCGCCGCCGTCGCCGCGAGGACGACGGCCCGCTCCCGGACGAGCGGCCGACCGACATCCTCCCCGCGATCCAGGAAGCGCCGATGGCACGGCGCCCCGGCGCGGCTCCCTCTTCACCGCCTGAGGGCAGCGAAGAGGAATACAACGAGATCTTCGGCGACGACGCGTACGACGACTATGACGAGTACGACGACTACGAGGATTACGAGGACTACGACGACGAGGACCGTGCCGAGCCGGAGCGCATCGAGGACGAGCGCCCGGAACGTCAGGGTCCGCCGCCCAAGAAGCGTAAGAAGAAGCGCGCGCTGGGCTGGATCGCCGCGCTGACCGTGCTCGTCCTGCTCGCCGGCGGCGCCTACTACGGCTTCACCGAGATCTTCGGCTACGACGACTACGAAGGCACCGGCGAGAGCGACGTCCTCGTCCAGGTGGAGAAGGGCGATTCGACGTCGGCGATCGGCAACCGGCTGCAGGCGGCCGGAGTGGTCGCCAGCGGCAAGGCGTTCGTGAAGGCGGGCGAGGACAACACCGCCGTCTCACGGCTCCAGCAGGGTTACTACGTCATGAAGACGAAGATGTCCGGCGCCAGCGCGGTCGAGAAGATGATCGCCCCCGCGTCGAAGGTCGGCCAGGTCGAAATCCGGCCGTACACCCAGTTCCACGACATCACCCAGCCCGACGGCAAGGTGACGCCCGGGGTGTACACGTTGCTGTCCAAGGCTTCCTGCGCCGATCTGAACGGCAAGAGCACCTGTATCCCGGTCGAGGAACTGCGCAAGACGATCGAGACCGCGGATCTGGCGAAACTGGGCGTCCCGGCGTGGGCCGTCGAGGCCGCCACGAAGGCCGAGCACAAGGACCGCCGCCTCGAAGGGCTGATCGCCCCGGGCATCTACGACATCAAACCCGGCTGGACGGCCGAAGAACTGCTCACCTTCGTCGTCAAGACGTCGGCGGACCGCATTCTCAACGCCGGGCTGAGTGAGCAGTCGAAGGGTGAGGGCAAGTCGCCCTACGAGACGCTGATCATCGCGTCGATCATCGAACGTGAGGCGGTCAAGGCCGACTTCGGGAAGATCTCGCGGGTCATCTACAACCGGCTCGACGAGAAGATGCGGCTCGAGATGGACTCGACGGTCAACTACGTCCTCGACCGGCCGACCCTGCTCACCAAACCCGAAGAACGGGAAAAAGCGGGCGCGTACAACACGTACAAGTCCGTCGGCCTGACCCCGACGCCGATCGCGGTGCCGAGCGCGGAAGCGATCCAGGCCGCGTTGAAGCCCGCGGCGGGGGAGTGGCTGTTCTTCGTGAAATGCGAGAAGAACGGGCTTTCCTGCTTCTCGGTGACGAACGACGAGCACAACAAGGCCAAGCTGGACGCACAGAGGCGCGGTGTCTACTAAGCGCAAGGCCGCGATCCTGGGAAAGCCGGTCGAACACTCGCTCTCGCCCGTGCTGCACGGTGCCGCGTTCCGCGCGCTGGGCCTGGAGGGCTGGACCTACGAGCGGGTCGAGATCGACGGTCCCGGGCTGCCCGCGTTCGTCGACGGTCTCGGTCCGGAGTGGACCGGGCTTTCGGTGACCATGCCCGGGAAACGGGCCGCCCTGGAGTTCGCCGACGAGGTCACGCCACGCGCGGCGGCGGTGGGCGCGGCGAACACGCTGGTGCGCCGGGAATCCGGCTGGCTGGCGGACTGCACCGACGTCGACGGGGTCACCGAGGCCCTGCGGATCGCGGGGGAGTACTCGCCTGGTTCGGACGATGCCGCCGTCGTCCTCGGTGCGGGCGGGACGGCCGCGGCGGCCGTCGTCGGGCTCGCGTCGCTCGGTGTGCGGACGGTGCGGCTCGTCGTGCGGGATCCCGCGCGGGCGACGGAAACGGTCGAGGCGGCTCAGCGGGCCGAGCTTGACGTCGAGGTCCTGCGCTGGGCCGACGCCGACTTCGGGAAGCTCGCGGCCGATTCGGCGGTGCTGGTGAACACGGTGCCCCCGGACGCCGTCCGGCCGCATCTGGCGGAGCTGTCCGGGATCGGGTGCGTCCTCGACGTCATCTACCACCCCTGGCCGACCGCGCTCGCCGAAGCCGTCGCCGAGCAGGGCGGGCGGCTCGCGACGGGGCTGGACATGTTGCTGCATCAGGCTTTCGGGCAGTCCGAGTACTTCACCGGGCAGCCCGCGCCGCGAGCGGCGATGCGGGACGCGCTGCGTGAGGCGACCGGCGGGATCCTTTCTCTGCCGATCGGCTGACAAGATCGCCGAAGTTCGATAATCTGGCCGACTGCCTCGAGAGGGGCGTCGCGGCAACCAGGTGACCACCGCGCGCGCCCCTGGCTGGTTGGGCCCGCTATCTCGGCGGCAGGGCGCTCTTGATGGGGGACGGGACGTCTGATTCCTACTCGCGCCCTGGCGACGTGATCGCGGTCGCGCGCAGACTCGCGAGGAGTGCTGAGGAAGGAACAAGGGGTCGATGCCTAAACCCGATCGAGACGACTACACCGAAGAAGACATCAACAACGCCTGGGTCGATGAGGCCCCGGTCCTGAATTCGACCGTCACGCTGGCCGAATACGACCCGGAGTGGCCCGCCCTGTTCGACCGCGAAGCCCAGCGCATCAGGGGGATCCTGGGGGAACGCGCGCTGGTCCTGGAGCACGTCGGCTCCACGTCGGTGCCGGGGCTCTGCGCGAAACCGATCGTCGACATCATGCTGATCGTCGCCGATTCGGACGACGAGGACGCCTACGTGCCGCAGCTGGAGGCCGAGGGCTACCGGCTCGTCATCCGCGAGCCGGAGTGGGAGAAGCACCGCTGCTTCAAAGGTCCGGACACGAACATCAACCTGCACGTCTACTCGCCGGACAACGGCCAGACCGAGCGCTACCGCCTCTTCCGCGATCGCCTGATCGCGCACGATGACGAGCGAAAGCTTTACGAGGCCAAGAAACGCGAACTGGCGTCGCGCAACTGGAAGTACATCCAGCACTACGCCGACGCCAAGACCGAGGTGATCGACGAGATCATCGAACGGGCGCGCGCGGCCCAGTACGACGGCTTCGCGCGGCTCTACGCGGCGCACGCCGAAACCAGCAGCACCAACGCCCACTACGACCGGCCCGCCATCGTGGAGCTGGCCGGGGACGTGGCGGGCAAACGGGTGTTGGACGTCGGCAGCGCGGCGGGGCACCTCAGCGCTCTGCTCGCCGCGAAGGGCGCGGACGTCCTCGGCGTCGACGCCAGTTCGAGCATGGTCGCCGTCGCCAGGGAGAAGTTCGGGGACGTCGCGAAGTTCGAGACGGCCGACGTCTCGCAGCCGATGAAGTTCATCGAGGACTCCTCGATCGACCTCATCACGGCGTCGCTGGTGCTCCACTACCTGAAGGAGTGGGCGCCGGCGCTGGCGGAGTTCCGGCGGGTGCTCAAACCGGGCGGGCTCCTGGTGTTCTCGGTGCACCATCCCGGCGAGGACTGGCGGTGGTTCGAGAAGCGGAACTACTTCCAGCTCGAACTGCTGGAAGACGAGTTCCCGGCGGGGCAGAAGGTCCACTTCTACCGGCGGCCGTTGAGCTGGACGTTCGGCGCGGTGCGGGACGCCGGGTTCGCCGTCGACAGGCTGGTCGAGCCGATGCCGGACGAGGTGATCGCCGAATCGGACCCGCGGTGGTACGCGAAACTGCGGACCGAGCCGCGGTTCCTGTACTTCCGGACCGCCCGCGAGTGATCCGCTGAACGCGTTTAGTCCTCTGAATGCGTCGTGTATTCAGAGGACTAAACGCGTTCTCAGGCGTCGTCCCGCTTCGAGAGGTCCCGGATCAGCGAAACGATCTCCCGGCTGACCGGCCGCAGCACCCGCAGCCGCGAAAGCCCCACCAGTCGCGCGATCAGCGGCACCGTCCGCTCCACCAGGATCCGGCTGCGTTTCTGGCCCGCCGAGCGGTCGTGGACCCAGAACAGCACGACCCCCATCTGGTACAGCCACAGCAGATCGGGCAGGTCGTCGCGCAGGTCCGGGTCGAGTTTGACGTCGGAGTCGGCGATGACGTCGCGCATCAGGCCGACGGAGGCGTCCCGCGCCGGCGAGGACTCCTCGCTGAACGGGCTCAGCGGCGAGTCCGGGTCGGCGGCGTTGACGAAGAGCTGGGTGCCGAAGCGGTGGTACGGCTCGGCGACGTCGAGCCAGGTGAGCAGGACTGTCTTGAGCCGGGCGCTGAAGTCCCGCTCACCTTCGATCGACCGGCGCACGGTCGTCAGGTGCGCGTTGGCGATCTCGTCGTAGAAACCTTGGATCAGCTGGTCTTTCGAGGCGAAGTAGTAATAGGCGTTCCCGACCGACACGCCCGCTTCGGCGGCGATGGCCCGCATGGTCGTGCGGTCGTAGCCGTTCTCGGCGAACAGCCGCAACGCGGTCGCCACGATCAGTGACCTGGTTTCCTCACTCTTCGCCACCACTGCACGTTATCCGGTCAGGGCGCGGGGTGTGGAGCGGGCGCCGGGTAACCGGGGTAGGGCGGCGGCACCGGCACGGGCCGCGCGGCGGCGTGGTTGAGGTGCTTGCGCCGGATTCCGTTGAACACCAGCACGTTCCCGACGTGCATCACGCCGAGCACGAGCGCCACGGTGCCGACCTTGACCGACAGCATCTCGAAGATGTCGCGCGCGTCGAGGACGGTGTCGTCGCTGGTCAGGAACAGGGTCACGAAACCCAGGCTGACCAGGTAGAACCCGACGACGAGCAGTTGGTTGACCGAATGTGCCAGCGCTTGTTTGTCCTGGAAGACGTCTTCCAGGAACGTCTTGCCGTGCCTGCTCAGCGTGCGGGCGACCAGCACGGTCAACGGGACGGTGATGGCCAGATAGAGCGCGTAGGCCACGACTACGGGTTGCATGGGGCCTCCTTTTGAACGTGTTCAAGAAGAACCGTAGCCCAGATTTTGAACGCGTTCAAGTGGCGCTGTTCACCTGAAGCTCACCCGTGCGGCCGCCCGGAGTGCGTAGGGTCTCTACGACTCTGGGAGGTAAGACCGTGAAACGCATCGCCGCCGTGCTCGCCTCGGGCGCCTTGCTGGCCGGCACGCTGCCGGCCGCCACACCGGCGGAAGCCGCCGCCGGGCAGAACGTCCGCTTCGCGACGTACAACGCTTCGCTCAACCGCGGAGCCGCCGGCCAGCTCGTGACCGACCTGTCGCAACCGGGCAACGCGCAGGCGAACGAGGTCGCCGAGGTGATCCAGCGCAACCGGCCCGACGTGCTGCTGATCAACGAGTTCGACTACGTGCCCGGCAACCGCGCCGCGGACCTGTTCCGCGAGAATTACCTGAAGCGCGGCCAGAACGGCGCCGCCCCGATCGACTACCCGTACGCCTTCACCGCGCCCTCGAACACCGGCGTCGCGACCGGCTTCGACCTCGACCGCGACGGCAAGGTCGGCGGCGGCAACGACGCGCACGGCTTCGGCCTCTTCGAGGGCCAGTACGGCATGCTCGTGTTGTCCAAGTACCCGATCGACACGCACAGCGTGCGGACGTTCCAGAAGTTCCTCTGGAAGGACATGCCGGGCGCGCTGCTGCCGGACGACCCGGCCACCGCGGCGCCGAACGACTGGTACTCGCCGCAGGCGCTCGACGTGCTCCGCCTGTCGTCGAAGTCCCACTGGGACGTCCCGATCCGGGTCGGCCGCTCGACCGTGCACTTCCTGGCCGCGCACCCGACGCCGCCCACCTTCGACGGCCCCGAAGACCGCAACGGCACCCGCAACAACGACGAGATCCGCTTCTGGGCGGACTACGTGACCCCGGGCAAGGGCCGCTACATCCACGACGACCGCGGCCGTCGCGGCGGCCTGGGCGCGCACGAGAAGTTCGTCATCGCCGGTGACCACAACTCCGACCCGCTCGACGGCGACAGCGTCCCAGGCGCCATTTCACGCCTGCTGAACGCACCGCGCGTCATCGAGACCCGGCCGGGCAGCGAAGGCGGCGTGCGGGCCGCTCAGGACCAGGCGGGTGCCAACATCGGCCAGAAGGGCGACCCGTTCTTCGACACCGGCGACTTCAACGACAAGGCGCCGGGGAACCTGCGGATCGACTACGTCCTGCCGTCGAAGGGCCTGTTCCCGTGGCACGCCGAGGTCTTCTGGCCGCTGCCCGATTCGCCGCTGGCCCGGCTCAACGACGCCTCGGACCACCACCTGGTGCGTGTCGACGTGTTCGTTCCTCGCTGGTAAGACTCAGCGGGCGCCGAGCAGCGCCGCGCCCGGGCCGGTGAGGGTGGCGAGCCCGGTGCTCCGGCCGCTCACGGACAGGAGCAGGTCGACGAGCGGGCCCTGGACCTCCTCGGTGCCCGCTCCGCCGGTCCACTCGGCGTCGGTGGCGATCAGCCTGAGGTCCTTGCAGCGTTTCTTCGCGCCCCAGAACGGGCTGACGAGCAGGTGCTCCAGCGCCGCGATGGCGGGCTTCTCCGGCATCGGCCGGTCGATCCCGAGCGGGCGGGCGACGTCCTGGCCGTGGATGAGCACGTCGGCGAGCGGGTCGACCGGTTTGGCGCCGGGCGAGCGGCGCGGTGAGCCGGCGTCCTCGCGGATCTGGGCCACGAGTTCGGCGGGAGAGAACCGCGCGGCGTAGGCGACGGCCTGGTCGACGTTCATCCGATCCCAGTTCCCTTTGGCCTTGACGATGCCGGTGAGGGTGTCCTTGAGCCGGTTCCTGGTGGTCTGCGCGAGATGCCCCGCCATCGCGTGGACCGTCCACCCCGGACACAGCGTCTCCGCGGACCAGTCCTTGTCCTCGAGCCCCTCCAGCAGCTCGGCGAAGCTCAGCCGCTCCGCCTCGGTCCAGGCCAGGATCCCGCCCTCGTGCATCCCTGCTCCTCGTCCTCGGTCACCGTTGCCCGAGCGCCTTGACCGCCTCTTCGGAGGTCTCGATGACGATCGTGTGGTAACTCTCGATCCGCGAGACGATCGCCTCGCGCGGGCCCGACAGCCAGGCCTCACTGCCATAGAACTCGCGTTCTTGCCGTTCGTGTTCTTCGAGAGAGCCGAATGCGCGGATCAGGTAGGCCTCTTCGTGTCCGTCCTCGGCGACCAGCGACCGTCCGAAATCGACGACCCGCAGTCCCGCGCGCTCCAGCAGAGGAACGGAATCCTCGGCCATCACACGGAGGAATTCCTCGCTGGTCCCCGGCTTCAGCCGGTAGGTGCGGACTTCCAGGATCACGGTGGCCTCCCCGGGCATGGTTTCGGCGCCGACTCTAGCCTGGGGGTCATGAAGATCGCGATTCTCGACGACTACCAGGAAGTGGCGCTCGGTTTCGGGGACTGGGACTCCCTCGGCGCCGAGATCGAGGTGTTCACGAAGCCGTTCGCGGATCCCACCGAGGTGGTGGCCCGCCTCCGCGACTTCGAGGTCGTGGTCGCGATGCGTGAACGCACCCGGTTCCCCGCCGAGGTCCTCGATCGGCTGCCCGCGCTCGAGCTGCTGGTGAGCACCGGGCACCGCAACGCGGCGATCGACGTGGCCGCCGCCCGGCGCAACGGCGTGGTCGTCTCGTCCACCGGGTACATCGCGGCCCCGGCGGCCGAGCACACCTGGGCGCTGATCCTCGCCGCCGCGCGGAACGTGCCGGTGGAGTCGGCGAACATGCGCGAGGGCGGCTGGCAGACCACCGTCGGCACGATCCTGTCCGGCAAGACGCTCGGGCTGCTCGGGCTCGGCAGGCTCGGCGCCGGCGCGGCCAGGATCGGCCAGGCGTTCGGCATGGAGACCATCGCCTGGAGCCAGAACCTGACCCAGGAGAAGGCCGATCCCCACGGCGTGACGGCGGTGTCGAAGGAGGAACTGTTCGCCCGCGCGGACGTCCTGTCGGTCCACTTGGTGCTCAGCCGCCGCAGCCGCGGCCTGGTCGGCGCGCCCGAGCTCGCCGCGATGAAGCCGACGGCGATGCTGGTCAACACCTCGCGCGGTCCGATCGTGGACGAAACCGCACTGGTGGACGCCTTGCGCCGCAAGGAGATCGCGGTCGCCGCGCTGGACGTCTACGACGTGGAGCCGTTGCCGTCGGAGCATCCGTTGCGGACGCTGGACAACGTCGTGCTCACCCCGCACATCGGCTACGTCACCCGGGAGGCTTACGAGATCTTCTACCGCGACGCGGTCGAGGACATCGCGGCCTTCCAAGCGGGTTCACCGATCCGCGTCATGGAGTGAGGCCGCGCAGCTCCGAGAGCACGGCGTCGGTGTAGGGCGGCCAGACCTCGGCCGCCCACGGGCCGAAAGCGCGGTCGGTGAGCGCGACGCAGGCGGCGCCGGCGTCGGGATCGACCCAGAGGAACGTGCCGGACTGGCCGAAGTGGCCGAAGGTCCGCGGCGAGCTCGACGAGCCGGTCCAATGTGGACTCTTGTGGTCGCGGATCTCGAACCCGAGGCCCCAGTCGTTCGGCTTCTGGTGGCCGAAACCGGGCAGGACGCCGGAAAGCCCGGGGAAGACCACGGAAGTCGCTTCGCGCACCGTTTCGGCGGCGATCAGCTTCGGTGCCTGCAATTCGGCGGCGAACGCGACCAGGTCGTCCACAGTGGACTCCGCGCCCGAGGCGGGGGAGCCCGTCAGTTTGGTCGCTTTCATGCCCAGCGGCTGGAAAAGCGCCTCCGCCTGGTAGTCGGCGAAGGGGATGCCGGAATGCTCGGTGAGCGCGTCGGCTAGCTGCTCGAACCCGGCGTTGGAATACAGGCGCCGGTTGCCGGGCGCGGCCATCGGCTTGTGCTCGTTGAAGGCCAGGCCCGAGGTGTGCGCGAGCAGATGCCGGATCGTGGAGCCCTCCGGTCCGGCGGGGGTGTCGAGTTCGACGACGCCCTCTTCGATCGCGATAAGCGCGGCGTAGGCCGTGAGTGGCTTGGTCACCGACGCCAGCCGGTACACCTTCGTCGGGTCGCCGTGCGTGCCCAGCACGTCACCGGCGGCGGTCACCACGGCCGTGGCGGCGTTGTCCACCGGCCACTGTTCGATCTCGCGCACGCTGTCCATGCCCAACACCCTACGAAGCCCGGGCCGGTCGGGGCGGCCCGGGCTTCGCAGGGATGGGGATCAGGCGTCGAGGTCGGTCGCCACCAGCTCGGCGATGGCGTCGACGGCCGCCTCGGCCCCCTCACCCTCGGCACTGATGATGACCTCGTCGCCGTAGGCGGCGGCGAGCGTCATCAGGTTCAGCACGCTGCCGGCCGCGACCGGGTCGCCGCCCGCCTTGGCGATGGACACCGCGACGGGCTGCGCCGCGGCCGCCTTGGCGACCGTCGCCGCGGGCCTGGCGTGCAGGCCCACCTTGCTGGCCACGGTGACGCGTTTCTCCGGCATGTTCTTTCCCTTTCGTGCCTTCGGTTCTGCTGAGCTGAAATTACTTGGCGGGCTTGGCCGCGGTGGCTTCGAGATCCGCCTCGATCGCGTCGTCCTCGCGGCCGGGGGTCCGCAGGTTCCACTTCTTGATCACGAAACGGAAGATCACGTAGTAGACGACCGCGTAGGCGAGACCGATCGGGATCAGCAGCCAGACGTTGCTGCTCGCCGCCGGGAGACCGCCGTTGAGCGCGAAGTCGATCGCACCGGCCGAGAAGCCGAAGCCGAGGTGGATGTCGAGCGCGTTCACCAGTGCCAGCGAGGTACCGGTCAGGACCGCGTGGATCAGGTACAGCGGCCACGCGACGAACATGAACGAGAACTCGATCGGCTCGGTGATACCGGTCAGGAACGAGGTCAGCGCGCCGGCGATCATCACACCGCCGACGATCTTCTTCTGGCTGGGCTTCGCGCTCTGCCAGATCGCCAGCGCCGCGGCGGGGATGGCGAACATGAAGATCGGGAAGAAGCCGGTCATGAAGGTGCCGCGGGTGGGGTCGCCCTCGAAGAACTTGGTGAGGTCACCGCCGTCGAAGATGAACCACACCGGCACGTTCAGCAGCTGGTGCAGACCGACCGGGATCAGCAGCCGGTTCAGCACACCGTAGATACCGCCACCGACGACCGGTGCGCCGGTGACCGCCTCGCCCGCGGCCTGGATGCCTTCGTTGACCCAGTGGAAGACCAGGCCGAAGGGCACCGCGAGGATCATCAGCGTCACGGCGGTGACGATCGGCACGAACCGGCGGCCGCCGAAGAAGGCCAGGTACGGCGGCAGCTTGATGCGGTAGAACTTCTGCCACAGCAGGGCGGTGACCAGGCCGACGATCACACCGGCCAGCACGCTGTAGGGCCACTTCATCGGGTTGAGCATCAGGCCCGCGGGCTTCTCGGGGTTCCAGCCCGGCAGCTCGGAGAACGGCGTGAACACCTGGAGGACGCTGGTGAACACGAAGAACCCGACCACGGCGGCCAGCGCGGTCGCGCCGTCGCTCTTGCGGGCGAAGCCGACGGCGATACCCACCGCGAACAGGAGCGGCAGCCAGTTGAACAGCGAGTTGCCTGCCGCGCCGAGCACTTCGGCGACCTTGTCCCAGCCGAGGCCGTCCTTGCCGAGCAGGTCGGGCTGACCGAACCTGTTCAGAAGCGCGGCGGCGGGCAGGGCGGCGATGGGGAGCATGAGGCTGCGGCCGAAGCGCTGAAGCCCGGCCAGTCCCTTGCCCTTGCCCTTCGCCCCCTCCGCGGTGGTGGAGCTCATCGGGTACCTCCGTAGTGAGGATGATGACCGGAATCCGGGGTGTTCCGGTCCAGCTGCATGGTGACCTGGTAGTGATCGCCCCGGTACCAGGAAGTCATGTCTTCGATCGGTTCCCCGTTGACGCTGGAGACCCGGCGGAAGACAAGGAGCGGACTGCCGGCGCGCATGCCGAGCAGGCGTGCCGTTTCGCGGTCCGCGGATTCGGCCCAGACCGTCTGCCACGCGTGATCCGGGCGCAGGTCGTACGACTGGGCGAGTTGGACGTACAACGATCGGGTGAGATCGAGGTCGAGCAGACCGGGCATCCGGCCCGCGTGATACCAGCCGCGTTCGACCGCCAGCGGCACCCCGTCGGCCCGGCGGAGCCGGACGATGCGGTGAGCCGGGGTCCCGGCGGCCAGGCCGAGCGCGTGCGCCGAGGGAGCGGGAGGGACCTCGGTGGAGGTCTTGACGACCTCCGTGGTCGGGGTCATCCCGCGACGGCGCATGTCCTCGGTGAAGGACATCAGGTAGAGCTGCAGTTCCATCCGCCTGGCGGCGGTGAACGTCCCCTTGCCGCGCACTCGCGACAAGAGCCCTTCTTCGACCAGCTTGCCGATCGCCGAGCGGACGGTGAGCCTCGACACCTGATAGGTCTCGGCGAGGTCACGTTCCGAAGGGATGGGCGAGCCGGGGGGTAGCTCACGCTCCACCGTGCGGCGCAGAATCTCCCGCAGCTGGGCGTGCTTGGGCGTCGGTCCGTTGATCACACGGTCGGACGGCGGCAGCTGCGCCGAAGCGCTCATGACGGTCACCGTCCTTTCGGTCCGGTCGGCTGGGGAACCCGTACTCGCATCTGGTCCGGAAGATTGGTACGTTCCGGTCTAGACCAATGATCCGATGGGGCAGGATGCTCCGTCGCACGAGCGGGTGTCAACCACCGTTACGCGTTCGTGGCCAGGGATCACGTGCGAGTCGGCGAACGGCGTAGTACAGCTGGTTCGCATGTGGGAAACCGACAGGGAACAGGGAGACCGCGATGGCGGATGACAGGGCGGAAAAGATCCTCGCGGGGCTCGGCGGTGCCGAGAACGTCATCGAGGTCGAGGGGTGCATCACCCGGCTCCGCTGTGAGCTCGAAGACATGAGCCTGCTCGACGAAGCGGCGCTGAAGGCCGCCGGCGCGATGGGCGTCGTGCGCATGGGTGCCGGTGTCCAGGTCATCGTGGGCCCCGAAGCCGACAACATCGCCAGCGACATCGAGGATCTGCTGTGAGTCTCGAGATCCTGAGCCCGGTGAGCGGGAAGACGACCGCTATGACCGAAGTGCCCGATCCGGTCTTCGCGCAGGCGATGGTCGGCCCCGGTATCGCGGTCCTGCCCTCGGGCGGGCGTCAGGACGCGGTCGCGCCGGTGGACGGGACGGTCGTGACCCTGCACCCGCACGCCTTCGTGGTGGCCACCGAAGACGGCCGCGGCGTGCTGGTCCACCTCGGGATCGACACGGTGAAGCAGAAGGGCGAGGGGTTCACCCTCCACGTCGTCAAGGGTGAGGCCGTCCGCGCGGGACAGCCGGTCGTCGGCTGGGACCCCGACGCGGTCAAGGCCGCGGGCTACTCGCCGATCGTGCCGGTGGTGGCGCTCGACGCGAAGGCGGAGGTCCTTTCCGGACTGCTCACCGGCGGCGACGTCGAAGCGGGCGACGCGATCTTCACCTGGGACAGCTGAAGCCTCGGAACGAAAAGGGTCCCTTTAGGACGGAATTCGTCCTAAAGGGACCCTTTGCGCGTTTCCAGGCGCTGTCCTGTGAGTCTGCGCCTTTCGAATGTCTATAAAGGACGGTTATCGGCGGCCTGAGGTCCGTTTGGTGTGCATATGTACGGTTTCACGTGGGGTCGTGAGTGGCAATGAGGGTTAGAACCCTCTGTCTGAGTTCAGGACATGTCGGACAGTTGATGTTTCAGGACCTCACGGACACTGACCGGCCTGTCGGCGTGGTGACCAGGGCTTGTGTGGTGAT